>JBBQXF010000154.1:0-8982 GCA_038209965.1 Cytophagales bacterium | reverse complement strand
TCCTGCTCGAGAACGTGACCGATACCGCCAACTGGGATGCCTGCCCGGCCCTCAGTCCCGATGGCAAAACCCTTTATTTTTCTTCCAACCGGAAAGCCACTGGGGCCTTTGGCGCAACTGATCTGTACGTGTCAAAATTGGCCGACAATGGCACTTGGTCACGCCCACGAAACTTGGGCCGCAGCATTAATACGCCCGGTGATGACATGTTCCCCTATGTTGCCCCCGATGGCCGCTTGTTTTTTGCCTCCAGTGGTCACTCTGGCCTTGGCGGCCTCGATTTGTTCGTCCAAGATACCGTAAAAGTGATGGACAGCCTCAACCGTCCGGTCAAACAATTGAAAATCAAGAATTTGGGGATACCTATCAATTCTAGCTACGACGATTTCGGCATTGTGTTCCGCAACAAAAGCAATGGCTATTTTTCCAGCAACCGGATAGGCGATGGGGCTAAGGGGGACGATGACATTTATCAGTTCAAAAATGACTCGGCCGACATCAAGTTTGTGGCTTATTGCTTGCGCGGCACTACTTATTCGCGCGTCAAAATTGGCAACTCCGCCCCCAACCAGTTGGGCGAAGTGCAAGTGGAGCTCCGAGATGACACTGGCCAAGTGGTAGAAACGGTCACCTCGGGCCCCGATGGCAAATATGAATTTAAAACCCGGGTGGAAGTGGGCAAAACATATCGGGTAAATGCGCAAAAAGTTACCTATCTGGCTGACAATGAACCTTTTTCCATGGTCGGAAAGGGCGTGAATCCCCAAACCTTGCCCAAACGGTTCAACACGGTTTGTTATGAACTGGATTTAGTGCTGCGCAAAAACCTGCTGAACATCGAAGTGCCCCCCACGCAGATCCCGGGCAAAACCCGGCCCGACCTGACCAAGGGCGTGCTAGAAATCGAGATCAATTACGAATATGACAGCACCCGGATCACGGTTGAAGCGGCCAAGACCTTGGATGAATTTGCGGAGTTCTTGACCGATTACTTGGCCGAAAACCCTAAGGCGGTGCTGGAACTTGGTTCCCACACCGATATTCGGGGCAATGACAAATATAACCAGCGGCTATCCGAAGGCCGGGCCCGATCGGCCGTGCGCTATTTGGTGGGCAAGGGAATCCCTGAGGCCAATATTCTAGCCAAAGGTTATGGCGAATCGCAGCCCAAGGTCAAAAATGCCAAGACCGAACCCCAGCACTTGATCAACCGCCGAACGACCGTGCGGCCCATCAAATAACAAAAAGGCATCAGTAACAAAAAGCCACAAACGCAGCGTTCGTGGCTTTTTTGGTTTTTCCCCTCACCGTCGGCAGGGTGTGCAAACGCTACCGGGGTTTCTTATTTCATAGCCAACCCATTATTTTCGCAATTCCTTTTTTAGGATCTTGCCGGTCGCGCTCATGGGCAGGGCATCCATAAACTCCACGTAGCGGGGGTATTTGTAAGCGGCAATGTGCCCCTTTGTCCATTCGATCAGCTCGGTTTCCGAAACCGATTTCCCAGCTTTCAGCACCACACAAGCTTTCACCTCTTCGCCAAATTCTTCGTGGGGCACCCCGATGACCGCCACCAGCGACACCGCTTCGTGCCTGATCATGACCTCCTCCACCTCGCGGGGATAGACATTGAGCCCGCCCCGGATGAGCATGTCTTTGGTGCGGTCCACAATGTAATAAAAACCGTCCGAGTCCTTGATCGCCACATCGCCCGAGTGAAGCCAGCCATCCTTGATCGTTTCGGCAGTGGCACCGGATTTTTTATAATAGCCCTTCATCACATTATGGCCCTTGTAGAGCAGTTCCCCCTTCTCGCCCACGGGCACTTCTTGGCCTTCGGCATCCACCAGTTTCACTTCAACTCCCCAGACTGGTGTGCCGATGGATCCGGGTTTGCGACCGATGTCCAAATGATTGAAGGTGACCCCCGGCGAACCTTCGGACATCCCGTAGCCTTCGATGATCGGCACCCTAAATCGATCTTCAAAATCTTCCAATACTTGAACGGGCAGCGAAGCCCCACCCGAAACACAAACCCGCAAGGTTTGGGTGATTGAGCCAAGGTTTACTGCTGAGGCGGCATAATGCACCAAACCCCAATACATGGTCGGTACGCCCGCAAAAATGGTGACCCGGTGCTTTTGGATCATTCCCAAAACCGCTTCTGGATCAAAGCGGGGCAGCAATACGTTGGTAGTGCCCTTGTAAATCCCGGCATTCATCAGGATGGTCATTGCAAAAATATGGAACAGCGGCAACACCGTGAGCATCACATCGTCTGTTTTGGCCTCGACCAAGTTGGTGGCCAAGATGGCATTCAGCAGCAAATTGGCATGGGTCAGTTCTGCACCTTTGGGCCGCCCTGTTGTGCCCGACGTATAGATAATGACGCACGTGTCTTCGGCCCCGGCCGAATGGGTTTCAAACACCGTCGGTTGGCCCGCCATTAGATTGCCCAAGGTGGCCATACCCGGTAGGCTGGTAGGCTGATCGGGCTTGGGCATGATCAGGACAAAGTGCTCACAGGTAGGCACTTGAACAAAGGCCGCGTGGCCCATTTGGCCCATCGGCAGCTCATCAGTCCCGACAAAGCAGAAGTAGGCCTTGGCATCGCTGTCAGTCAGGTGGTAGGTGATTTCGTCCGTTTTGAGCAGCACACTCAACGGTACCACCACTGCCCCCGCTTTGAGGATCCCAAAATAGATCATCGGGAAATAAGGCAGGTTCAAGCAACTTAGGGCCACTTTGTCGCCGGGTACAATGCCCTTGGCCCGCAGGCCGTTGGCGATTTGGTTGGCGGCCCCGTTGATCTGGGCGTAACTGAACGAGGCTTCGCCAAAAATAAAGGCGGTCTTGGTTGGATGACGGCGGGCACTGTCTTCCAAAATTGCAGATAAGTTGAGCATGTCGTTGTAGCGTGTTGGTTTGGCAATTTATGAATGTTATCGGTTAGGATAAAATTTTACCTAGCCGTAGTTCCCGAATAACAGGGTGCAAGAACAGGAACCTTGAGAATTGGCCAAGCGAGAAACCGGACTACTACTACGGGCTGGCCTCCTGTCCTTGGGGTGAAACAAAACTAGGCGATTACCCAACGCGAAAATTTAAAAAAGGACGAAAGGGGGGTAAAACTGTCCGAAGCGGGGTAAATATTGATCGGGGCCTGAAATGGACTGCTGAATCCCGCGCAACAGAGGGCGCGGCGACGGGGCTTGTGCTTGACGGGACTGCCCAACGGGGCAGCCGACCACCATCTGCCAATGCTTTATTGGGACAGCATCATAAAAAACTGGTTATGGCACGATTTATCACCGTGCCATAACCAGTTTTCTTTCCTCTGCTCGCCTAGTTGATGCGCAACTGAAATGGCATCCGGGCTTGGATGCCCCGCAAATGCAGCAGTTGCTTGGTCTGCTGATAAATGGGATAGAACTCGCCCAGTTCGCTTTTCAGCACTTGTGCCCGGATCAAATCTTCGCTACCGGCCAGTACCTCCCAGATGGTCTCTTTCTTGGGGTAGAACTTCAATTCGTAGTCTCCTTTGGTAAGTTTGGCCTGCTTAGCCGCCAGTTCAACTGCATCTTCGTAGCTGCCCAGCACATCCACCAGCCCAATGGCCTTGGCCTGCGTGCCCGTCCACACGCGGCCACCCGCAATGCGCAGCACACTATCGAGGGGCAATCGGCGGCCAGCGGCCACTTTGCCCGTAAAATCTTTGTAGATCCGCTCCACCCCGTTTTGCAAAATGCGCCGCTCCGAATCAGTCAAGGGACGGGAGGCATCGCCCAGATCGGCGTACTGACCCGTTTTGACGTTGTCAAAGGTGACCCCCAGTTTACTGTTCATCAGTTCTTGGGCATTGAAAGTGAGGCCGAACACTCCGATGGAACCAGTGATGGTATTGGGCCGGGCCACGATGGTATTGCAGGCCATGGCCATGTAATAGCCCCCGGAGGCGGCGTAGTCAGACATGGAGGCGATCACCGGTTTGGCTTTTTTGAGCAGTTCCACCTCGCGCCACATGATGTCGGAGGCCAGGGCACTGCCCCCGCCCGAATTGATGCGCAACACTACGGCTTTCACATTTTTATCGAGGCGGACCTTGCGCAGTTCAGCGGCGATGGCGTCACCCCCAATCATTCCCCGCGCACCTTTACCGTCCACAATATCACCCTCGGCAATGATCACAGCTACTTTGTCGGTCTTGCCAGAGTTGCTTTCGGCGGCTGTCTTCATATAATCATGGATGGCCACAAACTTGATTTTATCAGTTTCGGCAATCCCAGCCGCCTTTTTGAGGCCCGCTTCCACTTGATCATAATAGGCAGTATCGGTCACCAGTTTGTATTTGATGGCATCGGCGGGGGTTTGCACCAGCATTTGCCCCGCAATATTTCGCAATTCTTCTAGCGGGATTTTGCGCCCTTCGGCAATGTCGGCCAGAATATGGTCATATACATTGTTGAGGAACGAAGTGTATTGCAGGCGGTTTTCGTCGCTCATCTTATCCAGAATGAACGGCTCCACTGCGCCCTTGAACGCCCCTACGCGGAACACTTCGGGCTTCACCCCAATTTTTTCCAAGGTGTTTTTGTAAAACATTATTTGGATGTTGAGGCCGTTCAGTTCCAAATTGCCCGCTGGGTGGACAAATATCTTGTCGGCCACTGAAGCTACATAATATGTGCCCTCCGAAATTCCCGCCGAATACGCGTGGATAAATTTGCCCGACTTACGGAAATCGGCCAGCATATCACGAATTTCTTGCAGGGAAGCAAAACCGGTAGCCCCGATCCCACTGGCCTCGAAGTAAATCCCTTTGATGTGGTCATCGGCTTTGGCTTTTTGGAGGGCCGCCCGCAGCTCGATCAAGCCGAGTTGGCTGGCTTTGCCAAAAAAGGGCAGCTCTTCAAATGGGTTATCAATGCCTTGCTCGGCAATAGACTGGTTCAGGTTAAGCCGGAGTACCGAGTTGGACTCGACTTTCACTACTGGTTGGCCTCCACCACTGCTGGCTGCAATGATGGCAACGAGCAGGAATAGGCCAAAAAATAGAAATAGAAACAAGCCAACAATGGTTGCAAATGTAAATTTGATGAATTGTAACATAGAAATTTGTTAAATTTATTATTTTCGTTGAAAGATTAAACCGATTTTGAAGTTTTTAACTGAGATCAAAATAATTTTCTGGTCAATAGTGAAAAAATATTTTTTTAGTTATTGACCAATGGCTGTGCTTCAAATGAACATTTCGCTCAACAGTTGCCGAGGTCTGCGCCAAAAGTATCGGTACATAAAACTGCGGAGACCGGAAGTCTTCCATCAATTTCTTGAAATCAACCCGGCTCAGCCTGCTTTGGCTCATTTCCCTTAGCAAATATATAGATTTTGTGCCCTAGTACCAACCTTGGGTTTGAAGCACTTGGCAGGAGGAGGCCAACTGACTGGCAGCAGTAAAGACTCCACGATTCTCGCTGCTCGCCATTGAACAAGGAAAGAAGATAGTGGGGCTAGTAAAAGTGGTGCGCTAGCCGCCTAAATCGGGACTAGCGGCATCATTTATATCCAGACTGAGTTGATCTTCCCCTAAATGGAAAAATAAATTATTGAAAGTCAGAGAAAAAATCCGTCCACTGCTTTTTCTTTTTGGTATAGCCCAAATCATGCTGAGTTCATACGTTGGGTTAAACATTATGTTGGCTGTCCGTTGGTAGTTACCCTCCGATGCTGCCCCATTTTGGCAGACCGTTTTATTGTTTCACTGTGGTCAATTTATATTTCTGTGGTGTCGTATTCGTTCTCTCAATTAATTGCTCGGCTTCCAAGTCCAGTTTCACGGTTTCGCCATACCATTGTACACCACCCACAAAATCATCTTTTACGCTGGTACACAATGCTTCCATAAGTTCGGAATGAGTTGGCTCGGTTTCAGCTAAAATTGCCAATATGCCCGTTTTGATCCGATTGTGTTTTTCCAAAGAGATCTTCTTATTTACTTTGTTGGGTAGCGGGTGCAGGGTTTGAATGAGTTCTATTTCCATTTGCGTTATTTTATTGAATTGAATGAATTGGTGCTCCGCCATTTAAAGTGAATTGTTTTATATCCATGTTATGAAAGACCTAGCTATTGCCACCAGCGCATTGGCTTTAGCCAATCTCCAGTACCCAATAAATGGGTTTTTAAGACAAAAAAATGACGATGGAGAACCCATGCAATACACTCACCGAGAGCAGCTTACCGGTATTAACGATAGTATTTAGTGCTCATAGACAAACTCCCCTTTTTTGCTAAACAAGAACTGTTTGGAACTTACTTCTGTCTTTTCGTTGCTGACAAAAGTAGCGCGCATGGAATAGGGCGGTGGCAGTCTCCTTTTTTTCCCTTCCTGCTGATACAAAATGAGGCAAAGATTATCAGTCTGATCTTTCTCTAGCATCTTTTTGGGTGCTTTGCTCTTTCTGTATTTGTACCTCACGTTTTCGGTGTCTTGGGGAATGGCTACTTCCCAAATGTCAATCGTTTCAATGTCAATGACTTTTTCTTTGAAAGCTACCTCGCTCCTTTGGCGCGTTACTTCGAGAATCAAGGTATTAAAAAATAGGCTTTGCTCACTTTTATTGCTAATGGTAAAGTATAATTTTTGTAAGCCATTTTTCTGCTTTTCCGCCGCTACATTTTGGAGTTCCAGTGGGAAATCAACTTCCGCCCGTCCGGTGGTTAAATCGATGGTGAGTAATGCTGAGGGCTTGATGATGAATTTTCCTACCAGCGTTAGCGTATCAGTTAGGTCGCTTCGCCGCTGATCCAGTGCATTCTGTGCTTTCAAATTTTCCTGTTTGCTAATGTAATCATAAATGCGCATACCAGCAAAACAGAGCAAAGAAGCCGCAAATACGATTTGGGCAATTCTATTATGTACTATTTTTTCGTAGAATATCATCTTTGCCGAAATTTGCGGCTTGACTTTTACTTCTTCCTTGTTGATACGCGCGGCAATACATTTGGCAAGGCTGGGCATTGACATTTCCTCGGCATTGACAAGTCGAATCGAGGAAATAAGCGAAAACATTTCATTGGTTTTAAGATATTCGTAATCAGTGTAGTAGGAAACAGGAATGATAAGCGCATTGGGGCGATTATGGGAGGCGCTGTGAAATTCTTTTTCATGCCAAAATCTTCCATAATTCCGACCAATAATCGGCAAAAAATATTCGCAATTGGGCAATGCCCGACTCACCGAGGCATGAATATCCACGCCAAGCGGCACATCCTTGGCACTGCACCATGCCTTGATACCGGCGGCTTGGAGTGCTTCGTACAGTTCAGAAGCAAATATTTTGTCTTCGTCAGCAAAGCTGATGAAAACATCATAATCAAATTTCATAGTCTTTCAAAGTTTGAATAATGAAACATAAGAAATCGTCCTCCTAAGGCTCATCTATTGCGGTTTGTTTCATTCAAAATCTCGCCAGTTGAAATGTGAGATGTTACTAATGTCTGTTTTGACATAACAACAAGCAAAATCGCCAAAGCTGCGTTGAATCTCACTAGGTAGCCCTTGCCACTTTTCACTACCTTCTCCAGTACTCATCACATCAGGAACTTGGAGGTTTTTGGGGAGCAGTTGTGGCCTGACCAGCCACTCGACACCGGCAACAGGCACACCCGCTGAACTGATGCCGCTAAAAGTACCTTGCAATAGCTTGGGACTGGTCATTCTACCCACAAAAAAAGAAAGCAGTAGTGTTTTGTTTTCCTGCTCAAACAGAATTTGTAAGCATTTATTCTTTTCACAACCTCGGCCGATGATCTGGTTGCCACCGATCATCTCTACCCAGTAAGTACCATCCTCCTCTTTTTGAATGTCAATTTTTGCCAACAACAAGCTTTTCTGGTCATTGCTTCGGACTACCGACACCCAATCGCCCTCAATGCCTTTGGGGGCTTGAGTGGCGCGCGCGTAATAATCATCAAAGTCGAGCGCACCCGCATAGGCGATTGCCAATAGATTTTTGAACCTTGGTTGCGGATTCTCTATCTTTCTCTTGGTCGGGTGCTTTTCGTCCCACGCAAAATTATCCCGAAGCGTGTTTCTATCTACCGTAAAGTAATCGGCAACCTTGGTAATGAGTGCGGCAAGTGCTTCATTGGTAGATAAGTTAGGCACTCTGGTTTTGTTTGAATTGTTTTTGTAGAGGAGGCTCATTTTGTAGGGCAACCGCACCAAATTTTTTTATTTGAAGAGCTGTTTTAAGTACAAATTATTTCTGTGGGCTTTCTTTCTTTTTCTTCGCAGGCTCATTTTACCAAGGTCTTTTTTGAGCAAATATGAAGCCCATTTTCGGATAATATGCAGGTTAACAATGGCATTTTCAGCCCTGATGACCGAGTCATCTTCTTTGAAAGTAACATCCAACTGCCACAGGGCCGCCTGCCGGTGCAAGCCGTTTTCTATCGCCCAGTGGTTGCGAACATATTGTCCCATTTTTTCGGGGCCAATACCACTTAAACTGCTGATATAGAAGTGCCCACCATTTTGTTCTTTGCCCTTTCGACAGACTTTGCGCTCAACCACCGCAATGCTCTTCAAACCCGCCCAATCTTCTTTTGCCCCAATAAAAGACAAGTTTTCCAAAAGATATACCTTTCTTTCTTCTGCCCTGCCATGCCCCAAATCACTGCCCGTGGAACAAGCCAAACCTGCTTGTTGACGCAAAAATTCAGCTTCAACTTGTTTATCGGGCAGCTTCTGGTTTTTCTTCAGAGCTATCACACAATCTGCCTGTTGTGCCACAATTTGGCCAACAATTTCTTTCTGGCGCCCAATGGCACCAATGCCCGCCACACTATTTTTATAATCAACCGTCTTTAAAACCCCTGGGATCGCAGTAATTTCATTGCTCTTTTCTTCCACTTTCAGTTGTCCAAAACTTGGGTTGTGCCCCGGGACCCAAACATTCACCACCTGGACAACGCTGTGT
>JBBQXF010000153.1:0-9343 GCA_038209965.1 Cytophagales bacterium | reverse complement strand
GTGCATCCATTTTGGCGGCGGCAAGCTGGTCGGCCGGCGTGTCGCGGTGAGGCGATACATGGGAGCAAGAGTAAGTCGTCCCGATCTCGGCCCCGGGCACGTTCCGGCGGACGATCCGCCCGCCCTCGGCTTGCGCCAGCACAGTGTGGTGGGCCGCCGGGACGAAGTTGTGCAAGCCCCGCCGCCCGGGTGCATGCAGGCCCATTTGATAGCCCAGCCCCACAAATGACATCGGTTCGTTGAGCACCATCCACTGCTTCACCCGATCACCAAATGCCCGGGTGGCAAAATCGGCATATTCACCAAACCAGTTGACAATATCGCGGTTGGTCCAGCCGCCCTTGTCCTCCAGCACTTGGGGCAAATCCCAATGGTACAGCGTGACCCACGGCGTCACCCCGTTGGCCAGACAGTGGTCGATCAAGCGGTTGTAGTGGTCCACCCCCTTGGCGTTGACCGCGCCGATCCCCTTGGGCATCAGGCGGGACCAGGCCAAGGAAAAACGGAAATGCTGCATGTTCATTTGCTGCAACAAAGCCAAATCTTCGGGGTAACGACGATAGAAATCGGTCGCCACTTGGGCATGTTCCCCCGTTTTGATCTTGCCGGGCCGCTGGGTAAAAGTGTCCCAAATGGAATGGGATTTACCGTCTGCCTCATGTGCGCCCTCGGTTTGAAAGGCCGCCGAAGCCGCTCCCCAGCAAAAATCCGGGCCAAAATCGGCCTTGTGAAAGGGGACTTGAATCCGGCTCTGCGGCATTGCCAGCCGATCTGACACTTTCTCCGGTCGGACTTGCCCCAGTGATGCTTCATTAAACACCGCTGATTCGGCAAACAGTTTTTGCCCAGCCAACAACCATGATCCCAGCAGACTGGAAATCTGTAACCAATTTTGACGATCCATGCGCAATAGTAACTTCCTGAACACCTAACTTTTTTTCAACGTAAGGCACACAGTTAAGTTGTATGAACAAATTGTTGCCCAAAGTTTTATAAATTTAATATTGGATTACTGCTTGGCAAAAGTGGCCCAGCCATTGAGTAAAAACCCCCGGCCCGGTTCTGCACCGTAGCCGGGGGTTTCGGTCAATTCCATGATCCCAATGTGGTACTTTTGCGGGGAGATAGCAACCCTTTCATTTTTCAATCGGTCATGGCAATTTCTCAAAAATTGACCCCAAAATGCAATCCCGGCTCCCCGAAGAAGAATTTTGACCATCTATCGTCAACCTGTTTAAACGAATCAGGCATTTTTGTATGATAGGGACGATGAGTTATTGCTATTGAAGGTTGTATAAAAAACCGATCCTTGAACAACTTGAAATGATAGCCGACTCGGTATGTGTTGAAAATCTGAAAACCGTTATCAATTTTAGCCCCTTCATTGTTAACGAACGACTGCCATGCATTCATAACGTGAACACCAGTGTACAACCCTTTCCACCAAAAACGTTGATAAGCAAGCGCAAATCCATATTCTCTGATGTGGCCAGAAAATTGTTCTTCGGGGGCTTCGTAATATTTCCACGGAATACCAAGCGACCAAGCGTATTTCCAAGTCTTAAGTTCAATTGAAACAATGTCTTTCCCCGTTAGGCGATAACCTAAATTTAGTTGGACAAAATCAGGCGGATTATTATCAGGTATAAAATTAGCAAGCACAAACAATGAACTACCAACAAAAAACTTTTTGTAAGTACTGTCTTGTTTGGCATATTGTGCTTTGAGTTGTGATGAACCCGCCAGCATCATGGCAAAAGCAATGATTAAAACTTTCTTTCGCATCTTCTGTACTTTTTAAGTTTAACGATGCACAAAAGTAGATCGGCGATCAACCAAAAGTCGTTCACTTAAGTTAAGAAGAAGCCCGTGCTTATATTTTCTTTTCCATGATTCTTGTCCGCAACCTGCTCAGTGATTGTGGTGTGATGCCCAAGTAGCTGGCCAACTGATGTTGGGGAACACGCTGTAATAAATCTGGTCGGTTTTGCAAAAGATTTAAATATCTCTGTTCGGGGGAAGATGTCTTAAATTCATCAAAGGAGATTTGGGTTTTGGCCAAAAGTTGTTCGGAAAGAATGCGGCAAAGTTTTTCAAATTTTGGGAATTTTTCAAAAATCTCAACCTCCATCCCAAGATTTGAAACGGTAACAATTGAATCTTCAATACACGAAATGAAATATTTGGAAGGTTGTTTGCTGACCACACAGTTAGGGGTAATGCCTTCCATTTCAGTATAAAAGCCAGTCGTCTTTTCTTCGCCATCAACGATATAAAATATCCTTACACAGCCTTTTAAAACAAAATAGCCTTCACTAGAATATTGCCCTTCTTTGAGTAAAACCGCCCCTTTTTTAAAAGTGCGAAAGATGTCCAAAGCTACCACCGCACTCTTTTCCGCTTCCGAGAGCGGAATGTATTTTGCAATGAAATCAAACAATGTATTTTCCATGGTTATCTTTGTCGTTCAGTAATGTTACTCTCGGTTTGCCCTAATTGTACTATTATTTGCTACTTGGTTTGTTACAGTTTGTTTGTCATTGGGAACAAACATTCCTTTGGCCACGGTATACTTATTTTCAACAAAATAAAACCCCATTTCTTTGAATTCCACCAACTTCTGGTAAAAATAACCAGCTATCCTTTTCTTGGCCCCAAATTGCCAAAGTCGTTTGGTGCAGCGATCAAAAATATTATCAACTTTTGCAAAGCAGTTGAAAATTTCGTTTTCTATTTCCAATGGTAGAGTAAACCATCAAGGGCACAACCCATTGCTAGCCGGTCAGTTGCTGCCCGCGCTCCCGCCAATGCCAAAAATTTTCGTAAAAAGGCAAACGGGGCACGTCACGTTGCAAATGATAGGCGGCTTCGGTTTGGTAAGTTGGGTCGGTCAATACGGCCAGACAATAATAAAAAATGTCAATTTTATTGATTTCCCGCAGTGGCTGATCAAAATTGGGATCAGCAAAAAAATCGGCCAATTCTGTGTGTGCCCGCGCTGCCCCGGCAAAGTAGGCAGAAATCACGGCGTAAGATTCGGGGCCGAGGCACAGCGCCCGCCCGCCCCGCTCGAAACGCCGCTGGATGGGCGCAAAAACCTTGCTCACTTTGTCAAAACTCTTGGCCGTGGCGGCATTCGGCGTGTGGATGGATTGCGCCAACTGCTTCACTTCGCGGCCCTCCCCCAGCTCGATCAAGGCCCGCAGATCGCCCGCAAAGTCGGGCACTACCCGGCAGTGCTCAAACTCGCGGAAATTGAACAACCGGTCCACCTGCTCGCCATTGGCCCAGGCCCGATCGTCGTATTTTTCGGTGAAACGATAGTGCTGGCGAAACTGCGCCAAGGCCCAATCGGTGACATTGAGGGCGTGGGTGGGTTGATCGGGGCGGTTCTGGACGGGGACCCACAGCGGCACGGCCCACGTGCGCGGGGCCAAGCTGCCAGCCAATACCAAGCCTTGCGCCGATGTGGCCGCGAATGTGTGCCCATCGGTGGCAAAGGCGATGAGCAGAGGGGCAGAAAAATTGACAAGGGCAAGCCACGGGGCACCGTTCTTGGCCAAACGGACTTTTTCGGGATCAACCAGGGCCATTTGCTGGGCCGCGACCAAGCAGGGCAGCCCATTTTCCCCGCCCGCCACCGCCCGCGCAGTCAAGGAAAGGCCAGGCCAGCACTCCGCAAAAATGGTTTGGCCGGTGGCGGTTTCGCTGGGCAACTGGGCCAAGGGCAGCCAATGATCAAATGCATCGTTGGGCACGCCCAGCCAGCCACCCCGGGCATCGGTGAACTGCGGGGCAAAAAGCAGCGGCCCACCAGTGGCAACTTGGGCCAAACTCGGCTGACAAAAATGAACCTCAACTTTGGTCATGACTTTCCCAGACTTAAATTTGCTATTTTTGGGGCAAAACTAACCAGATGCTGCGCAACCTGATGCCCAACCGCCTCCAATCTATTTTTGCCCAACCAAATAAATTGTTAAACGTCTATTTCACGGCCGGTTTTCCTCAATTGGACGATACCGTGCGCATCCTCCACGCCCTGGAAGAAGCCGGGGCCGACCTGATCGAAATCGGGATGCCCTATTCCGACCCGCTGGCCGACGGCCCGACCATCCAGCAGAGCAGCCAACGGGCCATTGAAAACGGCATGACGATCCGGCTCCTGCTTGACCAACTGGCCACCATCCGGCCGGCGGTGCAAGTCCCGCTGATCCTGATGGGCTACCTCAACCCGGTGATGCAGTTTGGGATTGAGGCATTTTGTGAACAAGCCGCTGCAGTGGGCATCGATGGGATCATCCTCCCCGACCTGCCCCTGCGCGAGTATGAGGAGGATTACCGGGCCATTTTTCGCCGCCACGGGCTGGTCAATATTTTCCTGATCACCCCCCAAACTTCCGATGCCCGCATCCGGCAGATCGATGGTCTGTCGGAAAGCTTTATCTACATGGTGTCCTCGGCCAGCACCACTGGGGCCAAAAAGGGCATCAGCGAGGAGCAATTGGCTTATTTTGCGCGCATTGAGGCCATGCAATTACGGAGCCCCCTTTTGATTGGCTTTGGGATTTCTGACCGCGATAGTTTTGTGCGTGCCTGTACCTGGGCCAGTGGGGCCATCATCGGCAGCGCGTTCATCAAGCTGCTCGAGCAGAGCCAAGATCTGGAGGGCGACACTGCGCAATTTGTCCGGGCCATCAAGGGCGAGGAAAAGAATTGATTTTGAACCCGAAAAAATTGCCATACCCTTTGCATCTTTCAACTAATGCTTTAATTTTGCAATCTCAAAAAAGAACCAAGCTTTTCATTTAATAAAAACACAAAAGTAAAATGGCAAACCATAAATCAGCGTTGAAGCGCATTCGGGGCAACGAGAAGAAACGCGAGCGCAACCGCTACCAACATAAAACAACCCGTACTTTTATCAAGCGTCTCCGTGCGTCCACCGAACAAGTAGCGGCTGAGGAGCTTTTGAAGAAAGTACATGCTATGTTGGACAAATTGGCCCGCAAGAACATCATCCACTGGAAGAAAGCCGCCAATCAGAAATCCAAGTTGACCAAGTTTGTGACCAAGCTGGCCGCCTAACTGCATTTCCAAAAAATGAAGTTATATTGCCTTCCCTTGTGGAGGGCTTTTTTTGTTGGAGACCAAACCCTGCGCGCGTTTTCCTGCCATACCTCGGCCCGTCTTTCTCTCACCCTCACTTCCCCAAGAATGGATAAGCTAAGCTGTTGTGATTAGATGTTTTTGGGCCGGCTCTTCATTTTTTTGCTGCCCCGCCGTTTTAAGCCGCATTTTGCGTTGTTGGGGCTGTGGCTACACCGCCGGCCTCACCCAAAGTGCAATGCACGTCCACCTTCCTCTCTGACGCACTCACGTACTCACGTACTTGATACGGGGCATTGTCAAAGTCCACAAACCCGTTTTTACTTTTGCCGAAGAGGATATTTTCCCCAGTCCCCGGCAATTCGAAGTGACCCATTCCGACGCGATCGAGGAAACCCTGTTCAACCGGCCCGCCAACCGGTTTTTGCGCTGGTTCCGCCGATCCACCATTTTCCAAACGGGCATGGTGCAGCACTGCATCCTTTATGCCGGGTATCGATATATCTGGCGATCCATTGCCATAAAATCGTCAACAGATAAGCTTGGTTTAAAATCTCAGGTTAAAATATTGGTTTATTTGATTATATTGAAATAAAAATAATTATAATTTGTCAAATAAGAATAAACATGTTCACTTTATAACCAAAATTCCGAAGGGATGTAATGATTATAGATCAATCGCCAATGTTTACTATTGTGCCCCGTTGTCCCGTTGTGCAAAGTCTGTGACTTTGCACCCGAAATAAGCGAAAGTCTGTGACTTTCGTCAGCCTTGGCCGCCCCCGTTGCCCCGTTGTGCAAAGTCTGCGACTTTGCACCCGAAATAAGCGAAAGTATGCGACTTTCGCCAGCCTTGGCCGCTAGCGCGATGGCCTTTTATGCGGGCACGGGCGGCGGAATTTTATATTCCGAACATCGCAGAATTTGATTTGTTAACACACTGCTTGGAGTAGGCTTTTATTGGTTGGGCAGCTTTGTTGTTGGTGCGCTTCACTAACGCCAACAACGGAGAAATTAATACTTATTCAAGCTAAAAACCCCTTGGTTTGGCAAAGCACCAAATCAAGGGGCTTTTTATGTCCGAAGCCAAATTGAACAAAAAATAATCGTGCAAAAATATTGACAAAATTGAATTTAATTAATATATTTGTTGAATCTAATCTTTCACTAATCTACTATTTCCCTCCTGTATGAAAAATGTATTCTATCTATCCGTCGCCCTAGTGCTCTTGTGCGCTGGAATAACCCCTGCGCTGGCCCAGTCCGTCAGCATCAACACCGATGGCACCACCGCCGACAACTCGGCCATGTTCGACGTGAAAAGTACCGGCAAGGGCGTGCTCGTGCCCCGGATGACGGCTGCCCAGCGCACGGCCATTGCCACCCCGGCCACTGGCCTGCTCGTTTACCAATCCGATGCCACCACCGGCTTCTATTACAATGCCGGCCTTCCCGCCACCCCCAATTGGATCCTCCTGCTCGGGAGCGCCACGGGCTGGGGCCTGACCGGCAATGCCGCCGCCGCTACCGACTTTGTGGGCACCACTGGCAACGAGCCGCTCCGCTTCCGGGCCAACAGCGTGGAGCACCTGCGCCTCACCCCGCGCGGTGCCCTGGAAATGGGCCAGAACACCTTTGGCAACGTCTTCCTCGGGTGGGGGGCCGGCGCGGTCACCGACTTGGCCGATGCCGATGTGCAAGGTGGCCCCAACACCTTTTTGGGGGTTGGGGCCGGGCAGGCCAACACCACGGGCTGGGGCAATGTTTTTTCCGGCTTTAACGCCGGCCTTGTCAACACCACGGGCAGTAACAACCATTTTGCGGGCTTTCGGGCGGGGCGCAGCAATACTACCGGCAGTCAGAACTATTTTGCGGGCTTTGCGGCGGGCTTGGTCAACACCACGGGCTCCAGTAATATTTTTGTGGGCCATATGGCGGGCGCGAACAACACCACGGCCGACCAGAACCTTTTTGTGGGCTTTGCGGCAGGCTTCAGAAACACCACGGGCGAGCGCAATGTGTTCATTGGCCCTAATGCAGGAGGTAGCCAAACCATCAATTCCGATAGGCTCTTTATTGACAATACGGACACCGGCACCCCCCTGATCTGGGGCAACTTTGCCCTTGACCGGGTGGGCATCGACCGGGTGGCCACTGCCAACACGCTGGAAGTGGGCGGAACGGCCAGCAAGGCCACTGCGGGCGCTTGGGTGGCCAACTCCGACCGCCGGATCAAGGCCGACATCCAGCCAGTGGAGGATGGGCTGGCCACCATCATGCGCCTGCGCCCGGTGCGGTTCCGCTACACCCCGGAGTGGCGGCAGCGCAACCCCAGCATCGGCGACCACTTTTACTACAACGTGATCGCCCAGGAATATAAGACCGTGTTCCCCGACGACGTGAAGGGCAGCGGGGAGTTCTTGGCTGGTGGCGGGGAAGAAATCCTGCAAGTGGACACGTACAGTTCCCAGATCGTGGCCATCCGCGCCATCCAGGAACTGGCCCAGAAAGTGGCGGCGCTAGAAAAGGAAAACGTGGGGCTCAAAAGCGGGCTTGGCCAGGCCAAAGCCAATTCCGGGGAAACCGAAAAAATGAAGGCCGAAATGGTAGCGGTGAAGGCCAGGCTAGAGGAACTGTATAAATTACTACAAGCTGGCCAACCGACCGGTCAGAAATAGCGTAGTTCAACCGCTGGCCCAACCCCATTTGTCAATAGAATTTATACTTATTCAAGATAAACCCTTGGTTGGGTATTTTATCCAATCAGGGGTTTGTCTTGCCCAAAGCCGGATTAAACAAAAAAATAATGGCGCAAATAATTGATAAGATCAAGTTCAACCAATATCTTTGTTTAGTATGTTTTCACTAATCCAATGTTACTTTCCCGCAGAAAAAATATTCTTTATCTGGCTTTGGTGGCTTTGTGCGCGAGCGCTGCCAAGGTGGAATTTGCGTGGACCGCAGTGGCCAAACGGAAAGATGCCGCCCAGGTCAAACTGCCCATCGAGACGGAAAACGCCCAGTTTGACTACCGGCTCAAGGACGTGATGTTCAACGAAAACAACCAAGACCGCAAAAACCTTACACCCACGTGATGGGATGGCCAGCGGCTCCGCCGCGACCCCATTCCCCAACAGAAAATATCGGCCGCGGAAAAAGCCGCTTTGAAGAAAAAAAGGCGGAAAAATCGGAGCTAGTCTTCAAAAAATAGTGTAAAAAATTTACTCATTATTAACTTTTAGAAAACAGTATGAAGCATTTACTCTTTTGTATCTTGTTCGCGGTCGCGATCGGATCATCAATCTTGGGTCAGGGTTTTCGTACCGACGGCGCTGTCCGGGTAGTGTTGACCGGGGCCGTCCAAGTGGTCAATGACGGCCGAGTGGCCATCAATACCGGGGCCACCCTCACCACGGAGTCCACCTCTGTCTTTAGGGTGATTGGGGCCAACCAAACCTTGGATTTTGGGGCTGGGACCACCTTGGGCACTCTGCTGGTGGGGGGAAGCGGCAGCAAGACCCTCCAGCGCAGCGTCGCCAGCACCAACTTGACGGTCAACACTGGCACCACGTTGGTCATCACCCCGAATGTGACCGCCACGGTCAACGGCTCGCTCAGCTACGCGGGCAATGTCACCGTGCAGTCGGGCGGGGCTTTGCGCCAGACCACGGGCAGCACCCTTGGCACCACCACCGGCACCTTCACCGCCCAGCGGGACGTGGCCAGCAAGGTGGGCTTTGGTTACAACTACATCAGCTCACCGGTCGTGGGCCAGTCCATTATCTCGGTGCTGGCCGGCAACCCCTTTGCCAATAACCGCTTCCGCTACGATGCCACCCAGATTAACCCTGCCAACCGCTGGATCGCCGCCACCGGGGCCATGGCCGCCGGGGCGGGCCATACCTACCTGCCCGCCGCCGGCACCGGCACCTTCAACTTCACCGGCGTGCCCAACAACGGCAACGTGGCCCTGCCCCTCACCGGGCAGGCCAGCGACCGCTTCAACCTGGTGGGCAACCCCTACGCCAGCCCCCTGCGCCTGAGCACTTTGTTTGCCAACAATACCGGCGCATCCGGCATCAGCGGCACGGCCTTTTTCTGGCAGGACAACAACAACAATACCGGCACGGGCAGCTACCTGGCCCTCAATGCCGTGTCCAACCCGGCGGCCCAAGCGGCCGTCGGCCAGGGCTTCTTCGTGCTGGCCAACAGCAACAGCGGCACGCTGAACTTCACC
>JBBQXF010000152.1:0-9364 GCA_038209965.1 Cytophagales bacterium | reverse complement strand
GACCCCTTCCTTACCAAGGAAGTGCTCTACCCCTGAGCTACTCTGGCCTCAAAAAGTGAGCGGGAGACGGAACTCGAATCCGCGACCCTCAGCTTGGAAGGCTGATGCTCTACCAACTGAGCTACTCCCGCCTGATATCGTCCAAAGTAATCCGCCAACATTTCTTTAATTCCAGAAAATCAACGGACTTGATCTGTTTAGAGTGGGGAGAGCAGGATTCGAACCTACGAAGGCATTCGCCAGCAGATTTACAGTCTGCCCCAGTTGGCCGCTTTGGTATCTCCCCTTGTCCTTCAATGAACTTTTTAACCCCATTCTTTAAATGAGTGTGCAAAATTATAAGGTTTTTTATTATCCACCAAGCTTTCAAAGAAAATTTAGTTTGTAGAATCTTTGGGTCTGCTTCCCCAATGGATTTTTAGATTGGTCAGGCTGTATTTGATGCCCAACGCTAATAATTTAAATTGCTGATTTACGGGCAGCCAATGGGTAATTGGTGAGCGCAATAAAATCTGGCAAGCTGGCCAACCATACCGACAATAAAAAGTGGCGGCATGGAACCAAAGATGACCGAATGCGCCCGACAAGGCGGCTGGTTCATATACCTTGGCAGTCTGGTTGGCCACTGCCAGTTGCTGGAGCCAGTTGGCAGTGGCTTGCCAAGCGGCCAAGTTATCGGCCAATTGCAGTTTACCTATATTAATGTGATCGGTCAGTGCTGCCTCAGTGGCCGCCACTCCCAGCGCAGCCAATTGGTTGCGCACAATGAGCCGCGTGGATTGCCGCATCTGGCTGGTCTTGCCATAGCTCAGGCTGTGCGGGTGGATCCGGTATTGTACCAGTTTTTCGGGCAGAATGGCGCAGGCCGTCAATTGGGCCATCCTGACCCACAGATCGTAGTCCTCGGCCAAGTGGAGTGTTGGATCAAAACCTTGGGCCGTGGCCAATTCGGCCCGGAGCATGACCGATGACCCGATGAAACGGTTGTGGAAGAGCAGGTTCACGGGCAAATGCGCGCTTGGCTCAGGGCTGAACGCCCACTGGTCTGCTGCGAGCTGCCCTTGTTCGCCAATGATTTCGGCCCAAGTGCCCAACAGGCCGACGTTGGGGTGTTGGATTAAAAAAGCTACTTGCTTCTCAAGGCGCAGGGGCAGGGCCATGTCGTCGGCATCGAGAAAAGCGATGAACTGACCTCGGGCGTGGCGTATTCCCCAGTTGCGCGCCCCGCTCGGCCCTCTCTGCTGGGGCGTGCGCAAACAACGGATTTTGGCTGAGCCGAGCTGGGCGATCATGGCCATGGACTGGTCCGGGGATCCGTCATCGACCACGATCAACTCGAAGTCTTGGTACGTTTGCCGCAGTATACTTTCCACTGCCTGCACAAGGAAACGTTCGGCATTGTAAACTGGTATAATGACACTAACGGTGGGCATGAGGATCACGGCTTGCGCTTCCAGCCGGGCCCGCGCACCACGCGCCCTGGCAATGCCCCGGTCGGCTCGCTGTTCTTGAGCACTTGCTGGCCATTGACCCATACATGGGCCACGCCGGTCGAGTATTGGTGGGGGCGGTCAAAAGTGGCGTGGTCTTGCACTTTTTCTGGGTCAAACACCACCACATCAGCAAAGTAGCCAGGTTTTAGCCAGCCCCGTTTGGCTATTTTCAGGTTGGTGGCGGGCAGCGAGGTGAGCCGGCGGACTGCTTCTTGTACGGTCATCACTTGTGCTTCGCGCACGTACTTGGCCAGCAAGCGGGCGACGTTCCCATAGGCACGGGGGTGGGTACTGTTTTGGAGGAAAGTGCCCTCAGCCGACATTGAGGCGGCATCGGAGCCCACACTGACCCACGGATAGGCCAGTTGCTTGCGGATATTTTCTTCGGACATCATAAAATAGACCGTGCCCACTTCTCCTTGGTTCGCGACCAATAAATCCACAATGGTTTGCTCGGGCGAGGTGTGGCGAAGTTGGGCCACTTGGGCCAAGGTCTTGCCGGTCAGGTACTTCATTGAGTCGGCGGCAAAATCGACCAACTGAACCCGGTCGGGCGATCCGGCGGCCAAGTAGAGGTTCTCCCAGGCATCGGTGGGGGTGGTGATGGCCTTGAGGATCTCGTCCCGGCGTTTGGGGTCGCGCAGCCGGGCCAAGAACGCCTCGTCTCCCCCTTCCTGAAGGTCGGGTGGCAAGGCTGCCGCCAATCCGGTGGCCCCGGCCGGGTACAGGTACATATTGGCTGTGATGGCCAGGCCTGCCCCCCGGGCCGACTCGATCAGCGCTAGGGCCGAGTCCATCTTGGGCCAGTTGGCGCGGCCCGCGGCCTTGAGGTGGTAGATTTCGGCCCGGATCTTGGCCGTTTTGGCAATGTCGATCAGTTCTTGCACTGCGGGCAAAAAGCGGTTGCCCTCGCTCCGCAAATGTGAAATATAGAGGCCATCATACTCAGCAGCCACTTGGCACAGCTCGATCAGTTCTTGGGTGCTGGCGTAGAACGCGGGCGGATAGATGAGCGAACTGCCCACCCCCATTGCCCCTTCTTCCATGGCAGTGCGGACCAGTTGTTTCATCTGGACCAGTTCAGGGGAGGTGGGTGGGCGGTTGTCGTAGCCCAGCACGTGGATGCGCACGGTGGTGGCCCCCACAAATGAAGCGACATTGCAGGCTACGCCCTTGTTGGTCAAAAAATCCAAGTATTCGCCCAAGGTGGTCCATTCAATGCGGTGGTTGGCCCCGCCCTGCAGCTTGGCCTGGAGGATTTTCATCTGTTGACTGAGCGGCCCCGGCGACCAGCCTTCGCCCATCACCTCGAGCGTGACCCCCTGCCGGATGTCGCTTTGAGAGCGGCCATCGGCAATGAGTGATTCATTCGCCCAACTGAGCATATTAATAAAGCCTGGGGCCACGGCCATTCCTTGGGCATCGGTCTCGGTTTTGCCCCGGGCTTTGCCCAAATTGCCAATGGCCACAATAGTATCGGCATTGATGGCCACATCACCGCGAGTGGGGGCATTACCGCTGCCGTCGTAAATCGTGGCATTTCGGATCAGGTGGTCGTAGGTGGCGGGTTGTGCGCAGGCCGCCAAGCTCAAGCACACACACAGGTAACGAAGAAACATGCGCATTGGATTTTGAGTCAGCAAGTAAACCAAAAAATGGGATTTGGCCAAAGAAAGTCTGGGCAGTCGGTGGGCAATGCCCCAATGGAACAGTTGGAGGTGTAAGACCTCTTCCTTAAATAACACCAGCAAACGGCTACATTTATTGCTTAAATTTAGGTTTTTACCTCAGGTTTTTTGTAATTTATCCGCTCAATAATTCCTATTGCATTATGAAAAAATATTACTTCCTCATTTGCAGCCTGTTGGCTGGCTTAGCGGTGATCCACTTGGTTTCGGCCCAAGACAAGATCATCGCTCCCAAGGGAACCCAGCCCGATCCGGTCCCGGTAGTGACCCAGCACCGGATCACGGTCAATGGTCAAGTGATCAATTACACGGCCACCACCGGCTATCTCACCCTGCGCGAAGAAAACGGAAAGGAACGGGCCAATATTTTCTTTATCGCTTACACCAAAGACGGGGTAACGGATCCGGCCACCCGGCCCATCACTTTTTCGTTCAATGGTGGCCCCGGCTCTTCGTCGGTATGGCTGCACATGGGCGCACTCGGCCCCCGCCGGATCTTGATGACCGACAAAGGCGAAGCCACCAAGCCGCCCTACAAGGTGGTGGACAATGAATATACTTGGCTGGACAATACCGATCTGGTGTTCATCGACCCGGTGATGACCGGTTACAGCCGCCCTGCCGATGGGGTTGACAAAAAAGAATTTCACGGTTATGTGGAGGATGTGGCTTCGGTGGGCGATTTTATCCGCCTCTGGACCAGCCGGTACAAGCGTTGGGCTTCCCCCAAATTTCTGGCGGGCGAGAGCTACGGTACTACCCGGGCCGCTGGCTTGTCTGGTTACCTCCAAGACCGCCACGGGATGTACATCAACGGGCTGGTGTTGATTTCCAGTATTTTGAATTTCCAAACAGCCCGGTTTGAGCGGGGAAACGACCTGCCCTTTGCCCTGTTCCTGCCCACTTATGCCGCCATTGCATGGTACCACAAGCAACTGCCCGCTTATCCCGAACTAAGAACGCTGTTGGCCGAAGTGGAGCGTTTTGCCCAAAATGACTATACGTTGGCGTTGATGAAGGGCGATAAGTTGACCGATCAAGAAAAGCAATACCTCATTGTGCAGCTCCAGAAGTTCACTGGGTTGTCGGCTGAATATTTGGACCAGACCCACCTGCGCATCAATATCCAGCGGTTTTGCAAAGAACTCCTGCGCAAGGAGCGCAAGACCGTGGGCCGGTTGGATGGGCGGCTTACCGGTCATGACTATGATTACGCCGGGGAAAATAGCGAGTTTGACCCGAGCTATAATGGGGCGATCTATGGTCCCTACACCACGGCGATCAATGATTACGTGCGGCGTGAGCTCAATTATGAGAACGACCTGCCCTACGAAATATTGACGGGCCGGGTACAACCATGGAACTACAACAACGTCCAGAATCAATACCTCAATGTGGCCGAAACGCTCCGGCAAGCCATGACCAAGAACCCCAGTTTGCGAGTGCTCGTCTGCAATGGCTATTATGATCTGGCCACGCCCTATTTTGCCACCGATTATACGATGAACCATTTAGGTTTGGACAAGAGTTTGCGTAACAACATCCAAATGACCTACTATGAAAGTGGGCACATGATGTATATTCACCAGCCTTCGCTCGTCCAATTTCGCTTCGATGTGGCCAACTTTATGCGAGAGGCATTAAAATAAACTGGGAAATCTTGCGACATATCAACTTTAAGTGGAACAGGCTGGGTTTGGGGCATTGGTTGGGTTGGCTGGGGTGCTTGGCATCGGTAAATGCAAGTGCCCAGTCAGTTTTATTTACCAATGAATTTGACAGCTCCGGGCGCGTTGGCCGCGCGGCCAATACTTGGAAAATCGATCCAGCCAAGGGCAGTTTTATCCATCTGTTCTACCAATCGGCCGCCGGGCTACCATTGCCCAAGATGTACGTGTTCATCGATCGGGCCAACGATAAAGGTGTGTACGAAGAGTATGACACCAAGAAAATCGTCGTTGCCAAGTTCAAGACTTGGAGCGCTTCGCGGTATTTGTTTTCAGATGAGGGCACTTTCACCGTTTCATTCACTGGGCCGGATCGCCGGATCTTGGCCACGGATACCATCCGCACCCAATTTCGCACCAACCTGATTTTTTGCGAAAATATTGACAAACTGGACAAGCCAATTGGGATCAACCTCCGGTTTAAATTGACCAAAATGGGACAAGCGACCATTTTCACCTACTTGCGGCGCGGGAGCCCCTTCAATTGTCAAGTGTTGGTTTGTGAAATATATTATTACGATGGTCAAGGATATAATGTAAAATATTTTGCTGATCGTCACTCGGTCAAGCCACATTGGAAGCACACGTATTTTAAGCACCTTTTTGATAAGCCGGGCAAATATTTGGTGGTGGTGCTGGACGAGCAGCGCAAGACCATCGGACGCGAGTATTTGACCGTAGATTTGCCATGAAACCAGCGATGCGCATCCTGATCGTAGGCCCGGCCCACCCATTGCGTGGGGGCATTGCCGCCCTCAATGAACGGTTGGCCACGGCTTTGGGGGCCGCCGGTCACTCAGCTAAAATTTTGAGCTTTCGCCTGCAATACCCCGCTTTTTTGTTCCCGGGCACCAGCCAATACACCACCGATCCGCCGCCCGTGGGTGTAGAGATTGCCCCACTGCTCAATTCGGTCAACCCGCTCAACTGGCTGTGGTACGGTCTCAAATACCGCAGGCAAGAGTTCGATCTGGTTATTTTTCGATTTTGGCTCCCGTTTATGGGCCCTTGTTTGGGCACGGTGGCCCGTTTACTGGCTCTGGGCCGCCCCATCAAGGTGCTGGCCATTACCGACAACCTAGTGCCGCACGAGGCCAGGCCGGGCGATCGCTGGTTCACACGGTATTTTCTGGCGGGCTGCACTGGCTTTTTGGCCATGTCCAGGGCTGTGCTGGCTGATTTGGCCCAACTGGCCCCAACGAAGCCCCGGGTTTTTTCGCCCCACCCGGTCTATGATATTTACGGTGCTGCCCTTCCCAAAGCAGCGGCCCGGGCCAAGCTGGGGTTAGATCCACAAGGCCGCTATTTGCTGTTCTTTGGCCTCATCCGGGCCTATAAAGGGTTGGATCTGCTCCTGCAAGCCTTTGCCGATGGAGTTTTGCGGGCCCGGGGGATCCGGCTCATCATTGCCGGCGAATTTTACGAAAGCCCCGAAAAATACGAAAGCCTGATCCAATCATTGGGTTTGGAGGATAGTATCGTCAGGGCAACCCGCTTTATCCCCAACGAGGAAGTGGCCAATTATTTTTGCGCGGCCGATCTGGTGGTACAACCTTACAAAACCGCCACTCAAAGCGGTGTGACCCAGATTGCCTACCATTTTCACAAACCAATGATTGTTACCGATGTTGGGGGTTTGGCCGAAACCGTCCCCCACGGGCGGGCGGGTTATGTAGTGCCGGTGGATCCGGGCCAGATCGCGGCAGCCATCATAGATTTTTATGACCATCACCGCGAGAAAACATTGATCAACGGAATGCGGGCCGAGGCTGATCAATACGCTTGGGCCACTTTTGTCCAACAACTTTTGTCACTTGCTTAAACAATAGCCATTATCTATGCCAAATCAAATTGTGATAGCCTCGCACAACCCCGTCAAGATCAGGGCGTGCCAAGTGGGGTTCCAGTTGTTGTTTCCAGATCAAAACTGGGAAATGGTACCGATGAGTGTGTCCTCTGGCGTGGCCGATCAGCCCATGAGCGATCGCGAAACGCTCACCGGTGCCCACAACCGGGCCCGCAATGCCCAAGCGGCCCGGCCCGGCATGGCTTATTATGTTGGCATCGAGGGAGGAGTGGAATGGCTGGGGGCCGATCTGTTTGCGTTTGCGTGGGTAGTGGCAGTGAGTGCCGATGGCTGCAAGGGACAGGCCCGCACTGCCGCGTTTCAGTTGCCCCCCCGCGTGGCTCAGTTGGTAAGCGAAGGCCATGAACTGGGGGCAGCGGACGATCTGGTGTTCGGGGTGGTCAATTCAAAACAAGAAGGTGGGGCCATTGGCCTGCTTACTGGGCAGGCCATCGACCGGGCGGGCCTCTACACACCAGCGGTGGCAATGGCCTTGGTGAAGTTTAAAAATTCGGAGCTGTATGGGATTAATCCGTGAGCTTTGCTTAGTTTTGTTGAAAATCATCCCTAAAGCCGATGTCGGATTATCAGAAGCCAAACTTTCCCATTACCGAGTGGTCTGAGGAGGATCGGCCCCGGGAAAAACTATTGCTCAAGGGCAAAGCGGCCCTGTCCGATGCCGAATTGATCGGGATCTTGCTCGGCTCGGGCACGGTTTCGGTCAGTGCGGTCGATCTGGCCAAACAGATTTTGGCTTCGGTGGGCAACAATCTCAACGATTTGGCCAAGTTAACGGTCAAAGAGCTGGAAAAATTCCGGGGCATTGGGGAGGCCAAGGCCGTTACCATCGTGAGTGCGCTGGAACTGGGCCGGCGGCGCAAAGCCACCGAACCAGTGAAGCGGGATCGGATCACCGGTTCGGCGATGATATATGCAATGATGCAGCCCCATCTACTGGACTTGCCCCACGAAGAGTTTTGGGTGGTGCTCCTCAACCGGGCCAATGAGGTGATCCGAAAATTGCCGGTGAGTGCGGGCGGGGTGTCGGGCACCGTGGCCGATCCCAAGATGGTTTTCAAATTGGCCATCGATCATTTGGCCAGCGGGCTCATATTGGTCCATAACCATCCCTCGGGCAATTTAAAACCCAGCCAAGCCGACAGCCAATTGACCAAGAAAATGAAAGAGGCCGGCCATTTTTTGGATTTGCCCATCTTGGATCACCTCATTTTTGCCGAACAAGGTTACTTTAGCTTTGCCGACGAAGGACTTTTGTGAGCCGGGCTACGGGATAAATCGGGCGGTAACCTATTTTACTATATTTTTTCTGGGTCAATTTTTGGGGAAAGTGGTTTAGAAAACGAATGTGTGTTACATTTGTGGCAAAATTAGGACTTCAAAGCAATGCCAGACGTAATTAAGCTCAAACAAGGTTTTGACATCAACTTGGCCGGCAAAGCAGCCCTGAAGCTGACCGAAGGCATCGTGCCAGATACAGTGGCTATCAAGTTTGATGAATTTTTGGGAATGCACCGCCCCAAAATACTCGTCAATGAGGGAGATGTGGTCAAATCGGGCACTCCCCTTTTCTTTGACAAAAAAATGGAGAAAGTGATTTACACCTCTCCACTAAGTGGCGAAGTAGTGCAAGTAAAACGCGGAGAAAAGCGTAAGCCAATCGAAATTGTAATTTTGGCCGATAGAACGCCGGATTACGTCGATTTTAAAAAATATACCGCTTCCCAATTGGCGGGCCTGCCCCGCGAAGCTGCGCTGGATCAAATGCTGAGCAGCGGTGTTTGGCCCAATATTGTGCAGCGGCCATTTGGCATTGTGGCTGATCCCAGTGTCGCCCCAAAGTCGGTCTTTATTTCGGGTTTTGATACCCACCCCCTCGCCCCCGATTTTGACTTCATTTTCAAAGGCCAAGAGAGCTGTTTTCAAGCAGGTATAGATGTGTTGAAAAAGGTGGCCAATACGGAGGTTTATCTGGGGTTGAATGCTTCGGCCGAAGTCTCCAAAGTGTTTAGCGGGGTCAAAAACGCCAGTATTCACAAGTTCGACGGGCCACACCCGGCCGGCAATGTGGGGGTACAGATCCACCACATCAAACCGGTCAACAAAGGAGACGTGGTCTGGACGTTGCATCCATACGGCGTGATCCAAATCGGTAAATTGTTTTTGGAAGGTAAATACGACGGATCTAAGATCATAGCGGTGGTGGGCTCCGAAATACAAGCCCCGCAGTATTACAAAACGTATTTGGGCACCCAGATTTCCAAGTACGTCAAAAACAACTTGAAGCAGTCGCACGTGCGCTTTGTGTCGGGCAATGTACTGACCGGTACCAAATTGACCGATGAGAACGATTATTTGGGATATTATGATCACATGCTCACCGTGCTGCCCGAAGGCGATAAGCCCCGGTTCTTCTTGACCGATGGTTGGCTGGGGCCAGTTGCCAGCCGGTTGAGCTTCCACCGTGCGTTTGGCCTGCTCTCGTTTTTGAACGGGAAGAAGAAAGAGTATGTGCTCGATACCAATATCAATGGGGAAGAGCGGGCATTTGTGGCCACGGGCAACTTTGAGCAAGTGGTGCCGATGGACATC
>JBBQXF010000151.1:0-9553 GCA_038209965.1 Cytophagales bacterium | reverse complement strand
GCATAACTGCGGCCACTCTCAGGTGCAGCAGCTAGATCCTGACCAATCAACCATTTTCACCAACCCAAAATAGGCTTGGGCTCGGTCAAAAAAAGTTGCTCAAGCTCAATCGATGTTCCGTAGGGCCTCTTGCAACTGGACATTGCCGGGTTTGGCGCGCAGGGCCCGCTGAAGGTAGGGCTTGGCTTTCTGGAACTGGTTTTTTATTGCCTGACGGGTTTGCACTGCCACTGCCCCCTTTTGCTGGTTCAACTCTTGGGTCAATTGCACCGCCCGGTTGTAGTTGAGAACGCCCATTTGGTAGTTGGCCCGATAATGATCCGGAACAATCTTGAGAGCCTGCGTGTAATATTGCTCGGCTTGATCGGGCTGTTGGGCAGCCTCATGCCACTCACCCAAGCTGACGCGCAGCCACGGATTGCGCGGGTGCAAGGGGAGCGCGCCCTGGAGCAGGCGAAGTGTGCCGGGGCGATCCTTGGCTACTTGCAGATCGAGATACTCGTTGATAAATCCGAAGGGCATTTGGGTAACGCTATCGGTCTGGAATCGGGACTGGGCAGTGGTGGTGTAACCTGCGCCGGGTTTGCCCGTGTTGAGGAAGTAGGTCATCAGCAGGTCATAGGTGCGGCTGGTGTTGGCCAGGGCCCCAAAAATATCGAGGCGATACAATTGATTTGGCTGCAAATTATCGACCAAGATAGTGCTCACCAATGACTTGCGCTGGATCTGTTGGGTTAAGTCCCGCTCGGTGAGCAGTGGGCCACCCTGCAACACCGCCCCCATGTAGCTGCCCATCGGTGTTTCGAAAGCAAGGTGCAGGGTATCAGATTGGGGGCGGATCAAGCTCTCTTGATAATGCAGTGGCAAGGGCTGGAAAGTGAAAAAGGCCGGATATACCACCGGATAATGCTCAAACTCGGCCAATCCAACGGTATCGGTCAGCAACTGCCAGCGAGCCTCTTCGGGAAAATGGGTATAGATCAGGTCGGCGGGCTTGGGTAAGAAGAAAAAATCACCCGATTGTTGGTTTACGCCAAAAGTGGGATCGGAGAGCCGCCACTGGCCATTGAGCCGGAGCGCGTTCCAAGTGTGGTTGGGGCGATCCACCGGTTTGCCGATTGCATAGTCTTGTCCTTTGACAAAACCGTGGACAATTTGATTGACCACGCCCACTTCGGTGCACATCGCGCGGTAAAGCTTGGAGAAGCCTTCACACACTGCCCGGCGGCGGAGCAGTACCTCCGCTGGGACTGAAGCGGGCGGTTCTCGCCGCTGGAATGCCTCCCAGTCGTAGCTGATGTTGGCTGTGATCCAGCGATAGATCGCGGCTGCTTTCTCTTGGTCGGTAGTAGCAGTTTGGGTGATCAAACGCGCCAATTTGGGCACCGATTCCTGCGCCCAAGCGGGCCAAGCCATTAGTCCCCAACAAAACAAGCAAACGAAAAAGCGGTTCAAAATGGGCATGAGCGAAATAGTCGGGAAAAAAGAAAAAATGCACAATATCGATAAAAAAGTAAACTGTTTTACCCTTTGGGTTTCATTTAAAAGACCATAATCAGGTGGTGAAATCACAAATTGGGCCAACAATAAAATAGTCGTTTGATGATCTGATTGGAAGTAATCGCCAACTTTTTGACCAATGCCGGGCAGTGAATAGCCATAGGCCGCTGTGGAATCCGCTTCTTTTCGCCATCTTTGCCTTTTAGCCTAACTTTGCCCAACAAAAACTATCCTCCATGAAACTCCTTGCCCACTTTTTTGTTTGTTTGCTCGCTTGGGGCCTACTGGCCTGCGGCTCCAAGTCCACTTCGTCCGTGCCGGTCACTCCGGCACCGGCTGCCCCCGAAACTGCCGTGCGCGGTGCTTGGCTCACCACTACCGACAGCCGGGTGCTAGATTCGAGGCTAGGGATCGGGGCCGCCATTGCCAACTGCGAAGCATTGGGGATCAATACGCTATTTGTTGTGGTGTGGGGCAATGGCACGACCAATTACCCCAGTGCAGTGATGCGCGGCGTCACCGGGACGGAAATCAACCCGCGATTTGCTGGGCGTGATCCCCTGCGCGAAATCATCGAGCTGGCCAAACCGCGCGGGATCAAAATTTTTGCTTGGTTTGAGTACGGTTTTTCGTCCTCTTTCTCGGCCAATGGCGGGCCAGTGCTGCGCGCCCGGCCCCAGTGGGCGGCCATTGGGACCGACAACCGCTTGGTGGTCAAAAATGGGTTTGATTGGATGAACGCCCTCAACCCCGAAGTGCAGGATTTTATGCGCTCACTGGTGATGGAGGTGGTGCGTGGCTACGATGTGGACGGGATCCAGGGCGACGATCGCATGCCCGCCATGCCCGTGGAAGGCGGCTATGACACTTATACCACTGACCAATACCGCACCGAAAACGGCGGCCAAGCCCCACCCACTAATTTTCGCAATCCGGCCTGGATCGCTTGGCGGGCCAACCGCCTGAGCGATTTTGCCCGTCGCCTCTACCGCGATGTCAAAACTGCCAAACCAAGCGTGATTGTGTCCAGTTCGCCTAGTGTTTTTCCTTTTGGGCGCGACGAGTACCTCCAAGACTGGCCGCAGTGGATGCGCGATGGATCGGTGGACTTGCTGGTGCCCCAGGTTTACCGCCGCGATATGCCCAACTACACGGCTACTTTGGCGGCCAACTTGGCACAAGTACCAGCTAATCAGCGCAATCGGTTTGTGCCCGGCGTATTGATCAAAGTAGGTGCTTATCAACCCACCGAGCAGTTGCTGGGCGAAATGATATCCGAAAACCGCCGCAACAACCTCAAAGGGGAGGTGTTTTTCTTTTATGAAGGCTTGTCGATGTACAGTACCGCCTTCAAAGAACGTTGGTACAAGGGCAAAGCCAATTTTCCGATATTCTAAGCTGCTGCGGCGCTTAGAGTGTGTTTTGGAATTTTAAACAATTGATGTTCAATGTAATGTATTAATTTTTACTCTTTTCTTGGTCGAACTAGATTAGTGCTAAATTTTTGAGTTTTCAACCATTCAATTGTAGAAGGTTTTAAAAATTAACAATTTGACTCAACAATTTGATTATTAAATAGTTGATATCCAAAATATACTCTCATTTGGCCCATTGCGCGCAAATTGATTTCATGGGAAACAAAAATGTGTTACGTTTGCTTCGGAGGTTATCTGAACTGCCGCCCCGGCCCGTAAACCCATCGATACCATGAAAATGAGCTACCTGTTCCACCTAGTCTTGGGCCTCACTATTTTGGCTTGCCAACCCAAGGAAAATGCTGACTGGCTTCTGCTCAATGGCCAAATTTACACCGCCAATGCCCAGCGCGAATTTGTGCAGGCCATTGCTATCCGCGATGGCAAGATCGTGGCCTTGGGCCGTACCGAAGATTTGCGCAGCCGCTACCAATCGGCGCAAACGATTGATCTCAACGGTCGGGCGGCGTTGCCCGGCTTGCACGATGCCCACGTCCACCCGATTGGCGGGGCCGCCCAACTGGCCACTTGCCAATTGAGTGGACTAAAAACCCCCGATGAAGTCCGGGCGGCGATCTTGGCATTTGCTCAAGCCAATCCCCAGGCTCCTTGGGTGCGGGGACGCGGCTGGGAACTGTTTGTGTTCCCGCCCGACGGCAACCCAACTCGGCAATTTTTGGACAGTATTGTACCTGATCGGCCCGTTTACCTTGCCTCTTGGGATGGCCACTCGGCTTGGGTCAATACCAAAGCTTTGACCTTGGCGGGGGTGACGCGCCAAACGCCCGACCCGCCCCAAGGCCGAATCGAGCGCGACCCGCGCACCGGTGAGGCCACGGGCACATTGCGCGAGGCGGCAATGGGATTAGTGGGGCGTATGCTGCCACCAGCCCCCAAGGATCAGGATGTCAAGCACTTGGCCCAAGCCATCCAGCTCCTGAACAGCTTGGGCATCACTTCATGGGTGGATGCTTCGGCGCCCGCCAGCTACCTAAAAGCTTACGCGCAGCTCCATCAGCAAGGACAATTGACCGTGCGGGTAGTGGCCTCACTGGCCATTGGCCTCAACGGTGTGCCCAATCTCAAAAGGTTGGACAGCTTGCGGCTAGCGTATACCAAAGATGAATTTCTGCGGGCCAATTCGGTCAAAATATTTGCCGATGGCGTGCCCGAAGCCCATACGGCGGCCCTGTTGGAACCTTACACCGACCGCCCCAACGACCGGGGGATCATGAACTATGACCCCGATTCACTCACCAAATATTGTCGGCAATTGGACAGCGCAGGTTTCCAGCTCCATTTCCACGCACTGGGCGATCACGCGGTCCGTGCCTCGCTAGATGCCCTGGTGGGCAGTAATCCGGCCCGTCGCCACCACCTTTCGCACATCCAGGTGATTGATCCGGCCGATGTGCCGCGTTTTGCCCAACTGGGGGCCATTGCCAACTTCCAGCCGTTCTGGGCCAAGGGCGACCCGCTCAACACCCGCTTGATCTCCCGCATATTGGGGCCCGAGCGGGCCAAGCGCCAATACCCGATGGAGTCCATGCGCAAGTCGGGGGCCCGGTTGGCGGCGGGCAGTGATTGGCCCGTGTCGACGGTAAACCCCTACGAAGCGATCCAAGTGGCCGTGACCCGCCAACAGATCAATGTGCTCGGCGATGCCCCGTGGATCCCAGAGGAGAAACTGGCCCTGTTTGATGTCGTGGATGCTTATACTTTTGGTGGGGCCTATCTGATGCACCAAGAAAAAGTGACCGGCTCATTGGCAGTGGGCAAAGCGGCTGATCTGGTAGTGTTGGATCAAAATATTTTCACCATTTCCCCCTCAGCAATCCACCAAACCAAAGCCCTGCTTACCTTGCTTGCGGGCAAGGCGGTGCACCGGGCAGCAGGTTTTTGATCCTCTAGCACCTTAGCCCGTCAATGATTTGGGTTTTATCTGCCTGCCTGACGTTTACTTGCCAAAATATTATTTCTTGGCCCGTTCATTAAGAAATCGGTTTTTTTCTTCCACCTTATTGAAGTTTTCGCTTTTATTCCCGTAATTAGGGGACTTACTTACACCTGTAGGTAAAAATTATATTTTTTACCGACCTCCCATGCTACACAAGCTCGACAAACTACTCGTTGCGAACCGGGGTGAAATCGCCATCCGCATCCTACGCGCCGCTTCTGAACTGAACATTAGTACAGTGGCCATCTATACCTTTGAAGATCGCTATTCATTGCACCGCTTCAAATCTGATGAGTCTTACCAGATCGGGGCCGACGATGATCCTTTGCAGCCGTATTTGAACATTGAAGAAATTATCGGTTTGGCCAAGGCCCATCAAGCAGATGCTATCCATCCCGGTTATGGCTTTTTGTCGGAAAATGTGCAGTTTGCCCGCCGGTGCGAGGAAGAGGGCATTCTCTTTGTCGGGCCACGCTCGGCAGTCATGGCCCAGCTGGGCGATAAAGTGGCGGCCAAAATGGTGGCCAAGCAGGCGGGAGTCCCCATGATCGAGGACAGCCGCGAGCCACTTGCCAATCCTGAAGTGGCCTTGGCCGAAGCCCGCCAGATCGGGTTTCCGGTCATTCTGAAAGCTGCTGCTGGTGGGGGCGGGCGCGGGATGCGCGTAGTGCGCTCAGAGGCGGAATTGGTCAAATTTTTTGTGGAGGCCAAGAGCGAAGCGGGCAAAGCCTTTGGTGATGACACCGTCTTTCTGGAAAAATTCATTGAAGATCCCAAGCACATCGAGGTGCAGATCATGGGCGATAACCACGGCCACATTGTGCATCTCTACGAACGGGATTGCTCAGTACAGCGGCGGTTTCAGAAAGTGGTGGAAGTGGCCCCCAGCATTGGCCTGTCGGCCCAGACCAGGGCTAACCTTTATACTTACGCACTGGCCATTGCCCAGCAAGTGGGTTACAACAATGTGGGCACGGTAGAGTTTCTGGTCGAACCAACCGAGGCCGTGTATTTCATCGAAGTCAACCCCCGTGTGCAAGTAGAGCACACCATCACTGAGGAAATCACGGGGATCGACATCGTTCGCACCCAGATTTTGATTGCCAAGGGCCATCAATTGGCCGATCGGCAGATTTACATCCGCAGTCAAGAAGATGTGCAAATCAACGGGTTTGCTGTGCAATGCCGCGTGACCACGGAAGACCCCCAAAATGGTTTCAAGCCCGACTACGGTACGCTCATTGCCTACCGGAATGCCGCCGGTTTTGGCATTCGCCTTGATGAGGGCAGTTCCTATCCTGGGGTGCGTATTTCGCCTTTTTTTGATTCCCTGTTGGTAAAAGTAACCGCCAAGGGGCGTACACTTTGGGGGGCTTGCGAGCGTCTGCACCGGGCTTTGCGCGAGTTCCGGATCCGGGGCGTAAAGACCAACATCGACTTTTTGCTCAATGTGATTTCTCATCCCGAGTTTCAAAGGGGCGAAGCAACGGTCAAATTTATCGAGAAATACCCCGATTTGATAAGCATCCCCCTGCGCTCGGATCGGGGCACCCGGATACTGAACTATTTGGCCGAAGTGATCGTCAATGGGAACCCCGACGTGCGCGGGCTAAAACCCAGCAGCGATTTTCGGCTCCCCAAAGTACCCGAGGTTCCCAAGTTTGACGGCTACCCAAAAGGCAATAAAGATCGGCTCAATGAACTGGGCCGCGATAAATTTATTGACTGGCTCAAGCAGGAGAAAACTGTCAAATTTACTGACACCACCTTCCGGGACGCTCACCAGTCGCTGCTGGCCACCCGCGTGCGCACGATCGATATGCTGAGAGTAGCCGAGAGCTACGCCAAGCTCAACCCGCAGGTGTTTTCGGTGGAATTATGGGGCGGGGCCACCTTCGACGTGGCCATGCGGTTTCTCAAAGAATGTCCTTGGGAGCGACTCCGCCGGTTCCGCCGGGCCATGCCCAACCTCCTGTTCCAGATGCTGTTGCGCGGGGCCAACGCGGTGGGCTACAAATCTTACCCCGAAAATGTGGTGGAGATCTTTGTGGAACAATCTTGGAAAAACGGGATCGATGTGTTCCGGATCTTCGATTCGCTCAACTGGATCGATGCCATGAAAGTGAGCATCCGCGCTGTCCGTGAACGCACCAACGCCCTGGCCGAAGGCTCGATCTGCTATACCGGCGAGATCATGGATCCGCACAACAAGAAATATACGCTCCAATATTATTTGGACATGGCCCGCCAACTGGAAGATCTGGGTGTGCATATTTTGGCCATCAAGGACATGGCCGGCTTATTAAAACCCTATTCAGCGGAAATTTTGGTGAGCGAGCTCAAAAAAGTGGTTGATTTACCCATCCATTTGCACACCCACGACACGTCGGGCATCCAATCGGCCACATTGCTCAATGCGATTGATGCCGGGGTGGATGTGGTGGATGTGGCCCTTGCCTCCATGTCGGGCCTGACCTCCCAGCCAAATTACAACTCCCTACTAGCGGCGCTCCAATACCACCCCCGGGGCGAACCCCACCATTTGGAAGCGTTGAACCAGTTCAGCAATTATTGGGAGGATACCCGCGAATATTACTTTCCATTTGAGTCTGGCCTGAAAGCATCCACTGCCCAAGTCTATGAAAACGAGATTCCTGGCGGGCAATACTCCAATTTGCGGCCGCAGGCCATTTCGTTGGGGGTGGGTGATAAATTTGAACAAGTCAAGAAAAATTACGCCGCTGCCAACCAACTTTTTGGCGATATTGTCAAAGTGACCCCCAGCTCCAAAGTGGTAGGGGACTTGGCCATTTTTATGACCGCCAATCAACTCTCCGCCGAAGACATTTTGGTGAAGGGTAACACGTTGGCATTCCCCGACTCGGTCAAAGAAATGTTGCGCGGCGATTTGGGCCAGCCTCCGGGCGGTTGGCCCCACGAACTGGTCAAGGCCGTGCTCAAGGACGAAGTGCCCAGTACGGCCATCCCGGGCAGCGGGCTGACCCCCGTGCTCATTGCCCAAGAGTTTGAGGAGTTTAAGCAGAAATTTGTGGCCAATGGATACCAAAACGAATATCCATTCACTGACTACCTGTCCCACAAAATGTATCCCAAAGTATTTGAAGATTTCCACAATGAGCGCAACAAATACGGCGATTTATCGGTAATCCCCACTCCGGCATTTCTCTATGGGATGAAGGATCGCGACGAAGTGCTAATCCAGTTGGGGCAGGGCAAATCAATCATTGTCAGGCTGTTGGCCGTGTTCAAAACCGATCCCATGGGCATGGCCACCGTATCCTTTGAACTGAACGGCCAAACCCGCCGGGTGGCAGTGCGTGACCGGTCGGTCAATGTGGTGCGCCAAGAAAACCGGAAAGCCAAAACAAACGGTGAAATTGGTAGTCCGCTACAGGGCAAACTGGCCAATATACTGGTCAAAAAGGGCGATCCGGTGGCTGCCAATGCGCCGCTGTTCACCATTGAGGCCATGAAAATGGAAAGCACCATCACCGCCCCCGGCGACGGCACTATCTTGGAAGTAGTGTTGGCCAAGGGCAGCATGGTGGATCAGGACGATCTGGTGATTGTGGTCGGGTAGGGGACAAGCCCCATTTTGGGTACTTTGCAATAACGAATAACCTTTCGCGAACAATGGGCGTGTACGCTGTACGGATGAACTGCAACCTTGGCAGACGGCAAAACTCCTTGTATTTCGGGTTAAGTTTGTTAATTTTTTGTTTCTTTCAACTTAAAATCAATTCTTTTTCTTTTTTATTTGGCAGATATAACGCCTTTTCTTTTCACTAAAAACTAAAAAATCATGAGTTATCCATTAGACTTCACCACTGTAAAGACGGTGATCGATGCCGTGCTAACAGGCCAATCATTTAACCAGGCGCAGTTTGAGTTTTACCACCTGAACCGCAATTTTTTCAATGTGAGAACTGAGGTCACAACCCTGACCGACATCGGCAACTCGCAATATGAGGACAATATGGGCTTTGTATGGACGGAACAGTCAACATTTAAAAATTTCTTTCACATGGACAAGGGTAATTGGTTGGGCAGCTTAGTGGGCGTATCCGAACCTCAAAGCCGCAAGTTCCTGCGCGACGACCCTTCGCCGCTGGGGGGCGAATTTGAGATGATCATTCGTACGAGTGACGGCAAGCGGATCGATGCCGTGACCAATGTTAATTACCAAGAGACCTATAACTTTGGCCGCACCCGTATGACCGGGGCGCACAAAAGACTCGACGTGGATACGCACAATGCCAATGGGGCCTACGTTGGCCAAGGCAACATGGGCTCGGTAAGATTTATGTCGGCTAGTAAGTAACCGGCTTAGGCTACTCAAAGACGATTTCGTAGTAAGCATTCCAATGCCTTCCTCCTGCCAAGTTTAATCTGTTGGCCAAGGGTAGCATGGTGGATCAGGACGATCTGGTGATTGTGGTCGGGTAGGGGAGTGCCAAACTAATTTGGACATTTTGCAAAAACGATTAAATTAGTGGTGGTTTGCGGCTATCGCTACACCATGCTCACATTAAAAACCGAATAGGAATGGTACTTGGTTGGAACGAAATAAAAGGTAGGGCTTTGGAGTTTTCCAAAGAAT
>JBBQXF010000150.1:0-9563 GCA_038209965.1 Cytophagales bacterium | reverse complement strand
GTTGTTTGTGTCCCACAAATGACATTGTGAAGTATATTCGCGTTCAGGCGAATTTTAGTTTTTCGCTTACCTGTTCGTGCCATTGTTTGTGTCCCACAAATGACATTGCGAAGTACCTTCGCCTTCGGGCGAATTTTAGTTTTTCGCTTACCTGTTCGTGCCGTTGTTTGTGTCCCACAAATGACATTGCGAAGTACCTTCGCCTTCAGGCGAATTTTAGTTTTTCGCTTACCTGTTCATGCCGTTGTTTGTGTCCCACAAATGACATTGTGAAGTATATTCGCCTTCGGGCGAATTTTAGTTTTTCGCTTACCTGTTCATGCCGTTGTTTGTGTCCCACAAATGACATTGTGAAGTACATTCGCCTTCGGGCGAATTTTAGTTTTTCGCTTACCTGTTCATGCCATTGTTTGTGTCCCACAAATGACATTGCGTGTGGCGCGGGTGTCGTCCGAGGAGACTCGGACAACGGCGCTCGGACAGCGGTAAAAAAATTTCGCCTGAAGGCGAAGGTACTTTTTCGCCGTTTGACAAAAGTCATAGACTTTCGCTTATTTCAGGTACAAAGTCGCAGACTTTGCACAACGGTGCACAACCGGGCCCGATGTTTTTTGAAACCTTCTGCTTTGGCAAAAAGTTGGGTTAGTGCTTTCAATCATTCCGATGCACAAACCAACCTACACCAACGAACAATTGGCCCAGTTACGCCAAATAGCCGATCCGCTGGCCGATCAGATTGTCGCCCACTTTTTTTCCCAAGGCCGAGCCCCTGAGTTTGCCAAGCTCATGGCTGGGGCCCACCAAGCCGACTGGCCCGCCGAAGTGCCAGCTTTTTTGGCCCAGACGGCCCAGTTGCCACCTTGGGCAGATCCTGAGCTGATGGCGCGGGGCTGCCGTTTTTTTGAACAGCGTACCCAAGCCATTATGTCCCTGCTCGGTTTTCTGTCGCTGCCTTACTGCTATGCCGCTGCCGATGGGGCGCAGGTGCTCTACCGCTCGGGCCGGATCATGGCCGATACTCAGCGCCGCTTGGCCGAAACTGCCCAATTTGTATTGGAAGTGACTGATCCACTGGCTTTCGGGCCGGGGGGCGAAGGTTTTGCGGCCGTGCACAAAGTGCGGCTCATGCACGCTGCGGTGCGCTACCACATTGGCCAGAGCGGCCGCTGGGATGCTGGGCTGGGCCAACCGATCAACCAAGAAGACATGGCGGGCACCAACTTGGCGTTTTCCTTTATCGTGATCCGGGGCCTGCGTAAGGTCGGCATTGCGGTGGATCACCAAGATGCCTTGGCCTATCTGCATTTATGGAAAGTGGTGGGGTGGCTCATGGGCGTACAAACTGATTTGCTGCCCGATGATGAGCGGGCCGCTGCAACCCTCGATCAATTGATTGCGTCTAGGCATTTTAGAAAATCGGCCGTGGGGACTGAACTCACCGCCGCCCTGATCCAAGCCATCAACGAGACCTTTCGGGACTTGCCCCAAGGACGTTTGCCGGGGTTTGTGCCGGCATATTTTCGTTTTCTGCTCGGCGATCGGGTGGCCGATTTGTTGGGCATAGCCCCGGCAACTTGGTTTGCGGGCAAGCTGGTTCAGACATTCAATTTAGTGCAGTCGGTGCAAGGGGGAAGCGGCATCAGCCGAACGGAAATGATCGAAAACATTAAACGCCAGTATGGCAAAATAAATTTTAATGTGCCCGAAAAAATATAAATAAACCAACCTATTTTGGTTGATTGGTGCATTACCCGTAATTTTCGGGACAGGATGCTCACTTCAACTCAACTAACGTAAATGGTTTACGCACTTTTTTTTCTCGGTTTTGTGCTTTTGATTTTTGGGGCCAACGGGTTGGTGGACGGCGCTTCCTCGCTGGCCAAGCGCTTCAACATCTCCGATTTGGTCATCGGCCTGACCATTGTAGCCTTTGGCACTTCCACTCCCGAGCTGGTGGTGAGCGTGTTGGCGGGGCTGAGCGGCAAAACCGATATCGCCATTGGCAACGTGGTGGGGAGCAATCTCTTTAATTCGCTTTTCATTTTGGGCCTGGCCGCCATCTTGTCGCCCGTGAATGTGCAGCACAACACCGTTTGGAAAGAGATCCCACTGATGTTGCTAGCGGCCATTGTCCTGAGCTTTTTGGTGAACGATGCCTTGATCAGCGGGGCGGCCACCTCCGAAGTGACGCGGGTAGATGGCCTGATCCTGCTTAGTTTTTTTGCGGTATTTATGTATTATATCGTGGACATGGCCCGCAATGACCCCTCTCCAACGGAAGAAATCAAGCCGATGCCCGTTTGGAAGGCGGTGTTGTTTTTGGTGCTGGGCTTGGGCGGTCTGGTGCTCGGTGGGCAGTGGATAGTGGCCGGTGCGGTGGAAATGGCCCGCACGGTGGGCATGAGCGAATCGGTCATTGGCTTGACCATCATCTCGGCGGGAACCTCGCTGCCCGAACTGGCCACGTCGGTAGTGGCAGCGTACAAGAAAAATTCCGACATCGCCATTGGCAATGTGGTCGGCTCCAATATTTTCAACATCTTTTTCATTCTGGGGATCAGTGCCACCATCAGCCCGGTGACTTTTAACCCGGCCATGAATTTTGATGTAATTTTCAATGTGATAGTGAGTATATTTATATTCATCTTCTTGTTCACGGGCAAGGGCCGGCGGATCGACCGTTGGGAAGGGATCGTCTTCATGCTGGCCTACGTAGGATACGTCTCTTATCTAATTTACAACCAGTAAGTTAACTTTTACTTTACATGAGGCAGATCAGTTTCTTTTGCTTATTTGTCACTTTGATGGTTTTGGGGGCAGCCGCTCGCCATTCGCCAAAGTGGCCTTTGCCGGGCGGTCCCGAACCGATCACTGACCCAAAAATCAGAACGCAAGCCCCCATCTTTGAATTCATTGAGAACAAAAACCAGTGGGCCGCCGATGTGCGCTACCGGGCCGATATTCCCGGCGGGTTCCTGCAAGTCAAAAACCACAGCCTCGTCTATGTATTTTACGACCAAGAGAAACTGAGCCGCTTGCGCCATGGCAAAATCGGGAGCCAACAGGCATTTTTCCGGTTGCAAGAAGATCCCAGCAAGATCCGCGTCCATGCGGTCGAGGTGGATTTTGTGGGCGGCAACCTGACCCCGGCAGTGGAACCAGTCGATGAGATCGGCAACAGCCGCAACTATTTTGTGGGCGAACCGTCGCAATGGGCCTCCGGGGTTCGTTCGTTTGAGGGTGTTACCTATCGCCAAGTCTATCGCGGCATTGACATGCGGCTGTTTGCCAACGAGGCTTCGCTCAAGTACGAATTTGAAGTGGCCCCTGGCAGCAACCCCAAGCAGATCAAATTGCAGTACAACGGGGCGACGGGGCTGCGGCTGGACGAATCGGGCAACCTGATCGTGGCCACCACCCTGACCGATTTTACCGAAGTGAAGCCTTATTGCTACCAACTGGTGGACGGCCAAACGGTGGAAGTGCCCTCGCGGTTTCGTCTCCGGGGCCAAGTGCTGAGCTACGAATTTCCCCAAGGCTACGACAAAGAAAAAACCTTGGTGATTGATCCCCGTTTGGTATTTTCTACCTATTCAGGTTCATTGGCCGACAACTGGGGCAACACGGCCACTTTTGACTCCGAAGGCAACCTGTACAGTGGGGGCACGACTTTTAGTTCGGGCTTTCCGGTCACATTCGGCGCTTTTGACCTCACGTTCAACAATGTGGCCGGGGCCAATTTGACCGATGTGGCCATCCTCAAGTTCTCGCCCGATGGTGCCCGGTTGCTCTACGCCACCTATTTGGGCGGCAGCGAATCGGAAATCCCGCATAGCATGGTGGTAAATAATTTGGGCCAATTGGTCATTTATGGCACCACCAGTTCGCTCAATTTCCCGACCACGCTCAACGCGCTGGATCGTACTTTCAACGGTGGAACACCCTTGCTTTTCAACCCGTTCGTAGTCCCAGCCCAACTGGGTGCGATCGGTGGGGTTTCTTATGTGAACGGGAGCGATATTTTCATTTCCACCTTGTCCAACAATGGCAGCCAGTTGGTCGCTTCCACCTACGTGGGTGGGTCGGGCAACGACGGCCTGGCCCAAACCCGCGATCCAGTGGTCCGCAATTATGGCGATGAGTTGCGGGGCGAGGTCATTGTGGACGCCCAAAATAACGTTTATATCGCTTCCTGTTCGCGCTCGGCCAATTTTCCAGTGGTCAATCCGGCCCAGGCGACCAACCGGGGCGCGCTTGACGGCGTCGTTTTCCGCCTCAATGCCGGCCTCTCGGCCATGAACTGGGGAACCTATTACGGGGGCAGCAATCACGACGATGCTTTTTCGCTCCAAGTCAGCCGGCAGGGCGAGGTTTTTATTGCTGGTGGCAGCAACAGTACGAATTTGACCGTGTCGGCCGGCGCCATTCGGGGGAGCAATCCCGGTGGCAATGATGGTTTCGTGGCCCGTTACAGCAATACCGGAGCTTTCTTGGGCGCCACTTACCTTGGTACACCCAGCTTTGACCAAGCCTATTTTGTGGATCTGGATGGTGCCGGTGATGTCTATGTTTTTGGCACTACTGCGGGTTCATACCCTGTTTCGCCCGGCGTGTACGCCAACCCCAACAGTGGGCAGTTTGTCCATAAAATGAACCCGGCCCTTTCCAGTACCATTTTTTCCACCGTGGTGGGGGCGGGGCGGGGCATTCCCGATATTTCACCGACTGCCTTTTTGGTCAATGAGTGCGGCAATGTTTATTTGGCCGGCTGGGGCGGGCTTACGGGCGACGATGGCAACTACCCGACGGGCACGCAACTCTTGCGGGTAACTGGGATGCCCACCACCGCCGATGCCATCCGGCGCACTTCAAATGGGGACGATTTCCACCTAATGCTGCTCAGTCCCGAAGCCAGAGGCTTGGTCTATGGCACTTTCATCGGGGGTACTGGGGGCGGGCCCGATGGTGACCACGTGGATGGTGGCACCAGCCGCTTTGATCCGCGCGGGATCATCTACCACGCCACTTGTGCCTGCCGAACCAATAATTTCCCAACTACGCCCGGGGTATGGTCCAATACCAACCGGGCTGCGGCCGTCGGTTGCAACATTGCCTCGTTCCGCATTGACATTGACGATCTGCGGGCGGCTTTCCTCATCACTGACCCGAACGGAACGCCGATTACCCAAGCCTGCGCCCCAGTGGATGTGCGCTTCCCCAATCGGAGCGTCAACGGGGTCACCTACACGTGGGATCTCCGGCTGCAAGGCAGCAACACCCCACTCCTCACCTCGGCCAATACCGACGAAAGTTTCCGTTTTACAGTGCCCGGCACGTACATCGTCACGCTCACGGCCCGTAACAATGCCATCTGCCGCACCGATGTGACCCTACAAACCTTGGTGATCGGAACGGGTGGCCTGAACGTAAGCCCGGCGGCCACCATTTGCCCCGGGGAAACGGTTCAACTGAACGCAACGGGCGGCACGACTTACCTTTGGAGCCCGGCCACGGGCCTCAACAACCCCACCGTGGCCAACCCGGTCGCCAGCCCCTCGGTGACCACTACTTACACCGTACGCTCCCAAACTGCCCTAGGTTGCCAATTGTCCAACACGGTCACGGTCACGGTCAGTGCACTCCGGGCCAGTTTTACCACCCAGATCCAAAACCCGTGCGATTCGCTGGCTACGGTGGTACTGACCAACACGTCACAGAATGTGGGCGAATTTTCGTGGGATCTCGACCGGGGCCAGACTTTTGTGGGTTCCCAGCCGCCGGCCCAACGCTACCCAGCCGGAACCTACCGCGTGATCCTCACCGCCCGGGCCGGCACCTGTGTGCGCCGCGATACCGCCAACTTTACGATCCGGGGCGGGCAAAGGGTGACCTTGAGCGCCTCCCCAGTGCTTTGCGAGGGCGAAAGCACTCAACTGCGGGCCACGGGCGGCAGCCGATATTTGTGGGCCCCGGCCACAGGTCTGTCCAGTGTCAATATTCCCAACCCGGTGGCCAATCCCAACATCACCACCCGCTACACCGTGCGGATCACCGATGAACCCACGGGCTGCTTCCGCGACACCTCCCTTGTGGTGACCGTGATCAGCAACGTGCCCGCCGATTTTGACGTGGTGAGCACCGATCCCTGCTTTTCCGATTCAACGGTCAGGGTGCGGAACAATGGGCCCCAATCGGATGCCTACCGTTGGGAATTTGGCGATGGCCGCACCTTCGTGGGTTTCCAGCCCGCCCCGATCCGTTATGCCCGCTCCGGCAGCTATAAAATTGTGCTTTCCATTGGCCAGGGACGCTGCCAAAGCCGCGACTCGGCAACGGTGAATTTGATTTTTGCCGAACCCATCCGGATCAGCCCCGATACTGCCCTGTGTTTTGGCGAATCGGTCCAACTGCAAGTGAGCGGGGGCACGCGCTATGCTTGGTCGCCCAGTGCTGGCCTGAGCGATCCCAACATTGCCAACCCCATTGCCAACCCCACCCAGACGACCCGCTACACTGTGCGCATCACCTCGGCCAATGGTTGCGTGCGTGAGGCCCGGGTCAATGTGGCGGTCCGGCCCCGGGTGCAGGCCAATTTTCGGGTTGATTCTCAAAACGACTGCGATCCTTTCCCCACCATCCGGATCGTGAACTTGAGCGAGGGCGGCATCGATTATTTCTGGGATTTTGGCGATGGCCGGACGATTGTCGGCTTCCAGCCACCACCGTTCAAATACACCCGGGAGGGCAACTTTCAGATCCGGCTCACCGTTTCCAACGCCCGTTGCAGCAGCCAAAATGCCGTCCCGGTCAATGTCATCTCGTCGGGCATCGATGTTTTGCAGCGCAATGCCCGCATATCGCCCAACCAACTGATTTGTGCTGGGCAAGGCGGCACGACAATCACCGCCTCGGGTGGCGTGCGCTACCTGTGGTCGCCGGCTCTGGGCTTGTCCAATGTCAACATTGCCAACCCAGTGGCCACTCCGACCCAGACTACCCGGTATGCGGTGAGGATTTTCAACCCGGCCGGCTGCTTTATCGATACTGCGGTGAGGGTGGAGGTAATACCGGCCATTGCCGTCAATTTTGATGTCACCACCAGCGCCGAGTGCGGCCGCCGGGCCAGTGTGCAAGTGATCAACCGAACCACTGGGGGCGAAACATTCCGGTGGATTTTGGGCAATGGCGATACCCTGCGTGGCCCTAACCCACCAGCGTTTACCTATGAGCGCTCGGGCGTATATGATCTCACGCTGGAAGCCATTACCCGCACCTGTGTGCAACGGCGGACCGTGCGCCTCGAGGTGGAGAATGTGCTGCCACCCAATGTGATCACGCCCAATGGCGATGGCCGCAACGATTTGTTTGTGATCAACAACGTGCGCGAAGGTTGGCAATTGGAAGTGTTCGACCGCTGGGGCAAGCGGGTGTTCCAAAGCAGCAACTACCAGGGCAATTGGGGGGCCGATACCAACAACGCCACTTATTACTACCTCCTCACCTCACCCGAGGGCCGAACGTGCAAGGGCTGGGTGCAGGTGCTCCGGGGCGGAAATTAGCATTTGGCCATATCTTTTACCGTTGTTGGTGCGATTCGCACACCAACAACGGTAAAAAGGTAAAAGTACCTTTGCCTTCAGGCGAAGTTTTTTGTGCCGTTGTCCGAGCGCCGTTGTCCGAGTCGCCTCAGACGACCCGCGCCGCACTATGCGCAAGGTCGTTTGTGTCCCACCATCAACCGCCGAAAGTCACCGATTTTGCCAAACAGGGGGCCGCCGATTGTAAACCAGCTATTTTTTTGGTTTGTCCCAAAATAAATACAATGGTGGGGATTTTATTTTGAGGGCCACACTTTATATTTGCTCCTCTGCCTATTGGAAAGCAAATGCCTGAAAATCGTGGAATGCACACTGGGATCAACGACCAGACCGACCTGCCCAAAGGGACCAACTACCTCTTTTTGATCGGGATCGATAGCTATGTCCACATCAATAGACTAAGAAATGCCGTCAGTGATGTGCTGGCGGTCAAGGAATTGCTTACCCAACGCTACCAATTTGAGGAGGCAAACACGATAATGCTCACCAATGAGCAGGCAACACGCAATCAGATTACTCAAAAATTTAGGTATTTGGTAGGCAAGTTGGCAGAGCAAGACAGCCTTTTAGTCTATTATGCGGGGCATGGGCATTATGATGATACTTTTGACGCTGGGTATTGGATTCCTGTGGAGGGGAGCGAGGAGATAGGCTCTTTCCTGCCCAACTCCTCACTTATTGAGTTTATCAAACCTATCAAGGCAAAGCACGTATTTTTGGTGTCAGACTCCTGTTTTTCGGGTACGCTACTCGCCGAAACCCGTGATGCTTTCACCGATAGGGTCAAAGACCTCCCTTCTCGCTGGGGACTTTGCTCTGGGAGAAAGGAACTCGTGCTGGACAAAAGCCTTTTTGCCACCTCTCTGTTAGATTTTTTGCAGACCAATACAGAAGAAAAGCTACTTGTCAGGGACTTGATAAGCTATGTAGAACGCAACACTGCCAACAATGCCGAGCAAACGCCCTTTGGGAGTCGCCTTAAAAATGTGGGCGACAAAGGTGGCGAGTTTGTTTTTGAACTCAAAGAAAGCCAAGCAGTGGCTTGGCAAAATGCAGTCCAGCAAAATACGCTGCAAAGCTACAAGGAATTTTTGGAGAAATACCCGCAAGCGCAAGGCAGCTATATCTTCCAAGCAGAAAACGCCCTTATTCAACTCAATGAGGCAATAGATGAGCAGGCGTACCAAACTGCCCAAAGAGCAAATACCGCGCCTGCCTACGACAAATATTTGCAAAGCCACCCCCAAGGCAACTATACAAATGAGGCAAAAGCACAAAAAAGACAACTCGACTGGGCAGAGAAAAGGCGAAAAGCCGACAAAGCCTTCGAAAGAGCAGGAAGAATAAATACGATTACCGAATGGGAAGACTTGATGGATACCTACTATGACTTTGACGACTTGGTCGCAAAGGCAAAAGTGGCTATTTCCGAAATTGCCCATGAAGACGAAGACAAGGGCAACAAACAATTACTTGCACAAGCAGAAAAAGAACGCCTTGAACAAATAGCCAAAGAGAAAAGGGAAAAACTTGCCAAAGAACAAGCGGAAAAAGAAAGACTTGAAAAGGAACGCCTTGCCAAACAAGAAGAAACCTTGTGGCAAAGTGCTAAAGAAAACAACCTTGTCAAATCCTATCAAAACTATTTGGACAAACACCCGAAAGGAAAATATGCTTTTGATGCCAGAAGCCGTATCAGCCAATTAGAACAGATTGAAAAACAAAATAAACAAGCGGAAAAAGAACGTTTGGAAAGAGAAAAACTTGCCAAAGAAGCCCAAGCAAAGCAAATAGAGGAAGAACGCCTTGAGAATGAGCGGATAGCACAAGAGTTGTCTGAGAGGACTCGGACAAGGGCAGAGAATGAGCGAATAGCACAAGAGTTGTCCGAGAGGACTCGGACAACGGCAGAAGAGAAGACTCGGACAAGGGCAAAAAAGATTGTAACTCCAAAACCTACTCAAC
>JBBQXF010000149.1:0-10036 GCA_038209965.1 Cytophagales bacterium | reverse complement strand
GATGCTAAATGAATTACTCGATGAATTAATCTTTCGGGTTTGGGAGTTGCAAAAATATCGTCATGGAATAAATTCTTAATTTCGCTTTTTGCTTCTTGAGTATGACCAACTTCTTTATTTGTCCACCAAGTCCAAGCAACTTGACCTTCTTGTTCATTCAAAAATGTTTTTCTTCTAGGAACACCATTACCATCTTTGCCAAACCAAAACCGCCCTTCATTATTTAAACGTAAATAAACATCTTCTATATTTTTCCAACATGAACCTACAGGAGGATAATGTGTCTTACCTGTAGGGGAAACTATTGCATACATTTGATTAGGTCTGTAACCTTGAGCTGAAAAGTCAGTTGATGACCAAGGTCCTCTTTCGTCGTTATCTGGGTTTTTATATTTTGTAATTTGATCTTCTGTTTTGGGTAACTTATTGACAACAAATTTTTCCTTATTTTTTGAATAAACGAGTAAATGTTCATGACCGTCTCCAATTATTGCCCTGAAGTCTGGGGAAGTTCTTTTCTGCCAAACAACATTTGCAATAAAGTTTTGTCTTCCAAAAATTTCATCACAAAGCACTTTTAAGTAATGGCTTTCATCATCATCAATATTTATCCAAATGCTACCATCAGGAGTTAATAAATTTTTAAGAATGTCTAAACGAGGCTTCATTAGGTTGAGCCATTGTGAATGTTCTATACCGTCATCATAATGTTCAAAAGCATTGCCTGTATTGTATGGTGGGTCAACACAAACACATTTTATTTTACCGGTGAATTGTTGTTCCAATGCTTTTAAGGCCAAAAGATTATCCCCATGGATCAGCATGTTGCAATTGTCTGAACCCTGATTTTCTTGATTGACTTGATTGACTTGATTGACTTGATTTTTATTGGTTAGGCTTTCAAAATCATGGTCATCCTTTAATCCTTTAAAATTATGGTTCAGACTTTTTTGCCATGGCGGAGCTGCACCTTTCTCTTTGTTGAGCCAGTAAGATTTATCGGGGTCTTCTATCAATATACGTGGTTCCAGCTTGGGTTCGTGGCCCTTGCCGATCCAAGTGAGTTCGAGTTTTTGTAGTTGCTTAGCCATTTGTAAATATTGTCTGAACAGTGATTTATTTGATTAAAGGATTACCCTGATTTTAAGCGGCTGAAAGGTCAACCTTTCGAAACAAATTAAGGGAGTGGCCAATGGCATTTAATTCTTTGTGTTCGCTTGCTAACCGCCCAATTGTCATAGCGGGATGGGTATTGAATTTTTCCGCAAATTCAAGTGTGGTTCTCTTGCTCAAAGGCAGGCTTTGCAACGCCTCCTTTTCCTGACTTTTGGAAAAAGTATATTTCACGGCAAATTCATCGGCTTCATTTTCCTTTATTTGTGCTTCGGCAGAGTATTTGAGCCCTTCAACAAACACATCTTTTTTGCCGTGCATCACAATATGCCCGGCTTGATGAAAAAAGGTGGACCAAAAAATATCGTTGCGGTTGGACAGGTTGGACAGTTGGATCAGGGGATTTTCGTTTATCCACCTGGTGGAGCCGTGCGGTTGGGTATTGGGCAAACATTGGGGGTGCACCACTTTTACCCCTGCTCCTGCACACAGGGATTGGAGCCGGGCAAAGAAATCGGTGGGCTGTTTGGCCATTACGTTTTTAATTGCCAACAGGGCGCTTTTGAACTTTGCGGCATCATAGGCCGGCGTTTTAAGTTTATTGGCCGGGTGGTCACCTTGTTTGAGCCATGCCGAAACCACAAACGGATTTTTTTTATTTTGGCTGCTCATTCGGTGGGCCTGCTTCTCCACATTTTTTTGATAGCAATCGGAATAGGCATTTTGACCTGCGACCTCAAAAAAAGCGCACAAGGCTTTTGGCTTACTGGCCGGGCTGACCTCAAAATTGATCCATTGTAGTTTTTTCATTGCTGCCAACGGGAAGTTTGCAATAAATTTGCTTGTATTGAGCAACGCTTCGACGTGTTCAATTTCTGCCAACGCCAAGTGATAGTTTTTTTCTCGCGCCAACCAAAACGCGGCTTCAATGCCCAAACCCAATTCCAACTGAATGGCAGTTTCGGGGGTAATCGCTGTTTTTGCGTTTATTATTTCATTGATGGTTTTAAGCGGTCGGCCCATTCTCATGGCCAAGTTTGGTTGACTTATTCCTTTTAGTTCCATTGTTTCAGCCAATGTATCTCCCGGTGGTGAAGTTAATTGCCTAGCAGTGCTAATTTCCTTTAGGTTCTTATACACGATGTTTTGTTTTTTTAATGGTAGCCTTCGCCGATGGCAAGCATTGGCACATCAGCTACCAGTTTCCAATCTGGGCCGCCATTTTCTTTGATTGGCACCGGATCGTGGTTTGATTCAAAAATGGTTCGATGATTGCCCGAAACATCCGCTACAAGTTTGCCTTTGGGGTTTTCCCTTTGGTTCATGGCAATTGGCCGCTGGTATGGTTCGCCTCGTTTCCAAAGTGCTGGCTGCCCGTAATTCAGCTTTGCCTTGACCAACAAGTTTAGCCATTGCGCCATAATTTGTCACCATTGCTGATAAAGCAGTCACGCTCTTTTCCAATTTCTGATTCTTGCAATTTAATTTCATGCAAAGGTAGTTGTGTGTTTAAAAAAACTTCAACCCAAAGGGTTAAAGTTTTTTTAAACTACTTTCCAACGGATCGTAAACAGTTCAACATCAGCGGTATGCTGCTTCAACTTTTTTTCAGTCTCATCGAGCATCCGGTCTTTTTTGTTTTCGATCTGATCTTCGTTTTGGTATTGGTTGAAGCGTTTGTCGGCCAGCTTTTTTTCCAGTTCTTTGATGAGTCGTTGCACTTTTACTTTCTGTTCAAGGTTCAACAATTTTCTGGCTTCGGTTTTCTGGGTCTTGATCTCCTTGTCCAGTTCCTTGATTTCATGCCGGATACCATTGCGGACATCGTCACTCCACTTTTCCAATTTGGTCACTTCATCATCAAAGAATTGGTGGTTGCGTTGTTCATTTTGGGTAAAGATGCCAGTGGTTTGGGCATAATATATTTCATCAAACCGGCTCTGGGTTGCCTGATCATGTCCGGTGGATAGCTCCGCCAATTCTTGATGCAGGCAATGGAGCGAAAACAAGCGTTGGCATTGTTCGGGGAGCAGGGTGTTTCCTTGATCGTCAAAGGCCGCAAACAAAATATAGTCTTCCTCTTCAAAACTTGAAATGGTAAGTTGCTTGGCCTGTAACCAACCCTGTTTGCCTTTGAGGCTTTCAACGATTGAAATCTTTTTATCACTGCCGGAGTAATCAAAAATCAATTCCTGCTCCTTCAATACTGCGTCTTTGCACTGCGCGATCACTTTTTGTGCCAGTGGATGCCCGACGCGGTACAAGTTTTCGTTCGGGATTAACTCGGCGGTGTGGTGCGCTTCGCCAATGGTTTTTTTGCCTGCCCGATAAGGCCCGCTCTTGATGACTTCACCGGTAAACGGGTGTTGATTCAGGAAAAAACTATTGTCAGAATCATTGAAGGTGGCAAAGGGTTGTAAAAAATATTTGGTGAGCTGCCACAACCAACTTTCAAACTTACTGAGGTAATCTTTGCTTTGCTGCAAATTGATTTTTAATTTTTCTTGCACTTCTTGATCAAAATTTTCCAGCAGTTTTTTTCTTGTAACATTGATACTCTGCTCTATTTCGGGTTCCAGCCTCTTTTGCAGCTGATTAAATTCGGTTGCGATCTCATCCGTGGTTCGGCAACCTTGATAGATTTTTGCAATTTGTTTTTCAAAATCGACCCCGCTTTCTAGTGCGCCCAGTATTTCATCGCTGGACCCAAACACACCGTTGAACAGTTTAAACTTTTCATCCAACAATTCATATACCCGCTGGTCGGCGGCATTGGCATTATTCAAAAAGTTGACAACTACTACATCAAACTTTTGTCCGTAGCGGTGGCACCTGCCGATGCGCTGCTCAATGCGTTGGGGGTTCCAGGGCAGGTCATAATTTACCACCAATGAGCAGAACTGCAAGTTGATGCCCTCGGCGGCGGCTTCGGTGGCGATCATGATGGTGGCGGTGTCGCGGAAGTAATCAACCAGCGCCGCCCGCTTATCAGCTGACGCCGAGCCAGTTACTCGATCGGTACCGGCATGGGTTTTTAGCCAAGCCTGATAAATTTGATTGCTCTTGGGGTCGTTGTTGCTCCCATTGAACAAAACAATTTCATGTTTGTATTCCCCTGCCTCCAACGTTTTTTTGAGGTACTCTTGAGTTCGGGTGCTTTCGGTAAAGATGATGGCTTTCCGATTGGCCTTTAGCTCAGTTAGCTTTTGAAACCCTTTTTCCAATGCAGTAAACAAAACCTCGCCTTTGGAATTTTTAAGAATGGATTTTGCCAATCTTTCAAACGTATTAAGGGCTTCTATTTCCTTGCGGATTTCACCAAGTTGCTCCGGGGTGTAAACGCCATTTTTTCTGGAGGTGTCGTCGTAGTCTTCTTCTTCATCGATCCACTCTTCTTGTTGGGCTTCATAGATTTCGTAATTCTCGATAAAAACTTGATCAACATTCGGTTGTTCTTGTTCTTGTTCTTGATCCTGATCTTGGTCTTGATCCTGCTTAGTGATGATGACCCCCAATTTATTGGCCAACCCCTGCAATGTACCAGCAATGGCAAAGGTGGAGGAAGCCAACAATTTGCGAAGGATCAAAGTCATAAGCGGGCGCTGTCCGGGCGGCAATGCATACAAGTTCGTCTGTTGCAAATAGCTGGAAACGAGATCATAGAGTTGTTGTTCTTCTGCATTTGGGGTAAATTCCTGCAAAATGCAAGTGCGGTTGGTGTAATTGATGTATTCCAGCACCTGCCTTCTCAATGTCCGCTTGCAAAGTGGCTTCAATCGCTCTTTTAGTTCTTCAAAGTTCAATTCTTCGGCTCCTTTGACGTACAGTGCTTTGAAACTCTTTAAATCACCGAAGGTATATTCATCAATAATGCTTACTAACCCGTAAAGTTCCAGCAAGGAATTTTGCAATGGTGTTGCCGTCAGCAAAATTTTGGGAGCATAGGTAACAGCCCCTTTGATTGCTCTAGCAATTTTACTGTTGGTCTTGTAAACGTTTCTTAGCCGGTGTGCTTCATCTATCACCACTAAATCCCAACGAATATTACTGATGTACACTGCCTTGCTTTTTACAAAGTGATAAGAGCAGATAACAATTTTGTCAGCTTGATCAAAGGGATTGAGGTTTGATTTATTTACTTCTTCGTTGAAAGATTTTGCTTCTAAAATGATGGAGGGCAGAAAAAACTTGTCGGCCAATTCTTGGTTCCATTGTTTGCGAAGGTTGGCGGGGGCTATAATTAAAATCTTGCGCTTGCGTTCTGCCCATTTTTGCGAAATGACGATACCGGCTTCAATCGTTTTGCCCAATCCTACTTCATCGGCCAACAACGCACCCTTGGAAAGCGGGGAATGAAACGCAAACAATGCCGCATCTACCTGGTGGGGGTTTAGATCCACTTGTGCATCAGCAAGCGAAGCGGTGAATTTTTGTAGGCTATCCGACGAATAGCGTTTGGTCAGTTCGTGGGCAAAATATTTTGCGTGATAGGGTGTGATTTCGTTCATTTTCCTTTGATGGGTTTAACCTAAGTTTATCAGTAAGAGTTGCACATAATAAATTGATTTTCAATTAATTGTGGCGGGCTTTGTCTGCCAGCACCCTAGCCAAGAGAGCGACGGTGAGACTGGCCCCCAAGCCGTCGACCAGCAAAAGTGTCTTCGCATCGCGGGGCGACGCATCAAGAATAGCCCGGAAGGTAATTGTCATAGCTGATGGTGATTTTGCATTATTGCGATATGCTTCGGTTCATTCGGCGCAAGGGTTGAATAAATATCCACCGGCTTGGCTTTAATTTTACCGTCCCAATTCACAATAGTACAGCCTTTTTGTTCGATTATTAGCTAAGCGCACGAAAAATAATCCATTCCCCCAAAAATTACTTTTTAGTGATTGAACGGATGGTTTCTACTTCTTGTGGGGCAAATGCGGTGCCATTGGCCCGAAAAATATCATGAAACCAGATGGCTGGCTCGGGAGAGCCTGCTTTGGATCCCCACGGGAAAATAGTGTTGGATTTACCGCTCACCAGCCCCCAATTGATGGCCCCCACTTGGTACTTTTTGAGGATTGGCAAATGGGTGGCAAACTGGCTGTCGTTGGTGCGGGCCATGTATTCGGTGCAGATTAGCGGCCGCCCAAGCTGTTGCAGGTCCAGGATTTGCTGCTCCATGCTGGCGGCATTGCTATAATTGTGGAAAGTGATCACGTCGGAATTTTGCCGCTGAAACTCGTTGAGTACTGCATTATCGAACCACAGCCCGACCGAGATTGGCTGCTGGGGATTGGCTGCTTTGGCCCACGCAAATACTTTTTTGAGCAGGGGCAACGATTTTTCTTTGAGGCCCGAATTGCCCGGTTCGTTGTACAGATCCCAGAGCAAGATCCGCTTGTCCTTGGCAAAGCTCCGCAATACATCTTTGGTGAACGCTTCCAGTTCAAGTTTGGCCCAAGTGGTGGAATCGATCACGTTGGCATAGGCGGGGCATTGCACCCAGCCCGAATTGTGGACACCCGGCTTGGGCGCGGGCTGTTTGCCCAGTTTGGGGTCATCGTTCCAGCAGTCATCGAACAACACAAACAACGTCTTGATCTGGCGGCGGTCGGCCAAGCGCAAAAAAGTATTCATGCGCTGTTTAAACCCTTTTTTGTCGGCTTGCCAAGCGAGCGAATGCAGGTACACCCGCACGACGTTGAACCCAATGCCCTGGGCCAAGGCCAGTTCCCGGTCAATCGTGGCCGGATCAAAGGTGTCGGCTTGCCACATTTCCAATTGGTTGATGGCGGTGCTGGGAATAAAATTGCAACCCACCAACCACGGCTGTTTTTGGTACCAAACCTTGGCTTTTTCGGCTGACCAACGGGCTTGGCCGGTTGCGCAAAAGGTTGCCAGGACCAAGCACAAAGTTAAAATTACTTTCATGAGGTGTTTAGTTGGACAGTGAAGAAAAAATAGCTGAAAAAGCCGGTCAAGTAAAATGGCAATGGCTAGACCACCCGGACGGCGCCCCGGAACATATTGGCCAAGTAGTTGTTGCTCATTACCTCTTCCACTACGCCCCGTGACGAAGACGAATGCAGTACCGACGGTTGGAGACCGCCCCGGGTGATCAAGCCCACATGGTTGATGCGGGTGGGATCGTTGACATTGGTGGCAAAAAATACCAGATCGCCGGGCAGGAGCTGGGCCCGATCCACCACTTTGCCCGATTTCATTTGTTCCACCGAGCGGCGGGGCAGTTGGATCCCGATGGTTTTGTAGGCCATGAACGTGAGGCCCGAACAGTCGATGCCAAACAAAGTGTCGCCCCCGGTTTGGTATTTGGTGCCCAAAAACGACTTGGCCGCCGATACGACCATGTTGATCCGGTCGGGGCGGGCCACGTTGGGCTTGGCCGGAACCACTGGCCCTTGTGCGCCCTTGACGATCAGTTCACTGAAAAACTCATCAAAGGTGTTTTGGTGAAGGCGAAGGTTGATTTGGGCCGCCCAAATATTGCCTTTTTGATCCTTCACAAACGTGACGCCGCGCGTGCCCGCCATGCGCCCACCAGTGATGAGTGCACTAAAAAACTCATCAAACGTATCTTGGTGGATCCGCAGGTCAATCTGGGCACCCACAATATTTTTTTTGTCGTCGGTCAGAAAGGTAATGCCTTGCATAAATGGTCGTTGAGCTAATTAGACTGCTTTTTTTGGTTAAAAGTAATATTTTTACGTTGATAAACAAATTGTCCTTGTAATATGACCTCGATTTGCGCCCGCCTAATGAGATTTGCTTTGGTGATCGGTGTTGGCGGATGGTTGACTGGCTGCGATTTCGCCACCCCCCCAGCAGCCGGACTACCGGGAGCAGAGGACGAACCGAAGGTAGTGCGGGTGGATTTCCCCACTTTGAAATTGGCGGGCTCGCTCAATGGGCAAGACTCGATTTTTATCCAAGCCTATTTGGCCGATGATTATCCCGACCAAGTCGTTTCGGGACAGGCCCTGATGAAGCCCCATTATCGGCAGTCTGGCGCACCGGGCGAGGTTTATCTGGTGCAAGGTCTTTTCCAGCCCGATGGGTTCTACAAGTTTTGCTTGAGAAAACGCAACGCGGCCAAGTGTAGTTTTACCGTCTGCGGCCGGATGGTTTCCCCGGATTGTTTTGAGGGCGAATATTCGGTCGACTCGACGCGCAACAGCCCCCAGAAATTGGTCTTGACCGCCATGTCCGAGACAGATAACCTCACCTATGGGGAATTGTCCGCTTCGGCACTGACGGCCCAGATGAGTGCGGTCAAAGACAAGCAATCGCTACAAATTGGGGTAAATCCCGGGGTGGAGGAGTACAAACTCGTTTTCGCGGTGAGCAAAAGCAATGAAGATTATTCCCACGCCCAAGGTTTTTTTGTGACCAAGAGTTCGCCCAGTGCTGCCTACAATCCGGCCATCCAGTATTTGCCATTGCGCGAAAGTCGATCCATCAAATCGCGGGCAGATGCTGACATTTACCAATTTATCAAAAGTTGTGTCGAGCTGATCGATCTCAATTCGGATGGCTATCTGGATATTCGCCTGCTGGTCAAGCAGATGAAATCCCAAGAATATTACCGTTTGTTCATGTACAACCCAACCAGCCGGGAGTTCATAGATTGGGGGGGGCTGATCAACCCCCTGATCGACCAAAAAGCGGGGGTGCTCACCGGTTACAAAAGATTCAATCCCGAATGGGACTATTTGCAAGTGAGCTATGAGATAGAAAAAGGTTTTTTTGTGGTGCGCACGGTGGAGGAAAGCGTGATCCAACCCCACCCCAATCGGCAACTGGGGGCCAAGGACAGCCTGCTGCGGATCGTTACCAGATGGGAGCGCGGCAGTCCGTGGAGACTTAACAGCCGGGATTCCTCGAGCGTGGTGGCAAAAAAGCCCAAGTAACTGGGCGATCAGGGTTGGCCCAGGAGTGAGCGGTACACCAGCGCGGTATCTGTTCCAAATTTTGCTTGGTTGAATTGTTGGCTCACGTGGCGGTAATTGGCGGCCACCATCGGCGGGATCGGTATTTTTTGGTGCAGTACCCGCAGCATTTTTTCGGCCAGATCGGCCGGGTCGTCCGTAGCAAAATATACGCAATTATCCCCGCCGACTTCGGTCAGGGAGCTGTTTCGGGCCGCGATCACGGGCACCCGGGCGTACATGGCCTCCGCAATGGGGATGCCAAACCCCTCAAAACGGGAGGGATAGACAAATAAATCGGCACATTGGTACATTACGGGCAGTTCAGCAAAACTTACCTGATCCAGCACCCGCACGCGCTGGGCCAGTTGCATTTGTTGGATATAAGCCTGTACCAATTGCTTCCATTTTCCGCCGTTGCCCACCAATACCAGATCGTGCGGTACTTGATCCATGATTTGGGCGAAGCTCTTGACCAAAAAAAGTTGATTTTTTCGTTCATTGAACGAACTAACATTCAATACAAAAGGCCGCTGTAAACGATATTGCTGACGCAAGGCGGTCTTGGCGGTTTCATTGACTGGTTGGCCATATCCGGCCGCCACCGATTGATAGACGACGCGGATCTTGGTCTCGGCCACCGACAAAAATTGCATGACATCCCGTTTGGTCTGTTCCGAAATGGCAATGATGACATCAGCTCGTTTGGCGGCGTGCCTGAGTTTGTGGTCATAAAATTGCCGATCCAACCAAGAATAATTTTCTGGGTAGCGGTAATTGATCAGATCGTGGATTGTTACGACAAGTTTGCAGGTTGATTTGGCTGAAATATAGGGCAGGTCGTGGCTCAGGCCGTGGTAAATGGCCAATTGGTCACGCGCAATGGCCCCCACCATGCCCCGTGCCCGCCAGTAAGCCCCGAGCCAAGGTACGGGGGCCGTGGCCACGGTGATGTACGGGGTCGTTTGGGCATAGTGGGCAAACT
>JBBQXF010000148.1:0-10248 GCA_038209965.1 Cytophagales bacterium | reverse complement strand
CACCTTGTCTTGCACATTGGCCTCAATAGTGGTGTAAACATTGGCCGTGCTGCCCGGCAGGTGCTGGTGCACAAAATTGGCGAAGTGGATGGCCAAGTTGGGTGGATTTTGCCGCTCGGCTTGCAAAGGTTCCAATTGCGCATCGGCCAGATCTTGGGGGGCAAACACCCCGTTTTCGGCAAATTTGATCAATAGTTTGTTGCGTTCCCGCTCCACCAACCCATTATTTTTACCTAGGGCAAGCGAAGTGGGGCGGTTGGGCACAATGGTGAGCGTGATCACTTGGGCCAAACTCAGCTTATCGGGCATGCGGCCAAAGTAGAGCAGGGAGGCGGCCTTAACGCCCTCGATATTGCCGCCATAGGGAGCCAAGTTGAGGTACAGTTGCAGGATTTCCTCCTTGGTGAACATCCACTCGAGTTGGAGGGCCCGGAACATCTCGACCGATTTGTTGGTATAGCTGCGTTTTTTGGGTGCCAGCAACCTGGCCACCTGCATGGTGATGGTCGATGCCCCGGAGGTGATCCGCTGGTTCAGCAAGTTGTTGATCATGGCCCGGCCAATGGCAATGGGATTGATGCCGGGATGATAATAAAAATATTTGTCCTCTTTGTTCAAAAAAGCTTTACGAAGTTCTGGGGTGATTTCTGCCAGCTCGGTTTTCATCCGCCATTTATCGTCGGTACTCAAATAGGCGGCCAGCACGGTGGTATCGCGGGCCATCACCACCCGCGAAAAAGCGACTTGGGTACTGATCGGAAAAATAGAGTGCAACAGGAAAAAGGAGCACAGCAACAGCAGACAAAATAGTGTAGTGAAGTAGGACTTGGGCGAGCATTGGCGAACAAGCCCCAACCGATCATTGGCCCACCGAACCAATTGCTTGGGCCGGTGCTGGTACTTTTGGTAGAATTGCTCAACCGATGTAAAAAATGAAAGCAATGGTTTCTTGCTATCGCGAGGCTCAAACATAGTGGGTTTAGAACGACAAAACGTAAGGAAAACACAATCCAGCCTTTAATCTAGTACTTTTGGGGCATAAAACTGTTGGCACTTTGCACTTTTATCATAAAATTCTTTGGATTGGCTTGCTAATAATGGCTTTGGTTCTTGGTTTGGGCCTGCTGCTATTTACCAGTGTGGACACCACACCTTACCGCCAAACTGCTTATTATCAGCCAACAATGGCGCGTTTGTCGTCGGGGTCTGGCAGTATGGCCAGCACTCAGGGCACCGGGCCATTGTTGGCTGGCTGGGCCAAAGTGAACATTACCCCCGCCCAATCCAGCCCTTTGGCCGGGTACGGGATCAGCCGTTCGGGTTTTCAGCAGATCCACGATTCCTTGTATATCCGGGTCATTTATTTGGAAAAGGATCAGGCGAGAATGGCCATTGTCAGTGCTGATCTGGCAGTTTTTCCGCCAGCGGTGGTGGCTGCACTGCCCGAGGTGCTGGCCGGGAGTGGAGTAGCAAAGCAACACATTTATTGGGTTGCCACCCATACCCATAATGGCACTGGTGGCTGGGCCGAGCATCCGGCGGGCTACTTATTGGCGGGCAAGTACGATAAAAAAATGGTGGATGGGTTGGCCCAAGCCGTGACCGTGGCCCTCGGGCGGGCCCAACAACTGGCCAGCCCGGCCCAAATTGGCTATGGCGAAGTAGCAGTGCCTGCGTTTGTGCACCACCGCCTGCTGGACGGCGGGCGGGTGGATGCTGGGTTGCGCCTGCTCAAAATCGTGGTCCAATCGGGCCAAACAGCGGTGTTCGCGGCTTATCAGGCGCATCCTACCTGCACCGATCCCACGGTGTTGGAGGTGGGCCGCGATTATCCCGGCTACTTGGTGGATGCTTTGGAGCAAAGCGGTAAAGTCGAGTTTGCCATGTTTGGGGCGGGCATGGTGGCCAGCCACGCGCCGCATTGGGACGGGCCGGGCGAGGGCTACCCCATGGCCAAACGAGTGGGGGAGGGCTTGGCCCAAGCTGCTTTGCCCTGCCTAGATACACTGTCCACGGCTCAGGTCAAATCGCTGGGGATTTGGCACTTGCCCGTGGACTTGGGGGAGGCCCAACTCAGGATCACTGACCGGATCCGGGTGCGATCCTCGGTCTTTGATGCCTTGTTTGGCCAGCGCGATCTGTGGATAAATGTGCTGAAAATCAATGATCTGCGTTTGATCGGGACTCCTTGTGATTTTTCGGGCGAGTTGATGGCCGAATTGGCCCCGGTGGCCCAGCGAATGCACAAAGAATTGCTGATCACCAGTTTCAACGGGGGCTATACCGGCTACATTACCCCCGATCACTATTATAACACCCTGCACGCGCCAGAAATCCGCGAGATGAACTGGGTCGGGCCGGGTAAGGGAGGATATTTTCTTGAAATGATCGAGTCAATGATCGAAAAATTCTGAAATATTTAAACTAAATTTGTATTCGTAGCATAAATCTAAAGCATAAATCCAATAATAACAAAACATAGTCGTTTTCATCCGACTGAACTTAAGCGTTTACCCCCTCGCATTTTGTACGTATGGATTTGACCAATCAAACCGCTGTTGTCACGGCGAAGGATGTCAGTGTGGTGCAGGAAGATGGCAGTGTAGTGATCCGACAATTGAATTTTGAGATTTTAAAAGGGGAGTTTGTGTATTTGGTGGGCAAGACCGGGAGCGGGAAAAGCTCCATATTGCGCACTCTCTACGCTGATTTGGCCTTGGCCAATGGGGAAGCGGAAGTAGCTGGATATAAGCTCCACAAGCTGAAGCGGGATAACATACCGCAATTGCGCCGCCGGATCGGGATCATTTTTCAGGATTTCCAATTGTTTGCTGATCGCACCGTGGCCGAGAACTTGCTCTTTGTGATGCGGGCCACCGGGTGGGGTAGCAAAGCCAAGATGAAAGAGCGCTTGAGCACCGTGATGATGATGGTGGGCCTGGAAACCGTCCAGCAAAAGATGCCCCACCAACTCTCGGGGGGCGAACAGCAGCGGGTGGCCATTGCCCGGGCGCTGATCAACGAACCACACATCCTGTTTGCTGATGAGCCAACCGGCAACCTGGATCCAACCGTCTCGGCGGAAATCCTCGATCTTTTTGTCCGGATCAATGGGAGCGGCACCGCCATCCTCATGGCTACCCATAATCATGGTTTCTTGAAACGACACCCCGCCCGGGTCCTGTTTTGCGAGAATGGAATGGTAAAAGACATTTCCAGGAAGGTGTTGCTCCAACGTTTTGGGGCCTAGTAAAACTGGGGGCTGATGCAGTGAGGCTTGGGTATCAAAGTTGTTGATTTATTAATCGGGACTTCATCACCGGTTAATTTTCCCATCCTAACTTTGGGGTGAAACGAGTACCCAAATTCATAAGCCTGAAATTGAACGTATCGTTTCCACTACCCCCGAAAGCCCTGTCGCCCTGCGTCGGGGTTTTTTGTGTGCAATGTCGTGCAAATGCCCCCCGAACCTTACACCTCAATTGGACCAGCGTCCATTCCTTTGCCTAGTCCCTACTTTTTTGGTTGCGATTTTGCCCTTGGCTAGGATTATAATCGCTATTCTTTCCAATTGTTTGCCCGATGATCAATATTTCCCAAAAACTGGCCGTTCTCTCCATCGCGATGGTATTATTTGGTAGTTTGCCAATTTTTTATCTGGCCTACACCAGTAGCCAATCCTCGTTGGAGGTAGAAATCAAAGCCAAAATGGCCATGAAGTCAGGGGCGATCATGAGCAGCGTTGACCGTTTTATTTATGAGCGGTTGCAAGACATTGGGGCCGCTGCCGAGGATCCCGATCTGATCGCGCAAATTGACAATGAAGCTGCCGCTGAAGCCAGGCTGTTGGCGTTTAAACTACAAAGTCCCTTATATGCACGCTACAGTTTGTTTGGCCCAAAGCGGGTGCGCTTGGCCGATTCCGAAGGGAGCCATGTTGGCAAGCTGCACCGGCGCAACAGCTATTGGTTGGGGCTGGATTCGGCTGGTAAGGTGATGCACATTGCCATATCCGAATCGTTGGATCAGCCAGTGCTCCATTTTGCGGCCAAAATAGTGGACGATACCGACCAAACTAAAGCCGTACTCGTGTCCGAGGTCTTGATTGACAGTCTTTACGCCATTTTTCAGGACGATGTCCTTTCCCAAATGAGTGAAGAAGTGCAACAAGCCATGTCCATTTCGCTGGTCGACCCCACCGGGCTGGTGTTATACTCCAACCGCCGGTCGGCCGATGTGCTCAAGGCCAAGCACCGGGCGTTTACGACCTTCAAATGGCAGACCGACCGCAACCAAATGGCCAATAATGCACAAGGAGATTTTGAGCTGGACGACCAACTTTACTTTTTTGCCCGCCAAAAAGGGTATTTGGATTATTGTGGCAATGGCTTGATCTTGCTGATCCAACTGCCCAAGTCGGTGGCCTTGGCCCCCGCCGCCCAATTGGGATCGCGGATGTACCTGATCTTGATCGGGGTGAGCTTGTTGGCCATTGCCATTGCCATTTTCGTGGGTCGTTATTTTGCCGGCCCGGTCAAAGATTTAACCGCTTTAGCCCAGCAATTGGCCGACGGAACCCTCAACATAGCCAATGATACCCGAACCCGAACTTTTCGCCGGGGCGATGAAATAGGGATCCTTGCCCGGAGTTTTCGCCAAATGGCCCAAGAACTGGAACGCCAGATGAAGGAGCAGGTGGCCCTCAACACGCAAATTGCCGCTCAGAAAGAAGAGATAGAAACGGCACTGGAAGACATCAGCAAAAAGAATAAAAATATTACATCCAGCATGAATTATGCGTTAAGGATCCAAACAGCTTTTTTGCCCGAGCGGGAGGGGCTGGGCCAGTTGTTTCCCCATTCCTTTTTGATTTTCAAGCCCAAGGACATTGTAAGTGGTGATTTCTACTGGTTCCGTAAGATTATTGACCCTGCCACCGGGAACGAGCAAATGGTGCTGGCCACCGTCGACTGTACGGGCCACGGGGTGCCGGGCGCATTGATGACGATGGTGGGCCAAAACCTCTTGTACGAGGCTGCCGTGCAAGAGCGCCTCACCGATCCGGCCCAAGTCATCCAGCGCATGGACGAAAATTTGGGCCGAATGCTGCGCAACAGCCAAGGCCAGGGCACACCCGAGGGCATGGACATTGCGCTCTGTTTCATCGATTTGGCAAAAGGGGTGATCCAGTTCGCGGGGGCACACCAGTCGGCCTACGTGATCCGCGATGGCGGCCTGCACGAGCTGAAAGGCGACCGGTTTGCCATCGGGGATTCCACCAAGCGCAGCATCCACCGGTCAATCAACACCCAGCAATGGAAAATCTGCCCCGGGGACCAGCTCTTTCTGGTCACTGACGGCTTCAGCGATCAGTTTGGTGGTTTGGCGGGGCCGGTGCAAACCCCCACTAAGTATGGTAAAAAGCGGCTACGGGCGGTGCTGGAAACCGCCGCCAGCTTGGCAAGTATGGGCGATCAGCGGGCTGCGCTGACCTCGGCATTGACCGAATGGCAGGGCCAACAACCTCAAACTGATGATATTACAGTAATCGGTATCAAAATTTAACCCTTTTTAATGATAAGTTAACATACGCTGAGATAAATTTGCAGTGTATTAGTAGCACGCGAAAAATTGGAGTTTTTTCATTTTCATATTTACTAGAGAGAAAAGCCCGTTGCATTGCAACTGGTTTTTTTGTTTTTGGGGATTTGTCCAATTGATGGGCTAGGGCCAAAGCCATCGAGTGCCACCGACCAATATTTTTATTGGGCCCCAATAAACCACTTCGGCGACGGTAAATCCCAAATTTTGTGCAACTTACCTCCCTTAGTGAGTCTCAACTTATGCTCCGACCATGTTGTACCATTTTTTGCGATTTGTGATCTTGGTAATGCTCCGGGCCTTTTTTGGGAGCATCCAGATAAAGGGCCTCGAGCAAGTCCCGCGCAAGGGTGGGCTGATCTTGGCCGCTAATCACCCGAGCACCTTTTTGGATCCGTTGGTAGTGGTGGCTTGGCTACGGCGACCGGTCTATTTTTTGGCCAATGGCGGTATTTTTACTTCTCCAGTGGTCAAATGGGCGCTACGGCAGCTTTACATGATCCCGATCTATCGCAAGCAGGACAGCAAGGAAGCCTCGGGCAAAAACCAAGATTCATTCGCCGCTTGCTATGAACTGCTGCGGGAGGGTGGCTGTCTGGTCATTTTCCCCGAGGGCAGCAGTGAAAATGAGCGGCGGCTCCGCCCAGTCAAAACGGGTACGGCCCGCATTGCCTTGGGTGCGCAGGCTGGCCACCCACCGGACATTCATTTGGTGTGTGTGGGAATAAATTACACGAACCCTCGCAAGTTTTTGAGCAAACTGTGGGTGCAATATGATGCGCCCATCGCGGCGAGTGCCTATGCGGAGGCTTTTCAGGCCGATCCAACGCCGGCAGTCCATCAGCTCACCCAAGCCATCACCCAGCGGTTGACGGCCATGATAGTCAACACCGCCAGTGAGGAAACGGACAGGCTGGTTCATAACATTGAAGAGATTTATAGCAATCAGCTCAAGGCCGAGCTGCAATTGCAGGCCCCAGAAACGGAGCAGGTGTTTGTGATTGCCCGCCAGATTGCGGCGGCTGTGCACCACTTTGAGGCCACTCAGCCCCAACGGCTAGGAGAGATGCGGAGCAAGTTGGCTCGGTACATGGCCCAGTTGGCCGATCACCAAATTTCCGACAAGCTGGTGGCCAAGTATCCCCGCCTTGAGCAGTTGCAGGCGGGCAAATGGGGCGAGGCAATTGCCTTGGTGGCGGGATTCCCCCTCTATATTTACAGTGAAGTGCACAATTTTTTGCCTTACCGGATCCCCGGGTGGATCGCCCAACGCTATGTGAGCGACGTGGTTTTCCGTGCACCGGTCAACATGGTAGCCGGCCTGCTCACTTTTGGTGTCTTCTACCCCATTTACTGGTACACATTCCACCATTTTTTCCCCAGTGCCGGGTGGTGGCTTGGCCTGTATGCGCTTTCACTGCCCCTGAGTGGTTATTATGCGTTCAGGTATTTCCATTTTTGGCGGCGCAAGCGAGGGAAATGGCGTTTAGCTGCACAAGTGGCCATCAATCCGCCCTTGTTTGTTGACCTGCAAACTGCCCGGGCGGCTATTTTGGCCGAGTTGGATCAAGCCAAGGCAGAATACCTGGCCAGCCAAGCATAAACTGGCCCCAACCGTCGGACATCGTGATTGGTTGGATGGGGCAAGGCGTCAAATGGAGGAATTAACCAACGGAAAAGGCGCAAGCGAGCAAAAAGCCGGGGCTGGAAACGGGATATTCGTACTCGGGGTAAAGCAAGTGGGGTATTTAATGGATTGATTTCCTTGCGGTGGAATGAATAAGCTTTTGAGAAACCAAGCAGCCAACTTAGTTTGGGCCAGTGCACAGGACCAAGCTCATTGATGGCTCAACAACCATTTTTCCGCACTTTCGTCACTGTCAAAATACTCGGTCAGGAAGGCGGATTGTGCATTTTCGCTCTCCAATGTTTGTTCAATAGAAACCTGGGAAAAAATATCTTCACTCACCACTATTGCAAGCCGGACAACGCCCGCTGCCTTGTACATGGGAATAATGGTGGTGTCGTGCCATTGCTGAATGTCGGGCGACATGGTAAACTGGAGCAACTGCGCATTGCCCAACAGCCTGAGCGGGCGATGAGCCAGGGCCGCTTCGCCAATCTGGTGCACTTCAACCTCAAATTCCTCAACATCCATTATTTGTTCCTGCCAGTGGAGAATTAACATGGCGTTAGCTTCATCAAAGGCGATTGACAGAAAACGGCTTTCGTATAAGATTTTCTTCATGGAATGCATCAGTAGCTTGATCTTCAATCGGGATGGCGAAGATAATATTAAAATCGGTAAATCAATTTTTTACAAAACGCGTACCAAGAATTGATTTGCCAAACAAGTTGGAAGCAACGGATACACCCGGAGTAGTCTTGGATAAGGGGTGGTCACCAATAAAATAGGCCGGCTGAGTTGTGCAATTTTAGTGGGACTTTTTCAAGTTGCCGTACACCAAAGCCAACTGCTAATGGCAATACTGAACTTTTATTGGTCGTAATAGTCGCACTCGCCCCCAAACTTCTGAACAAAGGATTAATTTTGAAAATTATTCGTCGAGCAATCGCATTTTGGCAATGGAGAAAATTCTTATTCTTGATTTTGGGTCACAATACACACAGTTGATCGCCAGGCGGGTGCGCGAGTTGAACGTCTATTGCGAAATCCATCCTTTTAACCATTTCCCAGCGTTAGATGCCACCGTCAAGGGAGTCATTCTGTCGGGCAGCCCTAGTTCGGTGCGGGAGGAAGGGGCCCCCACGGTGGATCGGGCGTTGGTGTTCAATGCGGCCCAAATACCCGTGTTGGGGGTGTGTTACGGTGCCCAGTTGATCGCCCAGCAAAACGGGGGCGAAGTGCTGCCCTCGCGCATCCGCGAGTATGGCCGGGCTAGCCTAGAGGTGGTGGATCAGGGCGATCCGTTGTTGCAGGGCATTTCGCTCCATTCACAGGTTTGGATGTCGCACAGCGATACCATCGCCACCCCGCCCGTGGATTTTGTGATCACGGCCAGTACGGCCACGGTCAAAGTGGCGGCATTTAGGCACACGGTGGCCCCGGTGCATTGTATTCAGTTCCATCCCGAAGTGACCCACACACTGGAGGGCAAACAAATATTGCAAAACTTCATCGGGACCATTTGCGGTTGCCAACAAGATTGGACCCCGGCCTCGTTTGTCGAGACCACCGTCCAGGCCCTGAGCGAGCAGTTGGGCCAGGACAAGGTCGTACTCGGTTTGTCGGGCGGCGTCGATTCGTCCGTGGCAGCCCAACTTTTGCACCGCGCCATTGGCCCCAATCTGCACTGCATTTTTGTGGACAACGGCCTGTTGCGCAAGCACGAGTTTGAGGCGGTACTGGATTCTTACCTGCATTTGGGCCTCAATGTGCGCGGGGTGGACGCAAAAGCGTTGTTTTACCGAGCATTGACCGGGCTGACCAATCCCGAAGAGAAGCGCAAAGCCATCGGGCGGGTGTTCATTGAGGTTTTTGATGCCGAGGCCCATAAGATCCAAGGGGTCAAATGGCTGGGCCAAGGAACTATTTACCCCGATGTGATCGAGTCCGTGTCAGTCAAAGGGCCATCGGCCACCATCAAATCGCACCATAATGTGGGTGGGCTGCCCGATTACATGAAGCTCAAAGTGGTCGAACCGCTCCGGCTGCTGTTCAAGGACGAAGTGCGGGCAGTGGGCCGGACTTTGGGGATGGACGAACGGCTCTTGGGCCGCCACCCGTTCCCCGGGCCGGGATTGGCGATCCGCATCATCGGCGAGGTCACCCCCGAAAAAGTGCGCGTGCTGCAAGAAGTGGATCATATTTTCATCACTGGTCTCCGCGAACGCGGCCTGTACGCTCAAGTGTGGCAAGCTGGGGCCATGTTGCTACCCGTGCAGTCAGTGGGCGTAATGGGCGACGAACGCACCTACGAAAACGTGGTTGCGCTCCGGGCAGTGAACAGCGTGGACGGCATGACTGCCGACTGGAGCCACCTGCCTTATGATTTTTTGGCCGATATTTCCAATCAAATTATCAATCAAGTGAAGGGGGTAAACCGAGTTGTCTATGACATTAGCTCTAAGCCGCCCGCTACCATCGAGTGGGAGTAACAAAGTGCCCCAGGTGGGCAGTGAGGTGTTACTTTTCAACCGCGCAAGGCAATTGGTTCTTTGCGCGGTTTTTTTACGCCCACGATTAGAATAATTTTGCCGATGATTAGGAGGGTAAATTCAAGGATTGCTGACTTAATGGATGAAATACTTGTCGTTTGGTTGACCTTAAAATAGTGCTGGTGGAATTTTGGGATGAGATCGGTGCGGCAATGCTCCTGACCGCCAAACAGTCCCCCGGGGCTGATCAAATGGTTTTACTCTTTAGGCTGGCAGTTTATTTGCTTGTGTATTTAATGGCAGCAATACGGATTTTTTACAATAAGGCGTAGTAGTTTCTTCCTTTGCTGGTTTCCTCGGGTTTCCTGAGTATTTTACAAGAATTACTGATTGTGTATATGTTTCATGCGAAAAGGATAAGCTGCCTTATTTTTCTGTTGGCGCTTTGTGGGGGCGCGAATGGCCAGCCAGTGATTTCGGTTCAATCAGAAACCGAACTGCTGGATGTGGGAAAAGAAGTGTGGCTTT
>JBBQXF010000147.1:0-10315 GCA_038209965.1 Cytophagales bacterium | reverse complement strand
GGGTAATGGTTTTGCTGATCGGGGCGGTGGCCGAGGCATTGGGGTTTACCAATACCAAATTGCTGTACAGTTGCGTGGTGTCGGCGGCCGAGGTAAAGGCCCGGATAGACTGGGCCACGCCGGCATTATAGACCACCGTGGTGCGGCTCTGCAAAAAGACTTGGTTGTTGGGTACCGTCGTCGGGAAAGTAGTGGCGGCGGCGGCAGTCCCCAAGCTGAGGCGGCTCTCCCCACGGGGCCCGGTAGCCCCTGTCCACCTATTGTTCGGATCCAATTGGCGCAAATCGTGCAAATCGTCGCCGTTGAGATTGGCCGCAGGTGCGGTGGCCGCAGTCCCGGGCAGGGTGCTCAACATCATCAGGCGGCTGGTGGCCAACATAGAAATCTGGTGGCCGTTGTCCACCAAATGGGCATTGGGATAGATGCGCAACTGCCCGCGCACGGTGGTGGCCGCGTTCACGGTTTTGTTGGCGAAAGGTGGAGCGGGGGCCCGGTTCCGGTTGGCAATCATCAAATGGCCATAGCTGACATTGCCGACACCAGACAATCCTTGAACTGTTTGGGCCACGCCAGCATTATAAAGTACAAAACTGGCAGCATCCAGATCCAGTGCGGTGTAGTTGGCCGGGAACACGGTGGCAATATTGGCCAAGATCAACGTGCGGTTGGAGGCATCGAGCGAAGTGGCATCGGTGCCAGATCCAAGGGTGAAAAAGCCACCGGTGCCAACCCGTAAAGTGCGGGTGGCGTTGGCCCCGGCCCCGGTCAAAAACGTGACCTGATTGCCGTTGTCCAAGAAATCAATGCCGCCTTGGTTATCAAAGGATCCCTTGACGGTCATCGTACCCCCATGACTGATGGCGGGAACAGGAACCGTGCTCGAGTTTGCCGAATAATTGCCGTAGGTCACATTGCCCGTAATGGTGGGCTCGTTGATCAAATGGCGCTTGCGAATGGCGTCATAATTAGTATTGAAGCCGCCAACGTAATTATTGGGGTTAATCAGGGTCAGGTTGCCGTAGTTGGGCACGATGGACACGTTTTGCTGACCGTGGAACCAATAAACAACGTTGCTGTTCTCGTGCAGTACAATATCTGCCTTTTGGTAGCCCAATGGAAAAGTAGTCGGATAGCCATTGACCGTATTGGCAAACTCAGTGCCCCAGTTCCATGTCACCGTGGTGTTGTCACCAAAGCGGTTGTCTTGACCCGGCCAATCATTGGCCCCCAAGCGCAGGGTGGTGCCTGCGGCCATGGTGATTGTGCCCGATCCGCCCACTTTGCCCTTGATCTGCATGGGGATGGATCCGCCTTCGTCATTGTCCCACAGCCGGCCCCGGGTGATTGTGATATTGCGCAAGACCGTGACCGGGGAATTGAGGATGCGCACATCCCAATCGTTTTGGCGCTTGTTGACAGTAAGGTCGTAGAAGCGGCGGCGACGGGGATCATACTCCCGGTTTGGATCGGTGGCTGGAGAGTTAACTGGCTGGGCCGGGGCCGGGGCCACTATGTTTTCGTGCATGGTGATGTTGGCATTGTTGGCATTGGCTCCACCATCCGCTGAACCATCAAATACGACTTCGCTGGTCGAGGGATCGAATTGGGCCCAGTTGAACAAGGCACTGATCGTCCAGTCCCCTTCCAAATTAAAACGGCGCGCCCCAGTAAAAGCGACTGAACCCATGTTCAAAGCACCTTGGTTGATGATTACACTGGCCCGCGACCAAGCCGTAGCGCCGCCTGGAGAAGTGCCCGGGGGAATGGGAAACGAAGTGGCTTGCAAATGGCTGTTCAGATCAGTGGGGTCCAGTGGGGTCCAGTGGCTGTAGCGGCCATCGAAGAACACTTCGCCAGCAAAACGCTGGCCGTTGCTCAAAATGGTGTGCGTAGTGATTGAATTGAACGATCCCTGCCCAACAAAGGCAAAGCGCGAGAGGTAATTGTTGCGCAGCACGGTTTCGGCAGCGCCGGTGCCCGTGCTCAGGGCCGCTCCTGGAGTGCTCCATTGCAAGTTGCCCGCGATTTGCATTTCGGTAGTGGGCAGGATGGGCTGTTGCTCGTTGGTAAAAATGGCCGGTCCGGCACAAGTGCCCCCGGCACAAGAAGGGATAAAACCTATCCCAGCATTTCCCGTTGCAGCAAACGCAGCAGCTGTAATGTTCCAAATAAAATTCTTGGCCTGGCCTTGGGGAATGTCCATGAGCACATTGCGCCGGTTGACAAACACGTTCGCCCCAGTATTGGTGCCCCCAATAAAACCATCATTGATAAAATAGACGTTGTCAATGATCGTGGGCACGCACTGGTTATTGGCCGTGATCTCGGTGACGCCTAAGGTGGTGCGTACCGGGCTAGCTTCGGGTTCGGTGTACCAGTTGGCCGGATTGCTCCAGTTCACGTTGTCACCGTTGTCATCATTGATCCCATCATAATTGGTATCGCTGGCCCGGCGGAAGGTATTGACGATTTTGTTTTTGTTGGTGCCGCCCACCCAGTAGAAGTTGCGGCCAGTGCGCGAACCAGTGAAGTTCAAGCTGTTGACCCCGCTATTGTTGCCGGCATCAGCCCCTGCATCGATAGTGACATCAATAGTAGGCACATTCTCTACCACGCTTACATCTTTGACTACCAATGCATTGACAGTTTGGGCAGAATTCACGATCAGATCGGCCTGTTTCCCTTCCAAGACCGAGCGCAGGGTGGCCCAGCTAGAACACACTCCAGCAAAACTAGAGGACATTGTGCCCGTGACCCTAGTCCTGGGGGTGGCCGAACCGTTGGTCATATTGATTTCGGTATTGAGTTCCACGATGGAAAACTCGCCAAAAGTCAAGTTTACGATGTCGTTGGTAATGGTGGGGCCAGGCGAACTGCCTTCCCCATTGTTGAGGATCAAGCGGCCTTGCGAGCCCAGTACAATGTTCTGCCAATTGTTGTAATTAGCCCCAGAACCGTATTCGATCGGGAAAACGGTGGTCGATGGGACATCACCCACGTAAGCGATGGCATCGGAGCCAATGGAGAGCGTAGTATTGGCAACGGGCCAAGAAACCCGGCTCCGGAAATTGGCAATAACGGCTTGGCCCAGGGTGACATTGGCGTCAAACCGATAGGCCCTGGTGCCACCGCCGCTCCGCTCAAAAGTGACAATGCCCAAGGCGGCAACATTGACCGGGGCCATGAAGTGGTAACTGCCCCAAAAAGTGATGTTTGAATTATTGCCGATGGTCACCGTCCGCTCAAACCGGTTGACATTGGACCAAGTGGCATCGGGCACCCGGTTGCTGGAACGAATCACCGTGCCCACATCGTTGGCCGGATTCTGGTTGGTATTGTTGCTGAAATCCACTGGGCCGGTGAAGATCAACTGCGTATCGTTGTCGTTCCAGGTTTGGATAAAAATCTGTCGTTGAAAGCCAACCGCGACTGGGTGAAGGTAGAGGTTGCGGAAAACGAATGCGGTAGCTTGACCATCCACTGAAATGTCAATGTCATTATGGCGATTGCCGACGCTGATGCCCGGCACCGTGCGGGCCACGTTGGCATTTCGGCCCAGGGAAATGTTGACCCATTGACCTTCGGTATTGGCCGTGCTGTCCAAACTGGCCCCGGTAAAATAGAAATAGGCAGCGGTACTGGGCGCATTGAAAGTAAAATTGTTGCCCTGAAGATCAATGGCTTGCTCGTTGGGAACGGAGTTTCCAGTCAATCCGCCCGTCCGGCCTTGGATAGTCCAGTCGGTGTCGCCATCCATCTCCAAGCGGTGGGGTGCAGTGAAGTTGACCGAGGTATAAATCCCGCCCAATTCCCCATAATTGCGGGTGTTGAAACGGCCCAAAACGACATCTTGTCCGTTGCACCACCATTCGCCCCGCTGCAAATACACCGATCCGTTGTTGATTGGGTTGCCCCCGGCATCGATCCGGGCACTGAAATTGGTGATCAGCCGCCAACGGGAATTGTCGGCGTTGCCGTTGAACAACACCTCGCGGGGGAAATTGACCCCGCCGCTGCGGATATCATTAAACCCATTGACAGGCACCCGCCTAGCTGCGGTAAAGGTAAAATTGAGGCGATTGGCTGCGCTTTCGTTTTGGAAAGTCACGTTGCCGGCGGTGCGGAAACAGTCAAACGCGCCAGCCAAGGTGAGGGTACGGGTACCGCCCACGCTGCGCAATACGGGGTTGGCTGGGGTCACATCGGTTGTTGACCAGCGCATTCCTGCCACAGGGTAGTTCCCATCTACATCTACGGTGGCATTGGGGGCCGAAAAGGAAATATCGTGGTGGCCAAACACGACCGAGTCGGCAATGGTGGGCAAACAGCCAATGGGCACATAGGTGTCTGGCTCGTACGACCAGTTGTTTAAGGTGCTCCACAGGGTGCTAGTGCCTCCTTGCGGGCCACCGGCCACCCAATAGAGGGTGCGATTGGTGGTGGTGCCGTTGTTCCGAAAATCTATTCCAGTATTTCCACCACCATCCACATAAGCATAAGCGCGAATGTTGTTAGCCGGAGAAATGGTGAGATTGGAAATATTGGCCCGGACCCAATTGCGGTTGACGGCAATGGCAGGCACTGTCAACGTTGCAACACCAGCACCCGTGCGGTTGATTGAGATAAGGTTATTACAGGCTCCGGTCACGGTAAAGTTCGCGCTGATGGTGGCGGTGCGCCCACCCGCAAAGTTGTAGCTAATGCTATTGGCAGTACCCGAGGCAGTTGCCAAGGTGACGGCACTGTTATAAGTTGTGGCCGCGGTATTGGTAAAATTTACGGTCAACGAACCCGTTATGGCGGTGGCGGTAACTGTATTGGCAGCGGTGGCGCCAAAAGTGATGGCTCCGCTATTGTTATGGCTGATCACGCTCGCAACCGCCCCACTCGATCCAGTATAGGTTACATTACCATTGAGCTGAATCGTGCCATTGTTGTTGTAGTTTACTGTATTGCCCGCTCTATACGTGACCGTACCCGTTGCAGTAACATTCGTCACGGTGTTGGCAATGGTCAGGTTGTGGTTGGTGCCGGTGGCCAAGGTTCCACCAAAGCCGACAGGGCCCGAGTTACCCAGGGTCACATTGTTGAAATTGCCCAGCGATGCGTTGCCAGTGGCTGTGAAATTGTCCACCGCACTGTTCACATTGAATGTAGTGGGCGAGCCAGCCACCGAATTGCTCAGAGTGAGGGTGCTGCTGAAGGTCAGGTTGGCCGTATTGTTGAAATTCACCGTATTGCCTGCCCCAATGGTCGCATTACCAGTAAAGGTGGCGGTGGTCACGGTGCTGGCAACGACGAGCGTATTGTTTCCCCCAGTCACTAGCGGGTTGCTAACCAAAAGGGTACCAGTGTTGGCAAAAGATATGTCATTGTTGGTGCCCAAGTTTAATGTGCCCCCAGTCGAACCAAACAGTACATTGTCAACGGAATTGTTGACATTAAAAACCGATCTGGGTAAAGTGTTCCCCATGGTAAGGTTATTCTGAAATCCTAAGTTGGCTGAGTTATTAAAATTGACCGTGTTGCTATTCCCAATGCTGGAAGTCGCAAAAAAAGTAGCCGTCGTAACCGTATTTCCCACGGTGAGCGTATTGGTTGCTCCAGTGACAAAAGAACCAAACAATGTCAGTGTCCCGGTATTATTGAAGGTAATGGTGTTGTTAGCATCTGCAGGGTCGCCAAAGGCGGAAGAAGTCTGCACATTGGTTACCGTTGGGCCAACAATTAGACTTGAAGTGCCCTGAATCCGAAATGTGCCACTAAAGGTCAATAAGCCAGTTTGGTTGAAGTTTACTAGGTTCCGATCGCCGAAATTGGTTGTCCCCGTGACGACAACATTGCCAACACTGTTATTAACGTTGAAGGTCGTATTGGCTGGACCCACTGTACCTGTAGCACTGGTCAAGTTACCCGTGAAAGTGAGTGTCCCGGTATTGCCAAAGGTAACGGCATTGGCCCGGCCATAGGTCGTGGCCCCGCTGGTAGAAACAGTGGTCACAGTGTTGGCGACCGCCACCGTGTTGCCCAAACTATTGAAGTTCTGGGCATCAGTGAAGCTCAAGGTGCCCGTGTTCATAAACTGGAGGTTTCGGTTGCCAGCCAAAGTCCCGCCATCGGTGGCGGTAATGGCCTGAAAGGTATTGTTGCCGACTCCCTTAAAGTTCATCCGGCCATCACGGTTGATGGTGAGAATAGCAGTTGCGGCGTTCATATTGATCACCCCACCGTTTTCGCACCAGTTGAGGGCGGCCCCATTGCCAGCATTGTTGCCGAAGGTAAAAGGTCGGCTCGAAGTGATGTTGCGCCGGGAGAAGATATTGGCGGCAGTGGCCCCACGCAAATTGTTCCCAAAAGCCACGGTGCCCGCCGTGGCGAAAGTAGTCTGGGCGGCGGTATTGCCCACATTCAGCGAAAAGCCGACGGTCACGTCGTTTCCACCCGTGATCCCAGCATTGAAAGTGTCCGTATCATTAAAAGACACAATGGCGTTGTTGGCCAAGGTGACCACGCCAGCATAGGTATTGGTACCATTGAAATTCACCGCGCCCGCCCCGGCCAACGTACTGGCCCCGATGGTGACGGCGGCAAAACTGTTGGTGGAATTAGCAGCAGTTTGAAAACCGGTGTTGTTCCCCATATTTACCAACCCAGTAAACGTGCTGTTGCCACCCAAGTTGACCAATACAGCCGGTTCAGTACTGCTGCCAGCAGTAAGCGAAGCAAAAGTATAGGCATTCGTCGGGGTGGTGAGTGAAACATTGCCGCCGAGCGTCACTGCGCCCAAGGTATGGGTGACGGCCCCGATAATGGCGATTGATTTGGTGGTCGCTGCTGAGGCCGCAAAAATGAAATTCCCGTAGGTGCGCCCCGTAGTGCCCAAGCGAACTTCACTGGCCACCGAAGCGGTATTGGTAAAATTGAAAGTGGCCGCCGTGCTGGTGAAAGTACCCGCACTGGTGGTCTCAAACGGTGCGGTGCCTGCCCCAATGCCCGCCCCGGAGATAGTAATGACACTAGCCCCCAAGTTAACGGCTTGAGTAGTATTGTGAATGAATTGGCTGCAAGCCACTGTTGCCCCGCCGGTGGTCAGTGCGCCAGCCGTAAGGGTCAAAGAGCCCGCCGTGGCAAAAGCCCCAGTCAGGGTCCAGTTGCCAGTCGCATTGTTAAAAACCGTTGCCCCGCCAAAGGTTCGGCCAGACATATTAAGGTTGAGGGGGCCAGTCCCAGCAAAAGTAACCAGCCCAGCCCCGTCCACGGTCATGCCGGGGATAAATGTCAGGCCCCCCGAAATGGTCAGTGGGTTGGTAATGGTGATAGTTGGGGTGTTGGTAGCGCCCGTCCAGCTCATAGTGAGACAAGTAGCGGCCACATCCACGACCACCGTTTGGCCGGCCAAGCTGAACGAATTGACGTTAAAGAACACATTGTCGGCGGCGGTGGGCACAGCGTTGAGGGCTGCTCCCGCTACTGGGCTGTCAAACCACTTGGTGCCGTCGCTCCAGTTCCCATTATCGCCGCGCCAGTAAAAATCCGCCGCTTGGAGGTTGCCCATAGCTACGAGTATAGCGAAGGCAGAAAGTAGGTATCTTTTCATGATCAGGGCCATTGTTTAGTTGAGTAAAGGCTTTAGCGGTTTCCAGAAATTATCAAAAATGTAGTCTTCTGGGAATTTTGCTATTAATACCAACTTACTTTCAACTTTCCGGCCTAATTTGTAAAAAAAGATTGCTTTATTGGTGGGCATATTACGCTCGTAATATCAGGGATAAAATAGCCTTTGGCGAGAGAAAAAAGGGTAAAACGGGCAGAAAAAGCCAAACTCGGGCGGTTTGAGGCATTATTTCAACAAAGTGCAACCGATTTATAAACATAAAAAAACATACATACGGGGCCGATCTTACATTGCAAGACCGCTTTGGAAATTTCATAGCGGGCACGCCGATTGGCTTTCTGCCTGGATCTATTGGAAAAAGTAAGAAAAATGTCGGGGAAATGTTGCTTGAGGGTGGTCATTGCCCGGCGTTTCCATGGCCTGGACGATTGCCAAAGATCACCATTTGTTAACCCAACTGTTGGTTCATCCTACTTTTGTTTGACTAATTTGGCGGCTGAAACTCATCTTCCCATGAAACGCTTGATTTTTGCTTGTTTAACTTCAATGGTGCTATTCTGTCAGCAAAAAACTGATCGGGGCGATTATGCCCAGCTCCGCAGCCAACGGCTCACCCTGCCCAACGGCTGGTCGTTCACCCCGGCGGGCACCAATCTCCCATTGGGTGATTTCCCAATGAACCTGGTGGTGTCACCTGCCAAAAAGTATATGGCGGTGACCCACAACGGCCAGGGCAAACAAACCATTGCCTTGCGCGATCGGGAAAAAATATTGGTGGGGCGATGATTTTGAGGGGAGCCGCCCGATTGCTTATTCCAAAAATGGTTTCATCTGGGATTATTGCCAACGGGCCGCGGTTTCTTATCGAACTTATGGTGAATTTGCCGACGATGGCAAAGTCAACCTTCCGGCTTTGGTCGGGCACTTTGCTGTTGACTATCCCGGTTACGATCTCAGCATCAAAGATCAGGTGCGCTTTGAGAAATGGCGGCAGGATTTTGATTCGCTGGCCAAGCTCAATTCCGTGCCTCGGTTCAACACCATCCGGTTTGGCAACGATCATACTGCGGGGCGTTTGTCCGGCAAATGGTCGTGGAAGAAGAAGAGCCAGAAGAGGAATAATTAAAGTGGACAATGTGTCCACTTTTTGTCAGTGGGGGTGGAAGAGCTGGAAGAAGAATTTCAATCGGCCCCAGTTACCGGGCGGACGGTTGAAATACCAGACCTGCGGCTAGCCTCAAACGCCGTATCCAACTGCAATAATCCCTAAACCAGCATTTTAATTATATTTGCAATAAAAAAATGAAAAAAGCCACCCCGATTTATCAGGTTCAAATCGCGCTGAGAGGATTTAAACCAAAAATTTGGCGGAGAATTCGACTATCCTCCGACACACTTTTTCTCGATTTCCATAGGATTGTTCAAACAACCATGGGCTGGACAGATTCCCATTTGCACCAGTTTGTAAAGGATGGGACATTTTACAGTACGCGAATGTTTGGGGATGATACTTGGGGAGAAATGGGTGCGGTGGATTATAAAAAAATGAAAATCTCTGATTTACTAAAATCGGAGAAGGATAAAATGATCTATGAATATGATTTTGGTGATAGTTGGGAGCATCAAATAATATTGGAAAAGATCCTTTCAGTGGATGACAAGATCAAATATCCAATTTGTCTAACTGGTAAAATGAGTTGTCCACCGGAAGACTGCGGGGGAGTTTGGGGTTATGCTGATATATTGGAGATTTTAAAACAACCGGATCACGAGGAGTATGAGCATTACATTGACTGGATGGGGGAAGAGTTTGATCCTACCTTATTTGATAAGGACGAAGTAAATCAGGCATTACAAGGAAAATGATTTTGGTCGTGCCGAATTCTGAAAAGATTGGGGTTCCGGCGGGTTTGCAACATTTGCTCCCACCGGCAAGGTTGGTATCGGTCAGTACGTTTGTAACCCGCATTTTCCACGGTTTTTATCGGCAAATTTTCAAAACTTTCCTTACTTTAGCCCCGAGTTCCTGCGCAAGCTCCCATGTACGTACGCAGGAACTTGATGGGCAGAGTAGCAGGCCAAAACAAGAAAGCCATCTGCTAATACAATGGGTGCAAAAGGCTCTGCCCATCGACAACGCCAATGCTCACCAAGCCCTTCGCAAGCCTCTATTCGTTGCGCATCAGCTTGAAAATCAATTCGATCAATTAAATACGACCTAAGATGACAAATAGCAAAGAAGACGTAGTTTGGATCACCGGTGCTTCGTCTGGCATTGGCAAAGCGATGGCCTTTGAATGGGCAAGACTGGGATATAAAGTGGTGCTTTCAGCGAGACGGAGTGAGCTTTTAGAACAGATTGCGGGCGAGATTAAAAACTCGGGGGGCGAAGCATTGGTCGTTCCAGTTGATATTATGGAAGAAACCTCAATAGAAAATGCGGTTCAACAAATCATAACCACATGGGGGCGAATTGATGTGGCAGTGGCAAACGCCGGCTTTGGTGTTTTTGGCGGTATCGAGAAGTTGACCGCCAAAGAATGGAACAGACAACTACAAGGCAATGTCATTGGGCTGGCCTTAACGGTCAAATATGCCCTGCCACATTTAAAGCAAAATAAAGGTCGGATAGGCTTGGTCGGCAGTGTGGGAGCCTACCTTCCCAGCCCTAATTTTGGCGCTTATGGAGCATCCAAAGCT
>JBBQXF010000146.1:0-10475 GCA_038209965.1 Cytophagales bacterium | reverse complement strand
CCCCGGGCCTGTTTCTCGGCCGGTCGTCTTGTTTACGCTAATTCCGCCCCCCCGGGCCTGGTTCCTCGGGGTCCGTATGGGTTACCGATATTTCGGCCCCACGGGCCTTGGTTCTCGGCTGTTCGTCTGGTTACCGATATTTCGGCCCCACGGGCCTTGGTTCTCGGCTGTCCATTTGGTTACCGATATTTCGGCCCCACGGGCCTTGATTTTCGGCTGTCCATTTGGTTACCGATATTTCGGTCCCACGGGCCTTGATTCTCGGCGGTCCGTCTGGTTTACCGATATTTCGGTCCCACGGGCCTTGGTTCTCGGCTGTTCGTCTGGTTGCCGATATTTCAGCCCCACGGGCCTTGGTTCTCGGCTGTTCGTTTGGTTTCCGATATTTCAGCCCCACGGGCCTTGATTCTCGGCTGTTCGTCTGGTTGCCGATATTTCGGCCCCAGTGGTTGTGCAAAGTCTGTGACTTTGCACCATGAATAAGCAAAAGTCTGTGACTTTTGTCGCGCGGTAGCAAATGTGCTATCGCCCCTCCCTCACACCCGTGCATACCGCTTACCGGGCAGCGATTTGACCAATCCCTGAAACTCGAGGGTAAGCAACGCCACCGCCGCTTTGCTCACCCCCAATTGCGACTGCCAGCCGATGTCGTCAAGTTGCAGCTCGCCCTTGTGCTGGGTGAGCAGTTTGAGCACGATGGCCTCCTCGGTCGATAAGTGACTGGGAATGGCCTCCGACAATCGGCTGACCTTGGTGGGCGCTGCGCCCTCTTCCCATTGCATCATGTAGGCCAGATCAGTTGCTGAGGTGACCAAATGGGCCTTGTGGTTTTTGATCAAGTTGAGGCAACCTTCAGAAGCTTTGTTGTATAAACTGCCCGGCACGGCAAACACTTCGCGGTGGTAGCCATCGGCGATATCGGCAGTAATGAGCGCGCCCCCGGTGTTGGTGGCTTCCACGACCAGCACGGCATCGGCCAGACCAGCAATGATGCGGTTGCGGCTCGGGAAATGCGGTGCATCGGGGGGCGTGCCAAATGCGTACTCAGTCAACAGGCCGCCCTCGGCCAGCATTTGGGTGGCCGTGCCCCGGTGCCCTTGCGGATAGACAACATCTAGGCCACTCCCCAGCACCCCTACCGTGGGCAAGCCAAATTTGAGGGCCGCCCGGTGGGCATAAATGTCAATTCCGTACGCCAATCCACTGACAATCAACGGCTCATATTTTTTTAGTCCTTCCATTAGTTCCTCGGTGACTTGGCGGCCGTATTCGGTGGCCTTGCGGGTGCCCACAATGGCCAGCGTCCGGGCGGGGCTAAGATTGGCGGGGCCTTGGGAGTAGAGTAGGGCGGGGGCATCGGCTATTTCTTTGAGGCGGGCCGGGTAAGCTGCGTCGGTGTAGAAAAGCAGGGTGGCGTTGTTCCGCTCGGCTTTGGCCAGTTCGGCCTCGGCCCGTTTCAGGGTTTCGGCCGAGTGCAGCAACGCATCGGCCAGTTTTTCGCCAATCCCCGGGATTTTGAGCAGCTTGCCCCTGGCCGACCTGAACGCTTGTTCTGCCGAACCACAGTAGCTCACCAATTGTTTGGCCAGCATGGCCCCAATCCCGGGCAACATCACCAAGGCAATTTCATAGTGTTTTTGCGGGGAATATGTAGCCATTGGCAACCGAAAATCAAATGGTAAATGAGAAAATCAAACGGTAATTTTAAGTACAATCAAGCTCAACGCAGCAGGCTTTCGAGCCAAGCCCCAACAAAATAGGCCATTGCCGCCGCCGAGGTGCCCAGCAAAACCGTTTCGGCAATTCCCTTCCAGCGGCTGGTTTGGGTCACGAAGGTCTTGAGCAGGCCGATTCCCGCAAAGGCAAAAGTAGTCAATAAGCAGGAAGCAAGAAACATGTTGAACGGGGCCATGCCCAGCGCGTAATCGGCCACATAAGGCAACATCGGAATCAGCCCAACCACCAAGAAAGAAAAGTAGGTCACGGCTGCCATTGTCAACGGCAACTTGGCGCTTGGCATCATTTCCAGCTCGTCTTTCATCATCACATCCACCCAGCGGTCTTTATCGGCGGTAATCACGGTGGTTATTTTTTCCAACAATTCCCCTTCAAAACCCTTGGCCGCAAAAATATCCCGGATTTCTTGCCGCTCGGTCTCGGGCATGTTTTCAATCTCCCAATATTCTACTTTGCGGTGCTTTTCGTAATTGTCGCGCTCCGATTTGGCCGATAAGTAACTGCCCACCGACATGGAAAAGCCATCGGCCAGCAGGTTGGCAAAGCCCAAAATGATCACGACCGAAGAATCCAAATGGGCCCCGGTGGCCCCAGCCACTACCGCGAAAGTGGTCACACTGCCATCGATCCCGCCAAAGACAAACTCCCCCAAGTATTCTTGGGCGCGGGCCCAGAATGTTTTGCGCTGGTGGAGCACATTTTCAGGCGTTGACATGAGGGGAAGGGTTGGTAAATTGGTTTAATTCTTCGTCTAAATGAGGAATTACGGGCATCAAAGCATTGATTTTATAATTGACCGAGGTGCGGTGTTCTTGGCAAAGGAAGTTTTTGCGCAATTTTTCACCCTTGCGGAAAATGCGCCCATCTTCCAGTCGGAACAAACCCGCCGGGGCAATTTCTTCCAAATGTACCGTGGGCGAGGCTTGGTCATAGCGGCGCAGGGCGCGGGAAAGGTGCTGATCCCGGCAACTCGAGGCGGCCGGATCGGCCAGGTAGCGGCCAATAACTTGCTGCAAGTCAGCGGGAAACACTGAACTGGACAAGAATGGCTGCATCAATTGCTGGAACTCGGTTTTCCATTCGGGCCCGTGGGGGAGCACCCGCTGGCCAAACTTCTCCCAAGTGACCAAATGGGCCAGTTCATGCGTAAAAGTGAGCAGGAAAGCGTAAGGATTGAGGTCGCCATTGACCGAAATCCGGTGGCCAGCCCCCGCAAAGGGCGCGCGGTAATTGCCCAGCAATGTCCGGCGGCGGGCAGTAATTTTGAGGTGGATTTTAAAATAAATGACCCAAGCCATCACTTGGTCGACGGCTTGGATCGGCACGTATTTATGCAGGACAGCCCTGATTTTGTCTTCGGTCATAGTGTCGGGGGGTAACTCGGTTGCAAGACCAAAGTTAATGCAAGCCCGGCAATTCAAAAAGTCCTAGCGGTACTGGATGCGGTTATAGGCGCGAACTTGTTTGCGTTTTTTGGGCGTATTGCCACAAGTTGAGCTTACGCAAGAAGAGGCCAGTATGCCCAACACTGCCAACAAAAAAGTAAATTTTCCAATTTTAAACGTGAATTTGTGCATTTCAGATAGGGAATTTTGGCGAAAAGGCCAGTAAAAAAATAGAAAAAAAGGAACGTTCGCGGCGCGAAAAATTTAATTGCTACATAATTAATCAATAATAAAAGTAAAATCAAGTGATGTAGCTCGTAAATTCAATAATTCGTATTCTTTGTTTAAATAATGCAACCGCTGGAATGATTTAGTACTTAAACAAGAAAGCCGATCAGGGGCGCCATAATGACAAGAGGAGCAAAAAAAGTAAGTGGCGGGGTTGGCCGGGCTAATCGTAGGGGATCCGGGCAAGGTGCGGGTCAAATTGGGGGTGCTTCAAGCGTTTTTCCAACTGTAGCTCGATCTCGGGCGTAATAATATGCTCCATCGTTTCGGCATCGTCATGTACGTGATCAGGGGCAAGGCGCAGGTACTCAGTTAAATACAGCTCCCACAGGCGGTGCAACCGGGTGATGCGCTGTCCCCGTTCCCGTCCTTCAGGGGTGAGCTGCCACGCTGCCCCTTCCCGTCGCAGGTAGCCCTCGCCCACGAGCCGGGCCAGAATGTTGAGCAGTGCGCGGCTGTCGAACGCTCTGGCCCGTAAAATGTCGGCTTGGCTGCGGGGAACAAAAAAAGCCGCGTCATTTTCCCCCAGCTTATAGAATAGTTTCAGCAGGTTTTCTTCGCCAAACTTCCGCCGGTGGGCGCGTTGGCGCTGCCATTTGGCCACTGTGCCCCGGCCGGGCGCGAAGAGGAAAGAACCAATGGCCACGGCCGAGGCCACCAACACGATCCACGGGCCGGTGGGCATGGCTGGGGCCAAATAGGAAGCAAATGCGCCCGAAATCCCCGAAAAGGCCCCGATCAAAGCGGCCAGGCCCATCATGATGGGTAAACGATCGGTCCAGAAACGGGCCGCTGCCGCTGGTGTGATCAACATAGCCGCCGTGAGCACCACGCCCACGGTTTGGATGCCCGCCACCACTGCCAGCACGGTAAGCGTGGTGAGCAGCAGTTCCAGTCGCCGTACTGGGAAACCGATTACTTTGGCAAAGTTTTCGTCAAATGAAATCAGGGTCAATTCTTTGAAGAACAGGACGACAGTGAGCAGCAGCAGGACTGACAGCCCCGCGAAAGTCCACAGATCGCTGCCCACCAGCGCAGCAGCTTTGCCGAACAAAAAGCCTTCCAGCCCGGTTTGAGCAGCGTTGCCCGAGTGCTGGATGCTGGTGAGCAGGACGATGCCCACCCCAAAATAGACCGACATGACCAAGCCGATGGCAGTGTCTTCTTTCAAACGCGTGCGTGAAGTGATAAAATCAATGGAAACCAAGGCAAACCAGCCGCTGATGAAGGCCCCCAAAATAAGCCAAAGGGGGTTTTTGTTGCCCGAAAGCAGGAAAGCCAAGCAGATGCCCGGTAGTACGGCGTGGGCGACGGCATCGCCGGCCAAGGATTTTTTCTTGAGAAACGAGAATGTGCCGACCAAGGCCGTGCTGGCCGCCAAAATGGCCGAGCCAAAGACCACGTAGAAGGTATTGGCGTTGCGAAAGGAAAAAAAATCAACGAGGGAATCCATCTTTCAGTGGGGCGCAGTTACCAGTGCTTCACCAAAGGTAAGCAATAGTTGTCAATTATTGCCAAAGGAAAATCCAGCCGACTTGTTCCCCGGCGTACACCTTGCTGTTCGATAACGGACATTTTTGTCCGCTTTTGGGTAGGTAAACTACTAATAATCAACAGGATATAAATTGGGTATGTTTATTGGGAACATATTCTAGCCAAAAAAGGGTACTGCCAAGCAACTATTGCCCATTGATCCTCCTCTTTACTACGTATTATCGAATAATTACTTAATTACTTTGCCTTCATGAATACACAGACGCTGGTTTTAAATGAGAACAAAACGATGAACGCTTCAGGCATCATTAAAAAGATTTTAGTTTTTTTGCTAATTGCGGGCTTGGTGGCCAGCTTGGTCTGGATTGTTTATTATTTTATCAACAAGTCTAGTGCCCCAACGGTGACCTACAAAACCGAGTCGCCCTTTATGACCAACATTGTCAAGAAAACCGTGGCGACTGGGGCCATTATCCCACGCCGTGAAGTACAGATCAAGCCTCAGGTTTCTGGGGTGATCGAGGCCCTGTATGTGGAAGCCGGCCAGCCAGTGAGGGCAGGGCAAGTGATTGCCAAAATTAGGATTGTGCAGAACTTGGCGGGCAAGAACAATGACATGCGGACGATCAACAGTGGAGAGAATCAAATGCAAACTGCCCGCGTCAATTTTGAGAATGCCAAGATTGAAAAAGAGCGCCAAGAGAAACGCTTGGCCCAAAAAGCCATTTCCCAACAAGAGTTCAACCGCTTTGTGCTTGATTTCAATATCCGCAAAGAGTCACTGGAAGCTTCTGAACGGGAGTTGGCCATTTTAAAACAGAGCGTTTTGCAAAACTCGGGCCGCATCGCCAACGAGATTTATGCCACCGCCGATGGCATTGTGCTGGACGTGCCCGTGAAAGTGGGCGGCTCGGTCATTGAGCGCAACAACTTCAACGAAGGCACTACTTTGGCCACAGTGGCCGATATGAAAAGCCTGATTTTTGAAGGAAAAATTGATGAATCCGAAGTGGGCAAGCTCCACGAGGGCATGGAACTGAGCCTGACCATTGGGGCCTTGCCCAACAAAGTGTTTAAGGCTACTTTGGAATATATCTCGCCCAAGGGCAAGACAGAAGAGGGCGCGGTCAAGTTTGAAATCCGGGCCAAGGTGCTCCTGCAACCCGGCGACTACGTGCGGGCGGGCTACAGTGCCAATGCTGATATTGTGCTGGACACCAAAGACAATGTAATGGCCATCAAGGAAAGCACATTGCAGTTTGGCCAAAAAGACAGTGTTTATGTAGAGGTGGAAACCAGCAAAACCCAAGTGTTCGCCAAGAAATTGATCAAGACGGGCATTTCTGATGGGATCAATATCGAGGTGTTGTCGGGCTTGACCAAGGTCGACAAAATCAAGATTCCCGATGCCAAACAGAAGGAAAAAAAATAGCCTTGGTGGTATCATTGAAAAGCTCCCCTGATCTGGCCGGATCAAGGGGGCTTTTTTTGTAACGGTGTGCCTGCCAGCGGCCAAAGGCTTGTTGGCGGTTCTGATCAAGGTTTGGGAGGCCAAACGGTATCGTCAAGCAAGCTTTTACTACGCATTTAAGCGGCTCGGGGGCAATCCTTCCGGGAAAATATTGGTATCGTCAAATTCGCCGGGGAAGGGGTTTTGTTGGTGGGCCTGATAGGCTTTCTGGAGGTTTTTGATCCCCCGGCCCAGCCGGCCCGTGAACAGCAGCGTGGCCGCCACCAGCACCTGCGGGGCAATGGCCCCCAAGCGCGAGGCGTGGATAAAATGGTCGTTTTCAAACAAAACCCGGTTGCGGCGGGTAGTGGGGAACATGGCCGGTAGTTGGTTGGCGGGGTCCCGCACGATGATATTGACCCCATCCCACCAGCCTTCGCGGGCCGCCGTGGTTTGGGCGGTGGTCATATTGTTGGGGTGTCGGGGGGTGTAAGCCTCGAACAGGAGCTTGTATTCAGGGTGCGCGACCAGAAAATCACGGTTGGCCTGGCGGACTTGCAAGTAATTGGAATCGTCCACGATGATCACCGCGTCGTCGGCCAAGTGGGGCATGGCCAAAAGGAGGCACATCAGTTGGCTCCGGTAATCGTGGGGGCCATCGATGAAGAGAACGCCCACTTTGCGTTGGCCAATGTGTGCGCCCAGGTTTTCCAGTGCGTCCTCATAGTCCATGTTGAGCAAGTGGGCATTGGTGAGGCCCAAGGCTTGTTTGCGCTGGGCAAAGATGTTCAGGTTCTTTTTTTCGGGATCATGGGCCTGAAAGTTGTCAATGCCGTAGCAAGGGAATCCGGGATTGGCCCCGGCCACGGAGAGCAGGGTCAGCCCTTGAAAAACGCCAATTTCGAGGTAACAATAATCTTCGGAATGGGCAAATTTGGCGGTCAAGCCTTGCAAGGCCGCGATCATCTTTTGGCCCGAAAACCCGGTAAGAATATCGTTGGTAAACAGTACTTGGGGCTTGGCCTCGGTCTGGTGCAGCAATTGCTGAAAAGTGGAAATTCTAGTCATTGATACAAATGGTCAATCGGCACAAAGCTATGATTATACCGCTTTAAAACTAACATGCTCCCGATCGGGGGGCTGACGATTTGGACTGATGGTCGCCAGAAATCAATTGCCAAAGAAGAAATAGGTCAAGAAAATGGCGGCAATCACCCCGGCCAGATCGGCTAAAAGACCGCAGGTGAGGGCATAGCGGGTGCGCTTGATGCCCACCGAACCGAAATAAACCGCCAAAACATAAAAAGTGGTTTCGGTAGAGCCTTGGATCACGCACGAAAGGCGGCCCACAAAGGAATCGGCCCCATAAGTTTTCATCGCGTCGAGCATCATGCCCCGCGCCCCGCTGCCGCTCAGGGGTTTCATCAATGCGGTGGGCAGGGCGGGCACAAAATCGGCATTGATGCCCAAGGCCCGGAACAGCCAGCCGATGGCTTCAACGAGCACATCCATGGCCCCAGCAGTACGGAATACGCCAATGGCCACCAACATGGCCACCAAATAGGGAATAATCCCGACGGCCACGCCAAAACCATCCTTGGCTCCCTCGATAAAGGCTTCATACACATTGACTTTGTTGATCAGGGCCAAAGTAATGAAGGCGATGATGATGCTGAACAGGATAACATTGCTGGCCACTGATGAGATGAGGCTGATTTGCTCTTGGGGCAGGGTCGAGAAATACCACATCAGCCCAGCCACCGCAGCCACCACCGTACCCAGATAGGCCAAGATTACCTTGTCCAATAAGTTGATTTTCTGATAAATAGCCACCGCTACCAGTCCGATCAGGGTGGAGAAGAAAGTGGTGAGTAAAATGGGTAAAAACACATCGGAGGGATCGGCAGCTCCGCCTTGCGCCCGATAAACCATGATGCTGATCGGGATGATGGTGAGGCCCGAGGTGTTGAGCACCAAGAACATGATCTGGGCGTTGGAGGCGGTTTCGGGCTGGGGGTTCAGGTCCTGCATTTCGCGCATGGCCTTGAGGCCCAGCGGGGTGGCGGCATTGTCCAGCCCGAGCATATTGGCTGAAAAATTCATCAAGATGGAACCGATAACCGGGTGGTTCTTGGGCAGCTCGGGAAAGAGCCGGTTAAAAAACGGACCGACCACTTTGGCCAAAATATTGACGGCCCCGCCTTTTTCGCCAATGCGCATTAGGCCCAGCCAGAGGGTCATTACGCCGGTAAGCCCAAGTGAAATTTCAAAGGCGGTTTTTGAAGTATCAAAAGTATTGGCCATTATTTTCTGGAACACCTCGGTGTCGCCCAAGACAATGAGTTTAAACAGGGCAATGACAAAAGCAATCAGAAAAAAGGCAATCCAGAGGTAGTTGAGGGCCATAAGGACGGGGTAAAACGGGTTGGAAAGCAGGTTTCCAACAATTGAAAATAGGACTTGAATAGTTTATTTTTGCTGGTGGAATGTCGGCAAAGTGAGATGAAAGTAGTTGATAAAAATGCGCCACTTCGCAAATTGGCCCACGCGGGTCAAACCACTACAAGCGGGCTAAATTTCTGTCAATCTTTCACTACAAACGCATCGAGGTTCATTATAGCGTTGCACACCAAGGTATAAGCGGCCAGTTCCACGGCTTTTTCTTTGGCTTGGCCGCTTAATTCGGCAGCTCCCTCTGGGTTTTTGCTGAAATCTGCTATTGATTTTTGATACAACTTTTGCAGGGCAGCGACCGACTGTGGGGCTGGTTGGCGGATCATGGCGATTTCGTAGGCACGCTCGATCACCGCTTTTACCTCGCCACCGGGCACGGCTTGAATGGCCCGCTTGGCCAAGAAACGGGCATTTTCCAAACTGACCGTATCGTTGAGGCTGACCAACGCTTGCAGCGGGGTATTGGTGCGGATCCGCCGGCTCACGCAATACTCCCGGCTGGGCGCATCATACGCGAGGAGCGAAGGGTAGGGACTGCTCCGCCGCCAGTAAGTGTAAAGGGCGCGGCGGTAGCGGTCTTCGCCTTGGCTGGTTTTCCAGGCCGCTCCGCTGTACACCACCTGCCAAACGCCTTCGGGCTGCGGTGGCATGACACTGGGGCCATACATTTTGTGGCTCAACAGCCCACTCACGGCCAGTGATTGGTCGCGGAGTTGCTCGGCGCTCATCCGTACCCGGGGGGCGTGCGACAGGTAGTGGTTGGCCGGATCCCGCTCCAGCGCCTCGGGGGTGGCCACTGCCGATTGCTGATAGGTGGCCGACAACACGATTTGCTTCAACAGGCGTTTCATGCTCCACTTGTATTCGTCCCGCAACTGGACGGCCAGCCAGTCCAATAGTTCAGGGTGAGAGGGTTTCGCCCCTTGTGAGCCCAGATCTTCCAAGGTCTCGACCAAGCCAACACCGAAGAGTTGTTCCCAAAAACGGTTGACCAGCACCCGGGCTGTGAGGGGATTTTCGGGGCTGTGCATCCATTGGGCCAAGCCCAACCGGTTGGCGGGGCGGCCTTTGAGTCCCCCGAGCGATCGGGGCACATCGGGTTTGACCGCCGTGCCCGGCACCATCCAGTTGCCCCGGACAAACATCTTGGTAGTTCGCTCGCGCCCAGCGGGCAGCTCGCGCAGGATCGGCGTGGTGATGGCCATAAACTTGGCCAGTGAATCTTTCAGGCCCACCAACTGCTTGTCCAATTGGGGCCACGCCCGGCCGGTTGGGTTCAAGTAGAAATCTTTGATCTGATAGGGACCCGAAAATTCATCGCCACTGTCATTGCGCATGTCGGTGTTGTACTTGGTTTTTTCACATTTGAACACAAAATACACATCATGCTGGCCAGTTTGGGGCGCAATTTTAGTGCTGATGATTTTCCATTTGGTGTCTTTGCTCCACATCGATCCCTTTGGGTCGGTAACAGGCAGAATGGCTATGCCCAGCAGTGGGCCATCGGGCTTGTCGAGCCGGATTTCCATTTCCCCGCCCGTTGTGTTGGAAAAATATTCTACACCAATGTTGTCAATTTGGCTTAAATCCATGCCCCGGTACATGATGAACGACTGGTGGCGGATGTAGCCCAACATGCCAAAGCGCGCTTGGACCCGTTCATATTC
>JBBQXF010000145.1:0-10546 GCA_038209965.1 Cytophagales bacterium | reverse complement strand
CTTGGCTAATTTTTTTGACTGCTTAGCCAACTCATCCACCTGTTTTTTGGCCGACTGCGCCACCTCAGCCGTATAGGCCAGTTCCTCGGTCAGGTCGTAAAGCTTGAGCATGGTCGATTGCTGTAGCTGCCGCTCTTCGGTCGAGTAGGGCAGGTTTGGGTCGGCCCGCAAAGCGAGGATCGTAGTATAAACTTCTTTGCCCTTGGTCAAGCGCACAGTGTAGGTTCCCTCGGGCAAAGTGGGGCCAAATAATGACCCCATAGCCACGGAATTGGCGGTCGCGGTTTTGGGGGCAGGGAACCGGGTGCGCCATTCTACCCGGTTGATGCCCGGTTGTTTGCCAGCGACCAATTTTTTCAACAGTTTGCCCGTGCTGTCCAACACCTCGAGGTACATATCGCCAAAAGTATGGCGCTTTTTCAAGTAGTAGGTAATCTGGGCCGACTCGCTGGGGTTATCGCCCACAAACTCGCTGGCCCCATTGAATGCTTGAAAACCAGCTTGGCTGCGCAGAATGACGGGCTTCATATCAAAAAAAGCAACATCTTTGGCCTGCATTTCTTTGGTCAATTGGCGGAGCGGCGTAATGTCATCGATGATGATCACCCCACGCCCGTGCGTGGCCAGCACCAAATCGTTTTCGGTAGGATGGATGGTCAGATCGCGAATCCCTACATTGGGTAGCCCGTTGGTGAACTGGGACCAATTTTTGCCACCATCCACGGTGACAAACAGGCCGAACTCTGTGCCAACAAACAGTAAATCAGGGTTTTGTCGATCCTGCCGCACCACGTGTGCGTACCCTTTGAGATCGCTGGTGACAATACTGCTCCAGGTTTTGCCCCCATCGCTGGTTTTGAGGAGGTAAGGCTGCTGGTCGCCGGTGGTGTGCCCGTCAAATGACGCGAAGGCGATATTTTTATCAAACCAACTGGCTTCAATATGGCTCACCCAAGTATTTTTGGGCACTTCCGCCGCATTGACATTGGCCGTGACATTGCGCCAAGCACTGCCACCATCGGTGGAGATCTGGACATTGCCATCGTCGGTACCCACCCAGATTATTTTTTCATCTAGTGGCGATTCGGCTATCGTGTAAATGGTACAGTGGTTTTCGGCCGACGAATTGTCAATGGTCAAGCCCCCCGATTTGCCCTGTTGTTGTTTGGCCGGATCGTTGGTGGTCAAATCTGGTGATATTTTCTTCCATGATTCGCCAAAATCTTGGGATAGGAACAGGAATTGGCCGCCCAAATAGAGCCGTAGCGGATCGCGGTGGCTCAAATGGATCGGCGTGTTCCAATTGAAGCGAAACTTGGGATCTTGGGCAGTTGGATAAGGCTTGATGTCCTTGGTCTGGAGCGTCGATAGGCTGAACCGGAGCAAATTTCCCCCTTGATATTCGCAATAGATGTAGTCTTTATTGACCGGATGACGAAAGACCCAGAAACCATCACCACCGCCCACATTCTGCCAATCGCGGTTTTCAATGCCGTTTGGACTCCGCGATGGGCCCATCCAAGAACCATTGTCTTGCAAGCCACCATACACATTGTAAGGCGATCCGAGGTCTGTACTTACCCGATAAAATTGTGAAAGGGGCAAATTTTTGAGGTGTTCCCACCTTGCTCCCCGATCAAAACTGCGATACACCCCGCCATCGGTACCCAAAAACAACATTTCTGGGTTTTTGGGGTTGATCCACAGCGCGTGGGCATCGGAGTGGATCCCACTTTGGATCGTGCGGAAAGTATTGCCGCGATCCTTGCTGATGATGGGATTAGTGGCCATTTTATAGACCAAACTGTCATTAAACGGATCGGCGACTAAGCGTGCGTAGTAAAAAGGACGATCAGTCGTGCCGCCCGACTTGCTCGTTTGCTTCCAGTTGGCCCCGCCGTCGGTGGAAACATACATTCCCTTGGCTTCCTTTTTGTCCACTTCCACCGTGGCATATATGGTCTGGGGGTTGCTCGGGGCAATCTCCACCGCCATGCGCCCGAGTATGCCCGTGGGTAAGCCAGTACTATTGGCGCGTACTTTCTGCCAATTTTTTCCGCCGTCGGTCGTCTGGTAGAGCTCGCTGCCCGGGCCACCGGAATTGAAAGTCCAGGGCAGGCGGCGGAACTCCCACATGGCAGCAAAAAGAATGTCGGGATTTTTGGGATCAATGGTCAGATCGGCACAGCCCGTCTGATCGTTGACAAACAAGATTTTCTCCCACGATTTGCCGCCGTCGGTAGTGCGGTACACGCCCCGGTCAGGGTTTGCCTGCCAAAGGCCGCCCATTGCCCCCACAAAAACCGTGTTGGATCTGGCTGGGTGGACGATAATATCACTAATCCGCTCAGTTTTTTCTAGGCCCATCGGTTGCCAATTCTTACCGCCGTCGGTCGTCTTGTAAATTCCCGTGCCCACCGACGTGCTGTTGCGCACCCAAGACTCGCCCGTGCCCACCCAAACCGTATCGGGATGGGCTTGATCAATGGTCACTTTGCCAATAGACTGGGTGAATTTATCAAAAATAGGGTCAAAAGTCACCCCACCATCATTGGATTTCCATACGCCGCCGCCAGCCGAGCCAACGTACAGGATTTTGGGATTCTTGGCCACTCCATCCAGATCCGTCACCCGGCCGCTCATCACCGCCGGGCCAATGGATCGGGCCTTGAGCGAACCAAACAGTGCTGAGCCTTTCAGCACCGGATCCTGCGCCAGTAACTGATTGGTTGGCACGAAACAAACTGTTAATAAAACAGATAAAACAAACACAATTAAGTAATTTTTATTCATATTTTTTAAAAATTTAAACAAAATAAAAAGACTCGCGAACTGAAGACGTATATTTCTCCGAAGTAAAGGAAAAAAATGCCCAATGACAACCTTTGGTCGAAACGCGCTAATAAATTGGGAGCTGGGCCCACTTTGATGATACAATCGAGCTTGGTGGCCAATCGCCGCTCCCTAGCGCAAGAAGTCCGGGTAGCCGTCCAGTTTCGGACGAAATCTACCGATTTCGCACAACAGCGGGACAAATAAATATTTCAACTACTTACTAATGAGTATTTTAATTGTGGTCTTTCGTTTGAGTGCTTTGTATGAACGCTTTATAGCATGTTCCGACCCACTTATGTTCAAAAACTATCTCACCGTCGCTTGGCGCAACTTGATTAGAAATAAGTTGCACGCCTTCATCAATATCTTGGGCCTTTCCATCGGGATTAGCTCTTGCTTACTTATCTTCCTAGTAGCCAATTACGAGTTAAGTTTTGATAATTTCCATAAGGACGAGGAACGCATTTATCGGGTTACTTCGCAAATCGGTATTGTAGGGAATTGGCATAAAAACCGGGGCATCTCGGCGGCAGCCCCCTCGGCGGTGAGAAATGAAATTACAGGCTTGGAAACGGTGGCGGCATTCCATGAATATTATGCCAAAATCAGCCTCCCCAACGGCAAAGAAAAACCTATCAAAATAGAGAGCAATGGCAAAAAAGTGATTACCGAGCCTGAATATTTCCAAATTTTTCAATATGACTGGCTCAAAGGCTCGCCTGAAACGGCTTTGAGTGCGCCCAATCAGGTAGTTTTAACCGAAAAACAGGCAAAACTTTATTTTGGGGAAAGTGAGGCAATGGGGCGGCAAATCCTCTATGGCGATTCGCTCTGGGTCACGGTTACTGGCATTGTCAAAGATATTGGGCAAGCCTCTGATTTTGCGGGATTTACCGATTTTATTGCTTTCAAAAGTATTGCAAGCAATGGCATTTTGAAAAGAAACCATAATTTAGAAGATTGGGGTGGTACCAATTCTGCTTCAATGCTTTTTGTCAAACTAAGTAATGGCAGCATTCCTTCGCAATTCAACACCCAACTCATGGGGCTGGCCGATAAGTACGTAAACAACAAAAAAGACAACGAGTATGCGAGAAAGTTAGCGTTACAGCCGCTTGCAGATTTCCATTTCAACCAAGACTACGGCAACTTTGCAAGGCAGGCACACCTGCCTACGCTGTACGCACTTGTATTGGTCGCAGTGATTTTGTTATTGATTGCCTGTATCAATTTTATTAATTTGGAAACTGCCCAAGCGGTTTATCGGGCGAAGGAAGTGGGCGTAAGGAAAGTGCTGGGGAGTAGCCGCAAACATTTGATTTTTCAGTTTTTGGGAGAAACTTCAATCATTACTTTTTTCGCGATTGTGCTCTCCATTTTCATTACTGAACAAGCCATTTGGCTCTTTTCCGATTTTGTTCCCGAAGGGTTAACATTTAGTATTTTTAGTCCCCCAATTTTACTTTTCTTCCTAAGTATTTTAGTTATAGTAAGTTGTTTAGCTGGACTTTATCCCGCCTTTGTGTTGTCCTCTTTTTCGCCAGCCTTGGCAATGAAAAACCAGATTTCGGCAGGCAATAGCACAAGTAGGAAGGCTTATTTACGGAAAACGCTCATCATTACCCAATTTGCTATTTCACAAGCATTTATCATTGGCACTTTGATAATTGGTAGCCAAATAGATTTCTTGATCGAGAAGGACATGGGCTTCAAGAAAGATGAAATCATAATTTTCGGTACGCCTTGGTTTTGGGGGGATGAAACAAAGGAGAGATTGAAATTTACCCTAGCCGAACGCATCAAGCAAATTCCTGAAATCAAGCAAGTTAGCCTGAGTAATAGTCCAATTGCAAGAAATGGCTACAGTATCAACACCTTGAAATTTGAGAAGGGCAAAGAAATGCTGGTACATGACGTGCACATGAAGGCAGCAGATACGGCGCACATCAGCATGTTCGAACTCAAATTATTGGCAGGGCGCAACCTGAGCAACAGTGATAGCTCGACGGAAATGATCATCAATGAGACTTATCTCAAGTTGCTTGGCTTCACCAACCCGCAAGAGGCAATAGGTCAGCAAATTATGAATAGCTACACCAAAGTTCGCAAGCCTATTGTGGGCGTGGTCAAAGACTTCCATATTCAGTCACTGCGCAAGCAAATAGCTCCAATGGTGCTTACCTGTGCCAACAATGAATTTTGGACGCTCAATCTCAAAATAGAAACGAAAAATAAAACGGCCAAAGATTTTCAAAAAGTGATGGCAAAAATTGAGAAAATGTATGACGAAGCCTATCCCGATACGGATGAAAGATTTAGCTACCAATGGTTTGATGAAAGCATAGCCAAATTTTATGAGAGCGAGCAGAAAGCAGCGAAACTCATGCAGGCCGCTACTCTTCTAGCGATTTTGATTTCAGCTTTGGGCTTGTTGGGCTTGGTATCCTTCATGGTAAATCAGCGCACGAAGGAAATCGGAATTCGCAAAGTCTTGGGCGCAACGGTTGCTCAAATTACGTTATTGCTCTCCAAAGATTTCCTAAAATTGGTCGGGATTGCCTTCGTCCTTGCGACCCCAATTGCTTACTATTTTACCCACGAGTGGCTCAAAGATTTTGCGTACAAGACTGGGATACGCTGGGAACTTTTTGCGCTTGCAGGTCTTGGTGCAATTGTAATTGCTTTGCTAACAGTGAGTTATCAATCTATCAAAGCCGCGTTGATGAATCCGGTGGAGAGTTTGCGCTCGGAATAAAATGTTAGAACATGGTTTGAGGTTGTTTGAAAATCACCACCAAATCCTTGCCAACGGGGTTCATTTTCTACAATAGGTTGGTTCTGGCAATTGCACCAATCCAAAGCGCTGGCGGTCAACTGGCCACGGCCACGGCTTGATCGGCGATCTGGTTGTTGGGCGTATCGGTGGCAGCGATGTACTGATCCACTTGGGCGCGAATATCGAGCGGGGAGAGGTTGTGCATCACCCGCCCACCCCTGGCCACGGAGAGTTGGCCGGTTTCTTCGGACACAATCAATACCAGTGTGTCGGTCACTTCGGTCATGCCAATGGCCGCCCGGTGGCGCAGGCCCATATTGGCCGGGATATTGCGGTTGTCGGACACGGGCAAAATGCAGCGCGCCGCCTTGAGCCGCCCATTGGTGATGAGCACGGCCCCATCGTGCAGGGGACTGTTCCGGTTGAAAATGGCAATCAATAATCGCTTGGAAATCAGGGCATCAATGGTGTCGCCCGTCTCGGCATAATTTTCTAGGTTGACATCGCGCGAGATCACGATCAGCGCGCCCGTGTTGCTGGTGCCCAGTGCCCGCATGGTCTCGATCAAGACCGCTACATTGAGTTCAAAGGGCGATAATCTGTTACGACGGAAAAACCGCAAAAGATCCAGTCCGTTAAGATCAGTGGATTTACCGATAATGAGTAGAAATTTACGGATTTCTTGCTGGAACAATATGATGGCCGCAATCACACTGACCCCCATGAACTTATCGAGGATGAGCGTCAGTAGCTCCATCCGCGTGGCCTGAACCACCAGAAAGATGAGGTATAGCACCAAAAAGCCGCTGAGGATGCGCAGGGCCATCGTCCCCTTGACCAGTCGGTAAAGGCTAAACAGCAACAGGCTCACCAGCGCAATGTCCAGTATATCGACCCATTTGATGTCAAGAAACCCGATAGAAAAGAGCAGTTTCAAGCGTTTTTATTTTAATCAGTTTATCGGTCAATAGTAACCCCTGCTGGAAATCTGAATAGGACAATTGTTCGCATTTTAACGTTTCGTCACCCGCGATTGCCCCATCTGTTCCATATTACCCGTACACTGGCATACGTGAAATCGTTGGGCGGGTTCGGTGCTGGCGGCCAACTTTTCCACTTTTGTGCCCACTATTCAATCTGGCAAGCCTTGTGCCACATAAAATTTGGCAACCCAAAGATTTCAAAATATAACGTGCCCCAAGCCGGCGTGCTATCCAATTTTTTGCCCCAATGGGGAAAGCTGCCTTTTGCGCTGCAATCATTCATGCCTTGGACGCATGATGGATAGCGGGCCCACCTGCCGGCACAGCTTTGTTGCACCCGGGGGAATCCCCGCCGATGGCCCCATTACCAAGTTTTCCTGCCGTTTTTCCAATAAATCCCGTTCTGCCCGCGATGGAGCAAGGCCCAAAGCGAACTGCCAATGGTTTTGCGCCGCTTCGCAATGGCCCAACTGAGCGTAAAACTTGCCCAAAATGGCGGTCAGGAGGTAAAAATGTCTGCGCGCTTCCAGTTGCCCAATCCGATCAATGGCCGCCATGCCCAAAGCTGGCCCCTGTATTTGGCCAATGACCACCAACGAAGCAGTCATCTAGTAGAGCACCGGTGCCACTGCTGTTTTGTTAATGAGCGGTGCTCAAGAAAAGAGGATTTTCTTGTAGCAATAGTTACCTGTTCCAGTTTTCACGCCTATTCCACCATGGAAACACCGTGCAATCAGCCGAGATTTATCAATCCACAGGACAAAGCCGAAAAGTAGCTGTCCAATACCCAAGAAAAACAAACAATAATTTCGTCTAGCCACTTTTTTTACCGCCAATTGTCCATAACAGTCATCGGGACGGGCAATAGTCAAAAAGAATTTGTAGTTTGGCCAGCCATAAAAATGGTACATCACTATATTACTGCAACAAGAGACAACATGAACCGACGAAATTTTATCCAAAAATCAGCCCTCACTGCCGGGGCACTGGGGTTGGCCCAATCAGTGGCGGCAAATCCGGCATTGCATGGCGCGGCGCAAACCACTACCGCTTTGACCGATGGACCCCTGGATCAGAGCCTGCCCCTGCGTTTTCGCCAAGTTCACCTCGACTACCACACCAGTGGCCAGATCCCCGGGGTGGCCGCCGATTTTGATGCCGAGCGGTTTGCCGCCACGCTCAAAAAAGCCAGTGTCAACTCGGTCACGGTCTTTGGCCGCTGCCACCACGGGTACATCTACCACGAAACCAACCAGTTTCCCGAACGGCGGCACCCGTTCAACCAGCACCCCAAACTATTGGAAGAACAGGTGGCGGCCTGCCACAAGGTGAACATCCGCACCCCCATTTATGTGACCGTGCAGTGGGACGAATTCACCGCCCGCGAGCACCCCGAATGGCTCATGCGCGACGAAGAGGGCCGGCCGTTTGGCAATAAAACTTTTGAGCCGGGATTCTACGAGCACTTGTGCATCCATACACCCTACCTGAATTTTCTCAAGACGTATTTGGCCGAATTGTTTGAGAAAGTGCCCGTGCATGGCCTTTTCTTGGACATCCACCACGTATATCCCAATGCCAACGAGGCTTGTCTGGCCGGAATGCGCACAAAAGGGTTGGATGCCAGTAAACCCGAAGTGCGATTTGCGTATTACCAATCGGTAATGACCGATTATAAAAAAGAATTGACGGCTTTTATCCGAAAACTGGACAAGGACTGCACCATTTTCTACAACGGGGGACACATTGGGCCGGGCATCCGCCCCAGCCTGTCGTACAACAGCCATTTGGAACTGGAGTCCCTGCCCTCGGGCGGTTGGGGCTACCTGCACTTCCCGCTCACGGGCCGCTATGCCCGGACACTGGGCTTGGACAACATGGGCATGACGGGCAAGTTCCACACTTCTTGGGGGGATTTTCACTCGCTCAAAAACCAAGCGGCCCTCGAGTTTGAATGCTTTAATATGCTGGCCCTCAATGCCAAGTGCTCGGTGGGCGACCAGTTGCACCCGCGTGGTGTGCTTGATGCGGCCACCTACGATCTCATTGGCGGAGTGTATGCCCAAGTGGCCCAGAAAGAAGCTTGGTGCGAGAATGCCAAGGCGATCGCCGACATTGGGGTGTTCAGTGCCGAAGAATTTTTTAACCGGGGAACGGTGGCCGAATCAGCCCGTACACCCGAGCAGATGATGGGCGTGGTGCGGATGCTCCAAGAAGGCAAGCACCAATTTGACGTGGTGGACAGCCAGAGCAATCTGGCCAGCTACCAGCTCCTGATCCTGCCCGACCAAATCCCGGTGGATGCAGCCCTGAAAACCAAATTGGAAGATTTTGTCGGCAAGGGCGGGGCAGTGCTCGCTTCGTACAAATCGGGGCTTGCCCCAGACGGCAAGGCATTTGCCACCCCACTTTTTGGCTTGGAACTGGTGGGGGAGGCCCCGTTCAGCCCCGACTTCTTGGCCCTGAACGGATCGGGCTTGGGCCAGGGGTTGCCCGCCACCGAACTGGTGATGTACCTCCAGGGCATGGAAGTAAAAACCACCACGGCCCAAGCCCTGCTCATGGCCAATGCGCCCTATTTCAACCGGACTTGGGAGCACTTCAGTTCGCATCGGCACACACCCTCGGCGGGCAAGGCCAGCTACCCGGCCGTAACCCAAAACGGCAAGGTGGTCTATTTCATGCACCCGATCTGCACCCAATATGCCCGGAGTGCGCCGCGCTGGTGCCGCGAAGTGTTTCTCAATGCAGTGAAAGCCCTGCTCCCCGAGCCAGCGGTGCGACTGGTGGGCGCGCCCAGCGCCACCGTGGCCGCCCTCAACCACCAAATGGCCCAAAACCGGTATGTATTACACCTTTTGCACTATGTACCTGAGCGACGGGGGAGCGAGTTTGATGTGATCGAAGATGTGCTGCCCGTCCAAAACATCCAGGCCAGCATCCGTGTGCCCAAGCCGGTGCGCAAAGTGAGCACCGTGCCCGAAGGCCGTACGCTTGCTTTCAAACAGGGCAATGGCCGAATCGGTTTCACCCTCCCTGAACTGCGGGGCCACCAAATAGTGGAAATTGGATTTTAATGATTAGCAAACTGCTTTTATTGCCAAAGTTTTCAAACTGGGTGCACCACTCGCCAGTTTGGGCACTTTTTCAACTGCAAAATTGGGGATTTGCCCCGTTGTTAGTGCCAACAAAGCGCACCAACAACGGGGCAAACTTCTAATAGAAAATCTTGAAGGACGTAAAACCCTGGCAGCGGCTTTCAGCCCTGCCAAGGTTGAAATCTGCAAAACCCCGGTTGCGGTTTCCAGCCCAACCGGGGTTTTCCTTGATCTGGCGGCCGGGCCACTTTGGCCAAATCCTGCCCCCAAGAACCGTCCAGATCCCCACTGCTTGGAAAGTGGCCCAGTGCAAAAAAGATAATTTGATCAATCGCCTGAACCACCACGATTTACCCATTTTTTTATTATTTTTGTCCGTTGACAATATTTATAACACCATACATAAACCTCAATATGAAAAATCCAATAAAAACCCTGTTAAAATGGCCCGCCCTCGCGCTGGCCGGTCTGGCCTGCCTCATGGCCACCTTGCCCGTCCAGGCGCAGGACATTGCCGGGCCAGCCGGCAGCGGCCTGTTTGGCAGCAGTGTCACCACCCTGCCCAACGGCAACTTCGTGGTCACCGACCCGGGCTATGACGCGGTGGGTCCGGTCACGGACGTGGGGGCCGTGCACCTCTACAACGGCACTACCTTGGCCCTGATCAGCACCCTGACCGGCAGCACCGCCGGCGACCAAGTAGGTGGTTTCCCCGTGGTCCTCACTGGCAGCAGCAATTTTGTGGTGATCAGCAGTTCATGGAGCATCAGCCGGGGCGCGGTCACCTGGGTGAACGGCACCACGGGCCTGAGTGGCGTGGTAGGTACCGCCAACTCGCTGGTGGGCAGCACCAT
>JBBQXF010000144.1:0-10750 GCA_038209965.1 Cytophagales bacterium | reverse complement strand
GGTAACAATCCATCCATTGTGCAATACCGGTCGAACAACCAACAAATAGTGGCTGGCCAAATGCTTCGCAGTAGTATTTTTCCTCCTGCCAGCATACAGGTAATCGATGTTGGGCCAGCTATTTATGGTACATTGGCCTTGTTTACTACCGGTGGGGCTAGTGCTTATAAAGATTTGGCTGGATCGGGTGGGATCACGATCAATGGGTCATTGTTCTTGCACAGTGGAATATTTCGGGATATGGGAAACCAGATCAGGGGCAATAGTTTTGCCAACCAGACGGGAACCGGCACACAAGCCCCTACCAACAATAAAATTTGGATGAGTGATGACCCCAGCCAATCAGTGCTCATGCTTGGAACTGGTAATTTGGTGACGGGAGTGGCAAACTCCACACCAACCGGCCAGATTTCCTACGTTACGCCTGCTGGTATTACTGTGCCCATATCCACTACCAATCGGGTAACGAGCTTCCCTACTTTTACCCCTGTTGGTGATTTTAATCCCCTAAATCCAAATGCAGGGGGTAAAATGCAAATGGGCGAAAGCACTGTAATTTACGCCGCTGGCTCCGGCGAAGTCAATATGTACCCCAGCGGTTCGGCCACAATAACGGTGAACACTTCAGCAGCAGCACTGCAACCAGTCCAAGAGGTGCTGGCCGGGTTTTCCTACTCAAGGCTGCAAATGCGCAAGTCCGATGCTGTCCCAGCTAGTACTACAGTGCTCAAACGGGTGGTCAATCCCACAGTGGTGCCTGCTGGCGTAGTACCGCCTTATTCATTGATCGTGCGCAATTCTTTATCAATCCAAGAAAGGGTCAATTTGTATGACAATGGAATCCAGATCACCAGTACTCCGCCTGCCCAGCCACAAGTTTTAGTACTTGCCAACGCCCAATTGACCCTTGGCAATGACAACATAGGCACCAATTTCTCGCCCCAGTTTGTCCGGGCCAATACCAGTTTGGATCCCAATAGCACTGTCATGTACTTGACTGGGCATTTGGCCCCTGCCCTCAATGCAACCGGCGCTAGGCAGTTGATCTCCAGTGAACCCAACTACGGAAACTTGGAGGTGCGGGACTTTTCCCTCGGTTCTAATCCCTTGATCCGCAAGGAATTGACCAGTACGCCAGCATTTACCATGCAGGGAAATTTGTTGGTGGGCCAGCACAACCTTTTGGCCGACACCCGCAACCAACTCCGCACCACCGGCGTCGGGAAGTTGTTTACTTTGGAAAATGGCAATTTGGGCAACACCCAAGGCCAAACTCACTTGGAACTCGGCTTGCCAACCGTAGGCGGCACGGCCACCAACCTGCCGACCGGGTTTGCCAATATGGTGATCAATGACAGCACTACAGTTATTTACAACGATGCGAACCAGCAAAATGTAGGCTTGGCGGCCCAGAACAGCAGTTTCTGGAACTTATTTTTCGCCGGGGACGGTGCCACCGCGCCCAGTGCCATCCCAGACCCGTTGGGAACCAATACCAAGAGGTTGCTGGGCACGGTCGGAGTGCGCAACGCTGCCATCTTGCGCCCAAATGTAAGTGTATATGACAATGGCTTCCAGATCAGTGGCAATGCCAACGTATCAGCCAACCCGCTGTTCATTATGTCACCAGGGGCCAACCTTATGCTGGGGAATGCGGCGACCACCATTTTTCCCACCCAGTTTACCCGGGGCCGCATTGCGTTGGATCGGTTGAGCACCGTTTTTTACCAAGCCAATTTGGCGCAGGACGTGTCCAACCAACCCAGCTATGGCAACTTGATCGCCCGGCGGTTTGATAATTCGGTAGCTACCTTGATCAACAAAACAGTACAAGGTGCACAAGTGGATGTGCCGGTGCGGGCCCAGTTGCGCATTGAGGACTACAACCACTTGATTGACAATGGCAACCAAATCTTGGGCAACAGCACCGATAGCCTTACCATGGCCAATACGGGCCGCTTGACCCTTGGCACCCCCACGGTTGCCACCCTGTTCCCAACGGCTTACCGGACCAACCTGATCAACCTGTATGCCTGGACTCCTGGCAACCTTACCGTGCCCTTGCCCAAAACCCAACAAAGTACGGTGGTGTACAACGCCAATAGTCCCACCCAAGTAGTGGCTGGGCCAGTGTTGGGAGTTGGGCCGGGCGCAGCGGGTACATCCCCCTCGGCCTATGGCAATGTGGAGTTGCGGGCCACTGCGGCCGTGACCAAATCACTCGTGGCAGCGATTAATGTCCGGGGCAGCCTGATCATCGGGGACAACAACACCCTCGATGCCAATCCAGCCAATTATAACATCAACCTCGGTGGCGACTGGGTAGCTGAAAACGGCGGGGCCTTTACCGCTCGGGCTGCTCAAGTGGTGTTTGATGGCACGGAGAATGAGCAAATAGTCCGATCCAACAACCAGTCGTTTTATAACGCCGAAGTAGCCAAGCTAGGATCTGTTGGGGTGGGCTTCTCGGCCATTACCCTAGACTTTCCCTTGCGGATCACCAACCTTGGTGTATTTACCAGAGGGCATTTTGCCTCGGCCAATGGGCGGGAAGTAGTGTTTGCCCCTGGCGCGGGAGTAGCCGGCGGCGGCAGTGGGTTCTTTGCGTTAGGCTACAGTGGATCCGGTACACCGCCCGCCCTGACCTTGACCGATGGCCCCACCGATGCCAGCCACGTAATCGGGCCAGTGCTCAAGGAGGGCAACACGGCTTTCTTCTTCCCGATTGGCAACGGGAGGCGCTATGCCCCGTTGGCGGTGAGCCAGTTGACCAATCCCGCCTCAGCTTTCCGGGCCGCTTACTATGGCTTTGGGGCTTCTACCGTTGGAGCTGATGTAACCATCCGCCAGCAGCCTCCCTTAGTGGATGTGAGTAACTCGGAGTTTTGGACCCTTGACCGCAAGGCTGGTGCCGACCAGCCCAATGTGACCCTTACTTGGGAGAACGTGCGCAGTGGTAACATTAACCAGCCAAGCGCGACCCAAGTGGCCCAGTGGTATAACCGTCCCAGTTTCGATACCCGTTGGTGGACGCGCGCGATCTCCAGCTATGTCAACAGCAGCTTCCGGGGAGCGGTCATGTCCGGGGTAGTCGTTGACAATATTGACAACCCCAGCGATGCCCAATATCAAAACCCGTTTACCATCGCTTCCGAATCTGAACTGAATTTATTGCCCATCCAACTGTTGCGCTTTGAGGCCAAGGCTGACCCGGCCAACCGTCAAGTACAATTGCACTGGGCCACTGCCCAAGAGGTGGAAAATGCCTTCTTTACTCTCGAGCGCAGCACCGACGGGCGCAATTTTGCTGCATTCAAGCAAGTGCCCGGCGCGGGCAATTCAAGCACCCGGCTTGATTACCGCGAGGTGGATACTGAGCCGCTGCCCGGATTGTCGTATTATCGGCTCAAACAAACCGATCGCAACGGCACTTTTACCTATTCCAAGATAGTGGCGGTACTCATGGAGGAGGAATCGCTGGCCAAAGAAGGGTTTGTTTTGTACCCCAATCCCAACGCGGGCAACGAAGTCAACTTGCTGCTCACCAACCGGAAACTATCCGCCGGCCGGGTGATACTCTATGACATCACGGGCCGCGAGCTCTTCAGCGAACGCTTTGAGCGCAACGGAACCGAGGTGACCATGCGCCTAACGTTCCGGCAAGCATTGGCGGCCGGCACTTATGTCCTGCGGATTATGGGCAATGATGGGGGGATTTATCAGAAAAAAATGGTGGTACAGTAATCAAGTGGTTCTTTTTTGGGAATCAACGGGTCGGTCCATCGCAGGTCCGGCCCGTTCTTTTTATCATTACTTGCGCAGTTGGATCAGCAATTATCCCAAAATAAAAAGGTTCTAGCAGTTTTCATGATTTATTAACTTGATTTTCAATTGTTTCCGCTTTTCGGTCAATTGGACGAGGCAAGATGATGTAGGGTAGCCAAAGGAAAGTGGTAAATTCATACAGCGCTTGGCCGCCGTTGGGCCTGAACCCCGGTCTTAGGCTTTGTCCCCTTACTTCGTCCTGAAGGTAGCGCTCCACGGAGTAGCCTGTTCGGTAGCCGGGTCTAGCATCGGATCACTGGCTTGCCAGCCTTTCACTACCCAAGTTTTGCTGGCCGTTTGGAATATTTCGTTGCCAAACAAGGTGTTGCGCGAAGGAAAAGGAATAACCTCCCGCAGTTGTCCCTGTGCCCCAAGCCGGAGCAGGATCACGTTGGTTCCATTCACTCTAATGACTTCGCTCGTGATTGGACGACCGGTAGCATCGGTAAACTGGATAAAATTGGCCACTAGAGCAAACCCGTCCCCATCTGGCACCACCCCAATGACACTACCCACAAAGGCAAATTCGGTGGAGGCTACTATTTGGCCCAAAGCATTGACAAGATTACAACGCAATTTACTGGATTGTTCTATTTGTAAGTGGATAACCGACTGAGGATTAAAGCACATCGCCGCAATGCCCACTTGGCCGGTCGACATTTTTTTTCCTTCTTGGTTGAGCAACATGGATTGGGACTGGTTGGCCTGATCACGGGTGCTAAGGCAGGCCCAGCCCTGCTGGTCCAGCACAACGAAAAGCTGTTTGGGCGCTCCCAGTTGCTCATTGGGCATTTCGGTCAGCCATTTGACTTGGCCGTTGGCACCTATTTGAGCCGCGAAAGCAGTACGATCTTTGCCAAGTGCCTGATGATAACCGGCGGCAAAGGTTTCTCCTTTGGGCAATTCATGGGTGTACAAACTGACGAACCAGCCCTTGGCCAACAGCGCTGGCACTTCGTCCTTGTACGCATGGAGGGCCATGGGCACAGGCCCGTAAGCAGCATACTGCCCCAGTTTTTTCAACTGGGCAAAGGACTCGGTTTCAATGAGCCGCCACCCATTCAGCAAACTCGATATTTGTTGCTTTTCTAGAATGACAAACTCCCCAATTCTGGCTTTCTCCTCGGTAGGCTGCTCCAAAAAAAGGGAATAATGGGCCAATGAACGGTTATCTAAGCTGATCTTGTTCAATGCGGTGTCGCAATTGGCCAAATAGCTCACAATTCCGCTTTGTGATTGGTGTTGGGCTGACAGATCCAATGATTGCGCGGCCCTTGCCCGTTGGTATTGATAGATGGAATGGAGTGCCGCCAATTTCACAATTTTGTAGGTGAGTAGGTTGGCAATCAGCGAATTATTGTCAAATAGCCGCAAACTGTCCACAATTTGCCGCTCCAATATCGGTCGATACTCTACCAGCCCGGCTTGTTTGGCGGAGTTTGGCTCACAATAACGGGCCAATGCTTTATTGAGCAACTGATCAGCCAAGTCAAATCCTTTCCGCAACGCGGGGAGTTGCACCCGAACTTTGTAAAGGATTGTTTCAATTTGTGGGCGAAAATCCAATAGGAACAGCTCGTTCGGGCCAGTGCTGTAGGTGCTTCCACAGTCGGTGGCGGCATTGAGTGCGCTCCCTTTATAACGGATCAGGGTAATCTTCTGCGTTTGCTGCTTCAAATTGGCCAGTTGGCCCAACCCCTGATACTCCACCAAAAGTTGGTCAACTTCAGAAAACACCAAGCGAACCGTGTCCAAAAGGCCCAGTGATAATTTTTGCTTATTAAGGTACAAGCTGGCCACATCTTTAAAATTCTTGGTGGCCGATTGATAAAATTGGCATGAGTGGCGATAAAGTGCCAAAATTCTATCTGCTTTGCCGATGATCATGGCCACCGAATCCTGATGGGCCTCAAAGTGGGCAAGTGAGGTATTGATCCTTTGCTGTAACTCATGGGGAGAAGAGAAGTTGGTGCCAAACAAGGTTTGCAGAGCTTGTTTGCTACTTTTTAAGGCCGATCGGGTGTTGCTCGCCAAGGCTGATCGGTAGTAATGACGCACTGAATCGGCAGTGGCCCGAAGCTGGTCGAGTTGGCCCAAGGTAGTTTGGCGGCATTGCTGCTCATGGGCCAAGGCCAGGGCGCAATCATAAAAAAGTGCCCGCTCACGGTTAGTCGCCCGCCAAGTATGTAGATCCATTAGCTGAGCTTGGACACTACCACTGGGTGGATTCTCCCTATTTTGTGCAGAAACGCCACGCGCAAAAAAAAGTAGAATCGGGAGCAAAAAATAATTAAGATAGTTAAAAAATCTTGTCATAGCAAGAAAATAAAGCATCTTGGGCTATTAGATGCTACGGCCCAATCATTTACGGCCGTAGAGTGTTTTGTAGGTGTGAGAATAAACTTTGGTTTAAATAACAAATTCCTTAATAATCCACTCAAGTACACAAACGTACAATAAAACTGCAAGATGTTGGTGCACAACAAAAAAACTTGATTTGGCTCAATATTACAAGCTAATGTTGAGCCAGCCATTTAAAATCTTCAAGGAATGCAATGAGGATAGATAAATGGCCAATTCCAGTGTAAAACCCCCAAAGGGCGTCACCCGCGCGGGATTTTTTGGGATCACTACTGCGCTGGGTTCTATCACAATGACGGCCCTTCATACTTTTGCGCAACACCGATGACGGGGACTAAGACCAATTTCACCTTGCAAGAGGGGAACAATGGCGACATCAAACTCAATCACCGACTTGAGAGGGGCAACTTATTTGCAACAAGCGGGCACTTTGTATGCCGAGTCGCGCACAGATCGGATAAAACCCTGCTGGGTCAAGAAGCGTTGGAGGCGGCGGGGGCTAAAACTGGTGGTGTCATACTTCACGTTTAACAACTGGAGCTTGGGCGAGTACTCCACGTACCTGATTCCCGGCATCGCTTTGACGCTATCCTGCAAATAATCCGCACATTCTGGGCAAATGGGGGCGAGCTTGATCTCTTTTTCCTGCAATTTGATACAGGCAGTTGCCAAAAGGGCAGCCAACAGCATCAGATAGGTGGAACAGCGGCCAATCGGCATAAGACAGGAGAAAGGTAAAATCAACGCATTTGGCGTTTAGCAGTGACAAATGTAAGCACACTTGCAATGCAGTGGGCAACACTTTCACTTAAAAGTCAAAGATGCCCCCCAAACACCTATCAAACTATGTTCGGGCAGCGCAAATTGTAAATTTTAAGTCAAACTCGTACCCAAGGTGACCATCATTGGCCAAAAAGCAATAATTTAGCTGCCAAAATAGCACCAAGCTATCTGAAAGCATAAAGGGCAATTTTTCCGGATCAAACATGAAATTTGGCATTGTAGTATTTCCAGGGTCGAATTGTGATGACGACATGCACTATACCCTCCGCGAAGTGTTGGGGCAAGAAGCCATCAAGCTTTGGCACAAAGATGCCAGCCTCCACGGGTGCGATTTTATTGTTTTGCCCGGCGGTTTTTCTTATGGCGACTACTTGCGCTCGGGGGCCATTGCACGGTTCTCGCCAGTCATGGCATCGGTAGTGGCCCACGCGGCGGCCGGCGGCCAGGTGCTGGGCATCTGCAACGGGTTCCAAATCCTGACCGAGGCGGGCTTGTTGCCGGGGGCACTCCTGCGCAACACCAGCCGTAAATATGTGTGCAAAAACGTTTTTCTAAAACCAGTTTCTCGCTCAGCCCCCCTTACCCAAGATCTGGATCGGGAGCGGGCCTACCAAATCCCGATTGCCCACGGCGATGGGCGGTATTATGCCGCCCCCGAAATATTGGCCAGTCTGAACCAAAATGACCAAGTGCTGTTCCATTATTGCGAAGCTGACGGACAAGTGACCGAAGCGGCCAACCCCAACGGATCGGCCCAAAATATTGCGGGCGTTTGCAACTTGGGCAAAAACGTGTTCGGCATGATGCCCCACCCCGAGCGTGCCACATCGGCCCGGCTGGGGAATGCCGACGGACGGGAAATCCTCGAGGCTTTGCTGGAGCGGGCCTTGGCCTGAGCCAACTTTTTGGGGCCGGTGGCGCTGCCCTCGCGGCAAAATAGGTGATGTGTATCTTTCGCCCAGCGTGAAACATTATTCCTTTAGAAATCCAGGCCATGAAGATCAATGTTCCTGAAGGATTGCAGAAAATGATAAAAGAAGGCGAGTCCCAAACCTTGGACTTCAAGCAGCGGGTCACCGATTTGGCCAAGATAGCCAGAACGCTCACTTCATTTGCCAACACTGAGGGGGGCAAAATTATCGTGGGGGTAAGCGATCAAGGCTGGGTGGCGGGCATTGACCCGGCCGAAGAAAAGTTTGCCATCGAGGAAGCAGCCAAACAATATTGTTTCCCGCCCGTGGAATTATATTGTGTAGAAGACGAATTGGACGGATTGGGCATATTAATAGTAGAAATCGCCGAAAGTTCGATCAAGCCCCATTACAGCCTTGATTTTGAGGGCCGTAGGTACGCTTGTCGGCGAGTTGGAGACAAAACGATCTGTGATTTAGCTCCCTGAGCCGAAAGATTTTTGCCCAAAACATTGCAGAAAGGCTTTTTTCTTGATTTATTTGCCGGAAGGAAGTTTTCTGGCTATTGCATAGGAGACAACTCTTGTGTACGTTTGTGAGCTAAATGAAATCTTACAATTTTGGAGAGGTGGCCGAGTGGTCGATGGCGCTCGCCTGGAAAGCGGGTATGCCCCAAAAGGGCATCGAGGGTTCGAATCCCTCCTTCTCCGCCATTGGTCGCGGTGACCAATAATAAAAACCGAAAACATAATCAATTACACTTTAAAACCCAATCTGTCTGATTTATGAAAAACGTATTCAAGCTTTTCATGTTCGTTGTCGCGTTCGTTGCAGCTAGTGTGCTCACTGTCAATGCACAAGTACCTGACTCAACCAAAGTTGATTCTACGCAAACGGCTGTCGACTCTGCCAACGCGGCGATGCCAGTGCTGGGAGAGGCTCCCCCAGCCCCGGCCGAGGAGAAATCCTTCCACCAAGTAATGAAAGAGAAATTCATTGAAGGCGATGTGGTCTTCATGACTCCGGTATTGCTTTGTTTGATCATCGGCTTGGCCGTTTGTATTGAGCGGGTAATCACTCTGAACTTGGCCACTACCAATACCCAAAAGTTGCTTGATCAAGTAGAGGGTGCGCTCAAGTCTGGCGGGGTTGAAGCCGCCAAGAATGTGACTGCTGCCACCAAAGGCCCCGTTGCTTCCATCTTTACCCAAGGTCTGATGCGCCATTCTGAAGGATTGGAGATTGTAGAAAAGTCAGTGGTTGCTTACGGTTCAGTAGAAATGAGCAAACTGGAGCGCGGACTGGTTTGGATCTCTTTGTTTATTGCATTGGCCCCCATGCTTGGTTTCTTGGGCACGGTAATCGGGATGATTCAAGCCTTTGACATGATTGAGGCCGCTGGTGATATTTCTCCCACCTTGGTGGCTGGTGGTATCAAAGTAGCTTTGTTGACTACGGTATTCGGTCTGATTGTGGCCATTATATTGCAAGTACTGTACAACTATTGTGTTTCTAAAATTGACTCCATCGTTAGCCAAATGGAAGACGCTTCCATTACGCTGGTCGATATGTTGGTAAAGTACTCTGGTAGATAAGCTGTTCTTTTTGTCAATTAAAACTTGAAAACCGAAAAAAATCATGGAAGAAAGTTCAAGCTCAACTTGGTGGATCGATGCAGGCATCTATTTGTCGTATTTTTTGATGGCCATTGCGATGGGGGCAGCCGTCATCCTGCCACTGATCAAGTCGTTTGGGGATCCCAAAGGTTTGGTGAAATCGCTCATTGGGATTGGGGCGTTGGTGTTAATATTTGGCTTTTGCTACCTATTGTCATCCAGCGACGTGCCAGCCAGGTTTTCGGATTCGCTAAAGCAAAATCTGTTCACTACCCCCAGCAGCTACCAACTTGTGGGCGGAAGTATTGTCATGTGCTATGCCTTGCTGATTATCACTGCTCTAATAGTGGTTTACAGTGAAGTGACCAAATTGTTTAAATAAACAAAATTATGGCAAAAAAAGCGCGTGTAGCAGCCGAAATCAATGCCAGTTCAATGGCCGATATTGCTTTCCTACTGCTCATATTTTTCTTGGTAACCACTACGATTGCCTCGGACAAGGGACTCACGATCAGGCTCCCGCCCAAGCAAGACCAAGTGGACGTAAAACTGAAAGAACGTAATGTTTTCACTGTGCTCACCAATTCCAACAATGAACTGTTGGTGGAAGGGGAACCAATGAGCGTAAAGGATCTTAGGGAGGCAGCCAAAAAGTTCATTATGAACAATAATGTTGACCCTGCCTCTTCTGAAAGCCCAGCGAAAGCAGTTATCTCTTTCAAAACGGATCGCGGCACCCGGTATGACGTTTACATCAAAGTGATGGACGAACTGAAACGGGCTTACAACGAGCTGCGGGCTGCATCCTTGGGGATGACGGTTCAAGCCTATCTCGATCTGGAAAACGATCCCAAAAGGTCGGAAGATCCCCGGTTAGTAAAAGTTAAGGCAGAAATTCCTTACCAATTGTCGGAGGCTGAACCTACCAACACCGGGGCCAACTAGCCTGTTTTGCTCAAATGGTTTTTAAACTTTAGAAAACTATGCCTACGTTTAAGAAACAATCAAAGCCAATGCCGGCCATTTCCACGGCTTCTTTGCCCGATATCGTGTTCATGTTGTTGTTTTTCTTCATGGTGACCACGGTATTGCGCGAAACGGACCTGTTGGTGATGAACCGCTTGCCCGCTGCTACCCAGTTACAGAAACTGGAGAAAAAATCGCTGGTGAGCTACATCTACATTGGTAAGCCGAAGGATACAGGCAAATTTGGGACTGAACCCCGGATTCAGGCCAATGATGCCTTGATTGTCC
>JBBQXF010000143.1:0-10970 GCA_038209965.1 Cytophagales bacterium | reverse complement strand
CATTGTCGGGCGATATCAGTTCTTCAAGTGGCTCTGTGAGGCTGTAAGTGGCTCTGTTTTTTCCTGTAATAAATTTCATTCTACAAGTTAAGAAGTTTTCTTGGATTTGTGCTATCTTTGAAGCGTATAGTTTTTAGACGGACTGGCGTGGGTCGCAGCAATCACATCACTGTAAAGCTATCAAACTTTCGGACTGACGGTGTGATGTTGCAAAATTTGAACAATGTTAACGTAACAACTAAGGCCAAGGCTGCTGGCCAGCATTTGCTCATTTTTTGATCTGGGCACTCATTTTCCCCAATCCCCACTCGCTCGGAAACGGCCCAATCTTACAACCTAAACTCGATAAGAATGGCGCAACGATAGCGATAAATTGCCAAAAACAGCCTATACTTGTAGGTCAAGCACATCCAATCAGCACTGTATCCTTGAAAACTCCATTTTTTTGGCTGTGGAACATGGCCTGGCGTGATAGTCGCCGCAGCCGTTCCCGCCTACTACTGTTCACTTCGTCCATCACACTGGGCATTGCCGCGTTGGTGGCCATCAATTCGTTCAATGCCAACCTCCGCAGCGATGTAGATCGGAAGGAGAAAGAACTGCTGGGGGCAGATTTGGTCATCTCGGCCAACCAACCAGTCAACGATACGCTGCAAGCTTGGTTTGATTCGTTGGGGGGCCAACAAGCGCAAGAAGCTTCCTTTGCTTCCATGATCCAGTTTCCCAAAGATGGCGGCACTCGCTTGGTGCAGATCCGGGCCTTGGGCGGGGCATTCCCGTTTTATGGCGAGATCGAGACGCAGCCAGCGGGTGCGGGGCGCACGTTTCAGCAAGGCCGCCGGGCATTGGTGGACAATACACTGCTGATCCAATTTGCGGCCCAACCCGGAGATTCGGTGCGGGTGGGCAGCTTGAGCTTCGGCATCGAAGGCCAAGTGACCAAAGTGCCCGGGCAATCGGGCATTGCCGCCACAGTGGCCCCGCCGGTCTATATCCCATTTGACCAATTGGCCCAAACGGGACTGGTGCAGCGGGGCAGCCGGATCAGCTACCGCTTCTATTTCAAATTTCCACCCCTGATGGATGTGGAAAAACTGATCAAGCAAATTGAACCCCGCCTTGATCGGAATGGCCTCAGCTACGAAACCGTCGCCACCCGCAAGCGCAACATTGGGCGGGTATCGGACAACCTGAACCAGTTCCTCAATTTGGTCGCTTTCATCGCGCTGCTGCTCGGGTGCGTGGGCGTGGCCAGCGCGGTGCACGTATATGTAAAGGAAAAGATCCCATCAGTGGCAATCATGCGCTGCCTGGGGGCCACGGGCGGGCAAGCGTTCCAGATCTACTTGTTCCAGATCATGGCAATGGGCCTGCTCGGCTCGGTGTTGGGAGCGGTGCTGGGGGCTTTCGTCCAAACGCTACTGCCCGTGATTTTCAAGGAGTTTCTGCCCGTGGAAGTGACCGCCGCCATTTCTTGGTGGGCGATTGGCCAAGGCGTGCTCATGGGCATGGCCGTATCCATCTTGTTTGCACTCGTTCCCTTGCTCAGTGTGCGCAATGTGTCGCCCTTGCGGACGCTGCGCTCTTCGTATGAGGCAGACATCACCGGGCGCGACCCGCTCAGTTGGCTGGTCAATGGGCTTATCCTTTTGTTTGTCTTCGGGTTTTCTTGGCTCCAAATCCGCGATTTTGCCCAAGCCCTCTATTTTACAATCGGTCTGCTGGTTGCCGTGGCCATCTTGGCCGGGCTGGGCCGCTTGGTCATGTGGTCGGTACGCCGTTTTTTCCCCAGTTCATGGGGCTATCTCTGGCGGCAGAGCTTGGCCAATCTGTACCGTCCCAACAACCAAACGTTGATCCTGATCCTGTCCATTGGCTTGGGCACGGCCTTGATTTCCACCTTGTTGTTTATCCAAAACATGCTGCTGAGCCAAGTGCAGTTCGCTGGACGAGAAAACCAGCCAAACATGATTTTGTTCGATATCCAAAGCGCCCAAAAAGACTCGATCAGCCGGTTGGTGTCCCAAAATAACCTGCCGATTTTGCAACAAGTGCCCGTAGTGACCATACGCTTGGCGGGCATCAACGGGCGCAGTGCGGCCCAGATCAAGGCCGACACCACTGACAAAATACCCAATTGGGCCGTGGATCGGGAATACCGGGTCACTTACCGCGACTCGCTCATTGGTTCCGAAAAAACCATCGGGGGGCGGTGGCGCGGTGAGGTAAAATCGGTTACCGACACCATTTTTGTGTCTTTGGAAGCGCCGTATGCCAAACGGATCGGGGTAAAATTGGGCGATCGGCTCAAGTTTGATGTGCAGGGCCTGCCCATGGAAACCGTGGTTGGCCACTTGCGCGAAGTGGATTTCAACCGGGTACAGACCAACTTCCTGGTGCTGTTCCCCAAAGGGGTGCTCGAGCAAGCGCCCCAGTTTCACGTGCTCGTCACGCGGGTGACCAGCAAAGCGGCCTCGGCCCGTTTTCAGCAAGCACTGGTCAAGGAATATCCCAATGTGTCGGTGGTGGATCTGGATCTCATCCTCCAAACCTTGGATGAAGTGCTGGACGAAATTTCTTTTGCCATTCGGTTCATGGCTTTGTTCAGCATTTTGACCGGTATCTTGGTCTTGATCGGCTCGGTGATCATCAGCAAGTACCAGCGGATGCGGGAAAGCGTATTGTTGCGCACGCTGGGGGCCAATCGCCGCCAAGTGCTGATCATCAATGTCTTGGAATATTTTATCTTGGGCAGTTTGGCTTCGCTTTCCGGGGTATTGCTGGCTTTGGTGGCCACTTGGGCCTTGGCCTATTTCAGCTTTGAGACCGTATTTGTGCCCGAGTTTTTGCCAATCTTTGGCTTGTTTGCGGGCATTACCGGGCTGACCATGTTCATTGGCCTGATCAATGCACGGGGAATCTTGGATCGTCCGCCGTTGGAAATCTTGCGGAGCGAAGTGTAGAATTATGCTGCATTTGCTGTTTTATTCATTGCCGGTTCAACTGCTCTTTTTTCACCTCAAGCGCAACCTCAGTTTGTTGGCCGTTTGGGTGGCATTGGCATTGGTGGTCATGGGCTTGTGGGGCAAGACCATTGGCCTGCCCTATCTGTTCCTCGCCCCTGAATACCGGGGCCAAGTGGGGTTTGTGAGCATGTTTCTCACTGGCATCGCCTTGGGCAGTTTCATTATGTCGTTTCACCTCACCAGTTTTGTCCTGGGAATCAACCGCTTCACTTTCTTGGGGCTACTGCGCTACCCGCTGCTCCGTTTCTGTTTCAACAACAGCTTCATCCCACTGGTTTTCATTGGGTTATATGTGATCGAGTTCACCCGCTATCAGTTGAATTTTGAAATGGCCACGGCGGCCAGCATTGTTGGGAAAATCAGCGGGTTGTTGCTCGGATCGGGGGCCATGATTGTGCTGTCCATGGTCTATTTCCACTACACCAGCTTGGATCGCTTTCAGCGGGTGATGGATCGGGTCGACCGGCGGATCCGGCAAAACAACCTCAGCCGAATCATTCGTTCCCAAAAATTGAAGAACATTCAAACCGGCCGCTACCCGATCAAATCGTACCTTGATTTTCCCTTTCGGTTGCGCCGCATCCAGTACAGCCAGCCCATTGGCCAGAGCGACTTATTACAAATTTTTGATCAAAACCAATTCAATGCCATCGCACTGCAAGTGGTCTTTTTTGGCCTGCTGACGGCCTTGGGCTGGTTTCCCGAAAATGAATGGCTCCAAATTCCGGCCGCCGCCACGTCACTCCTGCTGTTTGCTTTCATCATGATGTTGATCGGGGCCGTCAATTTCTGGTTCCGGGGTTGGGCCCTCACTTTGGCGGCCCTTTTGGTGGGCGGAGTCGGCTGGTTCAGGACCGACGATGGCCATTCCTCCCGGCACCAAGCTTTTGGCTTGAACTACCAATCCCCGCCCGCCGAATATTCCATACCCAGATTGCGATCACTGGGTACCACCCAACATTATGCGCAGGATACCACTGCCACGTTACAGATCTTGGTCAATTGGCGGCAGAAATTCCCAACCAAGCCCAAACCCAAGCTAGTCTTCATTTGCACGAGTGGTGGCGGGCAGCGGGCAGCGGTGTGGACCGTCCGTTGTTTACAGGCCGCTGATAGTGCCACTGCCGGCAGTCTGATGCACCATGCCCAACTCATCACCGGGGCCTCGGGCGGGATGATCGGCGCGGCCTATTTTCGCGAGGTCTGGCTACGGGCCGAGCGCGGGCAAATCAGCGATCCTTACAGCGATCGTTTTATTGATAAAATTGCCAAAGATCGTCTTAATCCGCTGGTTTTTGCGTTGGTTGCCAACGATCTGGCGTTCCCTTGGCGCACATTTTCGCTCAACGGGCAAGAGTATCACCGTGACCGGGGCTATGCCTTTGAGCAAAAACTGAATATCGACACCGAGTTTTTGCTCGATAAAACCGTGGCCGATTATCGGGAGCCCGAGCAAGCCGCCCAGATCCCCATGTTGCTGCTGGCAGCCACCATTATCAATGACGGGCGACGGCTCTACATTTCGCCCCAGCCCGTTTCTTACCTGACTGGCACTTCTACCGGGCCACCCGACTTTCGGCAGGGCAAAATCACCGGGATTGAACTCGGCCGATTTTTTCAGCAACATTCGGCCGACAGCCTGCGTTTCCTGACTGCGCTGCGCATGAATGCGACATTCCCCTATGTCACGCCCAATGTCATTTTGCCGAGCGACCCACCCATGGAAGTCATGGATGCCGGCCTTTCCGACAATTTTGGGGTGTTGGATGCCGTCCAATTCCTTTTTGTCTTCCGCGATTGGATCGCCAAAAATACCTCGGGCGTAGTGCTCGTGCGCATCCGTGACTCGCCGCAAGAAATCAATATCCGGCCTGCCATCAACCGATCGTTGTTGTTCAAGCTATTTAGCCCCATTGAGCATTTGGTCGACAACCTGGATCACCTCCAAGATGCCCGCAACGAAGCAATGGTAAATTATGCCCACAAGTGGTTTGCCAATAGTATCCACACGGTGGATTTCCAATACAGCCCATCGTTTCTTATGATGGACACCACCCGGCACGCCCCTGCCATTCACCAAGCCCCCTTAAGCTGGCGACTGACGGTGCGAGAACGCGATGGAATCAAAGAAATGATGCAGACGGCCAACAATCAACGGGCCTTAAAAAATTTGCAAACTTTGTTGCAATAGATCAGGCAAAAACCAACTCATTAGTTGGGGGAATGTTCGTGCTTACCGCCATTTGGGACTGATAGATGCGTCACCTAAAGCACCGCTGGCCCCTACCCTATCAGCAGTTGGCCCAGTCCAAAGAAGGAAGCCCGCAGCAAGGAAAACATTTTTGAAGACAATGAAAAGCGAATTCAACACTATTTTTTTCGTCAATGTTCAACCAAATAGGCAATTTGACCTAATCGTTTAAGTTGGTTAAATTTGCACTATAATTCGTTGATCGGCGTACTGTTCAGTCAAATCGGTTTTGAGTTTAGCCACGGCTAAATTTTAGCCATCCGGGGCCGATAAATCGTATAATTTGCCAAGATCTTGCGAAATTTATTTAACTTGGGGATCAATCCTATCCCCACTTGCATGAACCTGTGCGATCCAGCCGTTTTTTGCCGCGCATTTGATTTTGCGGCCCAAGCTCACCAAGGTCAAAAAGTCCCGGGTGGCGATATTCCCTACATTTCACACGTGGCCCAAGTAGCCATGGAAACCATGCAAGCCTTGCTCTACACGCCTGAGCTCGATGCCAATTTGGCCGTTCAGTGCGCGCTCTTGCACGACACCGTGGAAGATACCGCAGTTACTCCGGCCCAGATCGCAGAGCAATTTGGCGATCGTGTGGCAAGTGGCGTGCTGTCCCTGAGCAAAAACCCCAATTTGCCAAAACCAAATCAAATGGCTGACAGCCTCCGCCGGATCCTTCAGCATTCACCCGAAGTGCAATTGGTCAAAATGGCGGATCGGATCAACAACTTGCGGCAGCCACCCCATTATTGGACTACCGAAAAAAAAATCAGCTATCGCGATGAAGCATTGGTCATTCTTCAAACGTTGCGCGGCGCAAGTGACTATATCGGGCAGCGATTGGCCCAACAGATTACGGCTTATTCCGTTTATTTTGCCGAGCAGTGATTAATGAGTAGCCGAAATCTATTCACCAATCTTGTAACAGACTTGGTTTCTCAACATTTTCGGTTGTATATTTACCTTTATTGCGTTCAAATTTGGCCTATGAAATTCCTGTTTGCTTACTTACTCTGTCTTTTGATCGGCCTCCCCGTCTTGGCCCAACTGAATGTGACCAAACGGATCGACTTGGAAATCAACCCCAAGCGAGGGAGCAATTACCGGGTCATGCCGCTGGGATCCACGGGCCTGCTCACCTTTTTTGAGAGCGAAGAATCACTGCGCAGTTTTAAAAAGGAAGTCATCATCACCAAATACGACACGGAACTCCAAGTGCAATGGGCCCATTCCTATGCCCTTGAGAATGAGAGCAACCTGAATATTTATGCCATGCAGGGCGATTGGCTATATTTTTTATTGCCCAAACTGGAGAAAAACTACGAATTTTTGAAGCTAAATACCCGCTCGGGCCAATTGGAATTGATTAAATATGATAAAATAGTCGAAATGGACGTGACCCACTTTGCCGTCATGAACGAAGTCTTCTATTTGGGCGGCATGGTCAATGGATCGCCCGTGGTCATCCACTTCGACCATCAGCTCAACAAACCCAAAGTATTGCCGGGCATCAACCAGCTCAAGGCCACCATCAACCGGATTGATACTGACCCGCCCTCCAATACTATGTCGGTGATTTTGACCAGTGAAGCCAAGAAGAAAGCGAGTTTCTATTACAACGTGTATGATGTATCGGGCAAACTGATGAGCAATTACGTGGCCCCCACCGAACAGGATTACCACTTGTTCACCTTTCGGCCCTATTACGTGAGCCAGAATGAGCAGTTACTTTTCGGGATGTATTCCGTATCGGCCAAAGATAAAGCCCAAGGGGTTTACGTGGCCAGAATCAAGAACAATGAAATGGAACAAATTAAGGTCTATGATTTTAGTTATTTGAAAAATTTCTTTAACTATCTCCAGCCCAAAAAGAAGGATAAATTGCTGCTCAAGATCAAGGACAAACGCCAAGACGGCCAACCGACCAGGTATGACTACAACTTTTTTGTGCGGGATCTGCAATTTGTGAATGACAAAATTGTGTTTATTGCCGAGTCTTATGTGCCCATTTTTGCTGATGGATCACCCAACAGCAATTTTATGCGCAACAGTGGCTACCCGATCGGATTTTGGATGAACACCCCCTGGGCCATGATGCCCAACGGTTTTTCTTACAATGCCAACTACGATCCGTTCTCGCCCCGGTCAGGACAAAACGCCAACCGCTCCCCGGTGGGGTATCGGTTCAAGCACGCCATTGTGTGCGCATTTGACCAGCAGGGCAAGCTGCTCTGGGACAACAGCTACGAGTACAAGGACTTGGAAAGCTCCCAGCCGGATCAATTTGTCCAAGTCGCCACCGACGGCGAGGCCATTCGGATGATGCACTTCCAAGAAAACAAACTCTACTGGAAAACCACCAAGCGGAGCATTCCGGTCGATTCGTTGCAGGCCATCGAGATTCCGGCCAAGGAAATAGCCGAAAAAACCGTCAGTGAGCGCGACCGTGAACAAGTCCAGTATTGGTTTGGCGATTATTTCCTGCTGCATGGGATCCAAGAGCTGAAAAATACCACGTCAGCCACCAGCGGCAGTACTACTCCCGAGCGGAGAAAAAAAGTATTTTATTTGGCCAAATTGACCCCTACTTCGCCCACTGTGGAGTAAAAAACCAACTAGATGTTCGTCCCTGCAAGTTCTGATACCATTATTGCCCTCGCCACCCCGGCAGGCGTAGGCGCCATTGCCGTAGTGCGGCTCTCGGGCACGGCCGCCATCGCGCTGGTCAACCAAGTATTCCGCTCCCCGGGCAAAAAGCCCAAAGATCTGACCCGCCAGCCAAGCCATACCATTCATTTCGGGACTATTTACGACGGCTCCGAGGTATTGGACGAAGTGTTGGTTTCCTTGTTTGTGGCCCCCAAATCATTTACCAAGGAGGACGTGGTCGAGATTTCTTGCCACGGATCGCCGTTCATCATCCGTCGGTTGATCCAACTGTTCATGCGGCTCGGGGCTAGGTTGGCCCGGGCCGGCGAGTTCACCCAGCGGGCTTTCCTGCACGGTGCCTTCGATTTGGCCCAAGCCGAAGCGGTGGCTGATCTGATCGCGGCCGATTCAGAAGCCGCCCACCAAGCCGCTCTGACCCAAATGCGCGGTGGCTTCTCGCGGGAAATCACGGTGCTGCGCGAAAAACTCATCCATTTCGCTTCCCTGATTGAGCTGGAACTGGATTTTGGCGAAGAAGACATTGAATTTGCCGACCGCCAAGATCTCAAAAACTTGGTCATTGAGTTGCAAGCCGTCATTGGGGCACTGCTCCAATCGTTCCATTTGGGCAATGTGATCAAAAATGGGGTTCCGGTGGTGATTGCAGGCAAGCCCAACGCGGGCAAGTCAACCCTGCTCAATGCCCTGCTCAAGGAGGACAAGGCCATCGTTAGCGAAATACCGGGCACTACTCGTGATTTTATTGAAGACCAGTTGGTGATTAGCGGCATTGTGTTCCGGTTTATTGACACCGCTGGGCTGCGCGACACCGAAGATCAGATCGAGGCCCTCGGGGTGGCCCGCACGCGGGTCAAAATGCAAGAAGCTTCGCTGATCCTGTATTTGTTTGATTTGGCAACCACTAGTCCCGAAGATTTAGCCTTGGAAATCAAGCAATTGGAACAATTCGGTAAACCTTATTTGTTGGTGGGCAACAAACTGGATCTTTTGGGCGAAGGGGCAATGGGGCAGTTGGTCGTGCGCGATCATCCGCAATTCATCGCTATTTCCGCTGGACAGCAGCAGCACCTCGAGGCCCTCAAGCAGCGGTTAATGGCCGAGGTCAATGCCGATCAGTTCCGCACGGGCAGCACCGTGGTCACCAACTTGCGGCACTTCGAGGCCCTGCAAAACACCCAAGCCGCCCTTCAGCAGGTCATGAACGGGCTGGCCAAAAACCTGACCGGCGATTTCTTGGCCATGGACATCCGGCAATCACTCCATCACTTGGGCACCATTACCGGCCAAATATCGACGGAAGACTTACTTGCGAATATTTTTGGTAAATTCTGTATTGGAAAATAGCTGGTGCACCCATTAAATAAATGTTCCAGCAGGTTTGGTAGGCAATTTCCCTGCCGCCGCCCGGCTCACTCGGCTAGAAACGTTTTGCTTGGGCCGCCGGCCTAGGCAGAGTGCCACTTACCGGGGGAAAAGACGGTCATGTCAAATGGCGCAACCGTGGTTGAACAATCATTATCTGACCTCAACCCAAATTTGGGTTCGCAAAACTAAAATATAACCCATTGAAAATCAATAAAATAAGTTTTAGGAATTTCCTAAATCAATCTACACCTAGGATAAACTCTGAGAATTGTCACGGCCCGTGCACCAAAGTTGGCCAACGCTGGGGCACGGGCCGTGTAGGGAATTACCAATCTGCCCTTGGTCAATTTCAAACTCCGGCCTACATGGCGGCCAATTTGTTCAGGTCAAAGCTCTCGAGGATCTGCTTGACAAATTCCAAGTCAGTTTGTTCATTGGCCTCGATGGTGATCAAAAAACGATCGGTGATTACGGCGTTCAGACCCGCAACCTTGGTGTTTTTCCTGAGCATTTGTGAACCCTTGATGTCTGCGCTTTTGGTAAAACCTACCAGCTTTTCTTCATCTGATTCCGAAGAGATAGCGGCGGCAAGGGTATAGGACATTAAGGCCATCGAACCCAGCCCCGCAGTTGAGTTGAAGTCGGCCAGACTGATTTCCACATACTTGTCCCCATTGACGTAGCGCTGTTTGGTGTTGGATGTCCCAAAACCCGCGTTGCTGCTGGTTTCACCCTTGGGGCCGCCCTCGGGCTCGTAGCCGCTCACACTGGGCAAGTATTTGGCCAAGTCGGCGTAATTGATGGCTACGGTGTCACCGCGCTCGCGACGGGCCTTGACCCGGCCTTCGTTCACCTTGCCGGCTTCTTCCATGCCTTTGGCCATTTCGCCCAATTTGCCGAGACCGTCCATTACCCCATCCACGTTTTCAGCCTCTTCGATTTTGGCCTCTTCGGCTTTCTCGGCCCCACCGCAGGCAACTAGCAAACCAGTGAGAGCGATCGTCAATGATAATTTGGAAAATAAGTTCATAAATCCCTTGATTTTTAGTGAAACGAATGCAGTGGATAAAGATACAGTTTTTATCAATGAAAGGATAACTTGGAGATGATCACAACTCCGCAAAAGTGCGTATTTGAGGTGGCCCTTAACCAATCTTGCTTGGGTTTAAATAAATGAGTTGCCGCCAGTGTTTGTGCAAATGCCCCGCTTCCATTATGTTTGTATGGCCCAAGCTCAATACTCAGTTTGAAGAACGAAGATTTACCTAAATTAGTATCACCCCCAATAGCAAAGTCTATGAAACTAATCAATTTCCTTTTTGTCTCAGCCAGCGTGCTGGCATCAGCGGCCTGCAGTGGCCCACCCACCCAACAGGCAGCCACCCAAACCGCCGACTCTACCCAGCAATCCGTGTCCGAACCGATCAACACGCTTACCGAAGCTGAGCAAAAGGATGGCTGGGTTTTGCTTTTTGATGGCCAATCGATGGGCCAGTGGCGCGGGGCGTATCTTGATTCGCTCCCGGCCAAAGGCTGGCGCGTGGCCAACGGTGAGATCGTTGTAAATGAATCTGGCGGGGCCGAGTCCACCCACGGTGGTGACATCGTGACCAAAGAAATGTATGATCAGTTTGAATTTCAGGCCGATTTTATGCTCA
>JBBQXF010000142.1:0-11093 GCA_038209965.1 Cytophagales bacterium | reverse complement strand
AACACGGCCCCGGTGGTGTAGGCCGAAGCCTCGGAGGCTAGGTAGAGGGCCATCCCGGCTATGTCGTCCGGTTGGCCGATGCGGGCAATGGGCAGTTTGCGCACCGATTTGGTCAACATTTCTTCGTTTTTCCACAGGGCTTCGCTGAACTTGGTCTGGATCAGGCCGGGGCAGATCACATTGGCCCGGATCCCAACCGCGCCCCATTCTTTGGCCATTACCTTGGTGAGCATCACGAGGGCGGCCTTGCTCACGCTGTAGATGCCCAGCCCCGGCTCGGGCATGAGGCCGCCGATGCTGCTGATGTTGATGATGGAGCCGCCCCCGCGCTGGGCCATGATCGGGTACACGAGCTTGCCCAGCTCGAAGGCCGCTTTCACGTTGACATCCATGATTTTGTCAAACGCCGACTCTTCGGTGAGCAGCACCGGCCCAAACACGGGATTGGTGGCGGCGTTGTTGACCACGATGTCGACCCCGCCATAAGCGGCCACCGTGGCGTCGACCAGATCCTTGAGCTGGGCCAAGTCCCCCACGTTGCAGGCCACCGCAGTGGCGGCGTAGCCCTTGGCGATCAGTTGGTTGGCCACTTCGTCCACGGCCGATTGTTTGCGGCTGCTCACCACCACTTTGGCCCCAGCTTCGGCAAAGATTTCGGCCATTGCCTCGCCAATGCCCTTGCTCGCCCCCGTGATGAGGGCTACTTTTCCGGTCAAGTCAAATTTTTCTTTTAGCATTTTCATTATGGTTAAGTATCGGTTGGATTAGTGGCCTAAATTAGCATTTTTTTGGGAAAATCGGCGGTTCACTGCCCAAATGGCATTGGGCAGCCGGGCTAAGCCACGCAGTGGGCCAGTGGTGGGCCAGTGGCCAATCAACGAAAGTTGGCAAAAGCGCCATTGTTTTTGTTAATTTGCTGGTGCACAACGCTTGATCCTCATGCTCAGTTTCTGGGAAACCCAATCATTCATCAACTACGATTACCTCATCATTGGCGGGGGGATCGTCGGGCTGTCGGCCGCCGCCTCACTGCTGGAGGCCCAGCCCGGGGCTTCGGTACTGGTGCTGGAGCGGGGCCTGCTGCCCACCGGGGCCAGTACCAAAAATGCCGGGTTTGCCTGTTTTGGCAGCCTGACCGAACTGCTGGCCGACTTGGCCGTTATGCCCGCCGACGAAGTGGTGGCCTTGGTGGAGCAGCGCTGGCGGGGCCTGCACCAGTTGCGCCAGCGGCTGGGCGATGCCCGGATCGGGTTTGAGCCACTGGGCGGCTACGAGTTGCTGTCGGATCGGGAACTGCCCGCCCTGGCCCACCTGGACCGGGTGAATGAACTATTGGCCCCCATTTTTGCCCAGCCGGTATTTTCGGTGCTAAATCAGCCGGTGGCCACTTTTGGTTTTAATGGCCAATCGGTCAAGTCGGTGATCAAAAATGCCTTGGAGGGGCAAATCAACACCGGCCAAATGATGGCGGCCCTGTGGCAGTACGTCCAACAACTGGGGGCCCGGCTGCTCACCGGCTGTGAAGTTACCGCGCTCAGTGCCGACGGGCAGCGGGTGTCGGTGCAGGTGCGCGACCCCCACACGGGCGAAGCGCTGGGTTTCGCGGCCCAACAGGTCGGGATTTGCACCAATGCCTTCACCAGCCAACTCATCCCGGGGCTGGACATTGCCCCGGGGCGGGGCCAAGTGCTGATCACCGAACCATTGCCCCACCTCAAATTCCGGGGCGCGTTCCACTTGGACGAAGGCTACTACTACTTCCGCAACGTGGGCGATCGGGTGCTGTTGGGCGGGGGCCGCAACTTGGACTTTGCGGGCGAAACCACCACCCACTTGGCCACTACCGAGCGCATCATGGCGGCACTGGAGCACCTGCTGCGGCACACCATTTTGCCGGGCCAGCCGTTTGCAGTGGCGCAGCGCTGGGCGGGCATCATGGCCTTTGGTGCCACCAAAACGCCCATTGTCCAGCCGTGGGCCAGTTCGCCCCGGGTCACGTTGGGGGTGCGCATGGGGGGCATGGGCGTGGCCTTGGGCACGCTCACCGGGGGGGAGGTGGCCGGCCAAATGGCCCGATCTTTTGCCTGATCAGGGCGCGCCCTTTCGGCAGAATGGCCCAACATCTGGCTTTTTTTCGTAACTTTGCGCGCCTTTGTGCCAAATTGACAGACTAGCCATTAGTTGGCATTGTTTTGTCTTTGGGCGGTTAGTGGCTAGTTGATTTGTCCGTTTGGGGCAAACATTTACCAACATTGTTTTGTCGGGCTGGGGGACTGATGCCAGCCACATTCACCATACATTATTTATGATAGACTTTATCACCAAAGGTGTGGCCAAGCTATTTGGCACCAAATCACAGCGCGACCTCAAGCAACTGGAACCGCTGGTGGCCGCTATCAATGTGGAATATGACAAGCTGGGAAACATTTCGGACGACGAACTCCGGGAGAAGACCATTTTCTTCAAGGCGACGATCAAAACCTCGCTCCAAGACATTGAGGCCCAAAAGGCTGCTATCCTCCAGCAGATTGCCGCTGATCCCGAGATGGACATCAACGAAAAGGAGAAGCTTTTCAACCAAATCGATAAATTGGGCAAAGAGGAAGACAAGAAACTGGAAGAAACGCTGCGGCAAATCTTGCCCGAAGCTTTTGCCGTGGTGCGCGAAACCGCCCGGCGGTGGAAAGACAACGGCAAACTGGTGGTGAAGGCCACCCCGCTGGATCGCGAAATTGCGGCTGCCCGGCCCGGAGTGCTCATCGAGCAAAGAGCCAACGGCGAGGATTTGGCCGTGTGGGCCAGCAAATGGCTGGCCGCTGGCACCGAGATCACTTGGGAAATGGTGCATTACAATGTGCAGTTGATCGGTGGTATCGTGTTGCACGACGGAAAAATCGCCGAAATGTCCACCGGCGAGGGCAAAACATTGGTGGCCACGTTGCCCGCCTATCTGAATGCCCTGGGCGGTAAAGGGGTGCACATTGTTACGGTGAATGACTACTTGGCCAAGCGCGATTCGGAATGGATGGGCCCACTTTTTGAGTTCCACGGCCTGCGCGTCGATTGCATTGACAAGCACCAGCCGAATACCTTCATGCGCCGCCGGGCCTACCAAGCCGACATCACCTACGGAACCAACAACGAATTTGGCTTCGATTACCTGCGCGATAACATGGTGCGCGAAATCGAGGAACTCGTGCAACGCAAACACCACTACGCCATGGTGGACGAAGTGGACTCGGTGCTCATCGATGATGCCCGGACCCCGCTCATCATTGCGGGCCCAGTGGGCGAGGGCAACGAAGAAGAAAAGCAATATTTTGAACTGAAACCGCGCATCCTCAAATTGGTGGAGGCCCAAAAGCGCTTGGTCAACGGCTTTTTGACCGAAGCCAAAAAGAAACTGGAAACCGGCAATGACGAAGAGGGCGGGCGGGCTTTGTTCCGCGCCCACCGGGGCTTGCCCAAGAGCAAACCACTCATCAAGTTCCTGAGCGAGCCGAGCATCCGGGCCAAAATGCAAAAAGTGGAAAACTTCTACTTGCAGGATAATTCCAAGGCCATGCCCGAAGCCGACAAGCCGCTTTATTTTGTGATTGATGAGAAAAACAACTCGGTGGATTTGACCGAAAATGGCATCAACCTGATCACCGAATCGGGCGAAGACAACAGTTTCTTCATTCTGCCCGACTTGGGGAGCAATTTGGCCGTCATTGAACGCAACCCCGAACTGGATGCCGATGCCAAACTCCGGGCCAAGGATCAGCTCATCACCGATTACACGACCAAGAACCAGTTGATTCACAGTGTCAACCAGTTGCTCAAAGCCTACACTTTGTTTGAGCGCGATACTGAATACATTGTGGACGATGGCAAAGTGAAGCTCGTGGATGAAAACACGGGCCGGATCATGGATGGCCGTCGCTTTTCCGACGGGTTGCACCAAGCACTCGAGGCCAAGGAAAACGTCAAGATCGAGGAAGCCACCCAAACCTACGCCACCATTACACTGCAAAATTTCTTTCGGATGTACCACAAACTGGCCGGGATGACCGGTACAGCCAGCACCGAAGCGGGCGAATTTTGGGACATCTACAAATTGGATGTGGTAGAAATCCCCACCAACGTGAAGGCAGTCCGCAAAGATCACGAGGACAAAGTATATAAAACGGCCCGCGAAAAGTACAATGCCGTGGCCGAAGAGATCCAAGCCCTCGTGAACGCGGGCCGGCCAGTGCTAGTGGGCACGGCCTCGGTCGAAAACTCCGAGTTGCTGAGCCGGATGCTGCAAATCCGCAAAATCCCGCACCAAGTGCTCAACGCCAAACAGCACGCCCGCGAAGCCGATATTGTGGCCAATGCCGGGGTTCCCGGCACGGTGACGATTGCCACCAACATGGCGGGTCGGGGCACTGACATCAAGCTCACCCCAGAATCGCGCAGATCGGGCGGACTGGCCATAGTGGGCACCGAACGCCACGATTCGCGCCGGGTCGACCGCCAGTTGCGCGGGCGGTCGGGCCGACAAGGTGACCCCGGATCTTCCCAGTTTTTTGTGGCTTTGGAAGACAACCTGATGCGTTTGTTTGGCTCCGAACGGATCGCCAAAATCATGGATCGGATGGGGCTGGAAGAAGGCGAAGTGATCCAACACTCGATGATCACGGCCTCGCTCGAGCGCGCCCAGAAAAAGGTGGAGGAAAACAACTTCGGTACCCGCAAGCGGCTGTTGGAATATGACGACGTGATGAACAAGCAGCGGCAAGTAGTGTATGCCCGCCGCCGCAATGCCCTGCTCGGCGACCGCCTCAAATTGGACGTGATGACCACCTTCTACGACGTTGCGCACGAAATCGTGGAGAGCAGCAAAGAGGAGTACGATGATTTTCAGCTCAAAACTTTTACTACTTTTGGGTTTACGACCCAGATCAGCGAATCGGCCTTGAAGATGGGCACGGTCGGAAAGTTGGGCGAAACACTCTACGAAGAAGCGCTGGACAATTATAATCAGAAGAACCAGCATTTGGCCGAAGTGATCTATCCACAATTGGCCTCGCTGCACGCCAATCAAGGCAATGTGATCAAAAACGTGGTGATTCCTTTTGGCGAAGGACGGCGACGGCTGGACGTGATCGCCGATCTGGCCAAATCGGTGGAAACGAGCGGCAAGTCGGTAGTCCATGTCCTGGAACAAAGTATCGTGCTGGCCCTGATCGACCAGTATTGGAAAGAGCACCTGCGCGAAATGGACGACCTGCGCCAACAAGTCCAGTTTGCTTCCTTGGAACAAAAAGATCCGTTGTTGATCTACAAATTTGAAGGTTTTCAGCTTTTCAAGGGCTTTGTAAATGGGCTGAACGAGCAAACGAGCGGTTTCTTGAGCAAAGTATTCTTGTTTGTGGACAATGAGGAAGTGCTGCACGATGCCCAGCGGCAACGCGAACAGGAAGAACGGCAGCGCCGGGCCGAGCGGCAGCGAATGGTGGCCCAGAAAGAAGGCAGTGAGGAGAGCGTCAGCACGCAAACCCCGGCCAACAACCGCCGCCAAGTTCCCCAGCTCCCCCGCCAAAACGTGGAGATCACCAAGCCGGTGGCCGCAGTGCGCACCCCCGGCCGCAATGACAAAGTGAGCGTGCAATACGCCGACGGAACCGTCAAAAAAGAGGTGAAATTCAAGAGCGTCGAAGAAGACTGGAAAAATAACCGCTGCGTGATTATTTAATCGTTCGCCCGCTTTCCCAAAAAACCTTGCCCCACTCGTTGGGCGAGGTTTTTTTGATACACTTACAAAATTGTTTTGCCCATTCTAATTTTACTTGATTTATGAACTTGACTGCCCGGAATACCCACCGCGACTTGGCCTATTTCTACTTGGGTCTTATCTTGTCTTTCTCCATTTCGGGGATCGCACTCAACCACCGCGAAGTGTGGCAGCCCATGCGCTACACCTACGAATCGGAGGACATCACTTACCCGATTACCGAGGGAGTGGCTGTTGACGATGCGCTGGTGGCCCAGATCTCGGAAAAATGGCAATTGAGCAAAGATCTTCGCGGGTTCCGCCTCAATGGCGACCAGTTGCGCATCAACTACCACAATGATATGATCGAGCTGGACCTCAAAACGGGCAAGGGCAAGCGCGAAGCCTACCGCAAACGGCCAATACTGGGCCAGATGTCTTTTTTGCACGTCACCACCAATGGCTACTGGATTTGGTATTCCGATATTTTTGGGTTGGCCATGCTCACCATTGCCCTCACCGGCACATTTATTACCAGTGGGCGGCTCGGTTTCCGGCAGCGTGGCTGGAAGCTGATGGCCCTGGGCCTGATATTCCCCCTCATTTTCCTTTTTCTGGCCCCCTAGCTGTTGGGTTGGCCGGTGCGAGCGCGTGCAATAAGAGGGACTCCGCACCAAAATAACCACTCATTGATGGCCAAGTAGTTTTTTTACTTTTGGCTAAGCAGGGCTAATTTTTTTATAATAATTTGACTGTCAATTAATGGATGTGCCTAATACTTACCTATTACCAAACCTCGCAGGTTTAGTAAAGGTAAATAGCACAATAACTACCTTTCCAACCCCTCAAATAGTTGGGGCTGTCGCACCAAAAAACAATTTTTTGCTTGTCAACAGGTTGCAAGTATGTTTTTTTAACTAGTTAGTGGCAGCAAATGGTCCCCAAGGTTAGTATTTGCAGTTTTTGGTGCCGTAGCCCTCATTTACCATTGGTTTTCGTACATTTAGGAACGCTAAACTCCTTTCCCGATGAAAACCGAAGCACAAGTACTTTGGGGCAAGATCCAGCAGTTTCCGCTCGATGAAGCCAATATTGCCCAACCCTTTTCCAAACGGCTGGCCCAAGAAAACGGCTGGACGCCCACCTATGCCCTGCGGGTAGTGGCCGAGTATAAAAAATTTGTTTTTCTGTCTTGTATTTCGCCCACCGGGGCCAGTCCCTCCCACCCGGTAGATGCGGCTTGGCACTTGCACCTTACCTACACCAAGGCTTACTGGGGCACTTTTTGCCGCGACACTCTCGGGCGGGAGCTGCACCACGCGCCTACCAAGGGTGGCCAGCACGAAAACCAACACCATCGATCGATCTACGAAGTCACCCTCCAGCTCTACCGTGACCAATTTGGGCAGGAGCCGCCCGCCGATATTTGGCCCGCCAGCGGCACCCGGCTGCCCGCCCGCGATCAGGTACTGGTGGATCGCCAAACCCACTGGATCTGGCCCAAGCCTGGTTCAGTGGCCAGGAAACGGGCTTCATTGGTTGGTCTGGTGTTGGTGGCTTTGCTGTTTGTGCAAGCAGATGACAGCCTCGCGGGCTACCTGATTGCGATTGGCGGACTGGCTTTGGTGGCTTTTGCCGTCTATTTTGTGCGACAATCCATCCGCACGGCCAACCGTAAAAAGCGGAAAAAAACGAGGGGCCCGAAGCGCACGACCAATGAGTCCCGGCTCCACCAAAACTCGGGGGACGATGGGCTGGTCAATGCCGCCAGCACTATATACGTGATGAATCGCGCAACCGAGGATGACAACGAACTGGACGCGGATACCGATCTGGACGATGATGGCTATTCGGACGACTATTCGCCGGATGACAGCAGTGCGAATGACAGTTCCAGCTACGACAGTGGCAGTTCCGACAGTGGCAGCAGTTGCAGCAGTAGTTGCAGTAGTTGCAGCAGCAGCGATTAGCCAAGACCGGCCGGTTGGGGGTTATCCCCTTTTGCCCAGTTCGATCACTTGCATGTTGCGGAGGCGGGCATAGCCTTGGCCTTCGTTGCCGATCTCAAAGCGGATCAGGGTGCGCACCAGTTGGAACCCTTCGCGGCCCGCCGCCCCGGGATTGAGGTGGAGCAAGGGATAAATCGGATCGGCCACGACCTTGAGGATGTGCGAATGGCCACAAATGAACAGATCGGGCTTGATCCGGGCCAGTTGGGGCTTTATTTTCGGACTGTAACGGGGTGGGTAGCCCCCAATGTGGGTCATCCAAACTTTGAGGCCCGCCACCTCAAACACTTGATTTTCAGGGTACAGTTGCCGGGCTTCCCGCCCATCAATATTGCCCCAGACGGCGCGGAAAGGCTTGGCCGCAGCCAACTCATCACTGACTGCCAAGTTGCCAATATCGCCAGCGTGCCAAATTTCATCGCACTCGGAAAAATAGGACAACACCGTGGGATCCAAGTAGCTGTGGGTGTCGGAAATCAGGCCAATTTTCACTGGGTCAGGCTGGTTTGGCGTTCACTACCTCGGCTTTGAAGCTCTTGGCCACGGTGTGCAATTGTTGCACCGAATCGAGCACACTTTTCACCTTGTTGGAAAGATCGGCATTTTTGTCCCCCAAATCTTTCTGGACTTCTTGCAGGATCACCACCGTTTTGCCCATGTAGTCCAAGCCTTCCATGATCCGTTTGACCTGAAAGCTGATCAGCTCTTCGGCATTTTTTACGTCGCTAGTGGTGTCCTTGATCTCGCCCACAAGTTTGAGCAGATCCTCGTTGCGCCCGGCGATGGCCTCAATAGCATCGTCAATAATACTATTGGAAAGGTCGATGCTGGCATTCACGGCCGTTTCGCGGAGCTTGAACGGGGCCCGCCGCGAAAACTCGAGCAGCAGTTTTTTGGTGTTCTCCTTGGCGGTGCGATCATCAGCTTTGATGGCTTTTTCGGCTTCGCCCAGCATTCTTTTGAGTGTCAGGGCCCAGTCGTTCAGGGATGACAGTTCGGTCCATTTAATTTCCATAGTTATCGGGCAATGTTGGTGGGCCTGGCCGGGGCTGGCCCTTGGTTGTAAAATTCATATACCTGCTCAATGCCCTGTACCACCGTGGCCAGTTCGCGCAAACTGAACGATTGGCGCATCGAGAGCGATTCACTCAGGCCATCGTGTGTACGGATCCACGCGCCGAGCGCCAGCCGGCCATTGTCCACCAAGGCCCGACCTTGGGTCATCTGGTCGGTGAGGTCGGTGTTGATTTTCTGGTAATCCTTGTACGCTCCGTCAAAACCTTTGATGGCCTCATCGGCCGTGCGGGTTTGGGCGGTCAGCAGGCGCTCCCGATCTTCCAGCCGTTTGGTCAAAGTGCTGTCTGGGCCGGCCATTAGCTCAATTTCTTCCAAGAAGGCCCGTTTGCGCTGGGACCGGTACTTGGCAATCGCCGCCAGTTCATTCAGCCCTTTTTTGTTTTCATCCATTTTGGCTTCGTAAACGGCCGAAATGCCCGAATATTTGAGCCAGTTCCGGCTGATCTGCTGTTCCATCACTTCGCTGTGGATCATGGCCAGTTCGGCCAAGTTGAGGTCAATGATCTTGACGATCTGTTCCATCACGGGCTGCGACTCGCGCACCGCCGCACTGAGCGTTTTTTGGGCCTTGATCAAGATGAGTTGGCGGGCCGCAATCTCCACGAGTCTGCTCACCTCGCCCGAGCCAATGCCCGAGAGCGGCAAAACGCCCTGCAAGTAGCCCGTCACTTTTTGGAACTTGCCCGCAAAGGCCGCGGCTCCTTTGGCATTGTCGTTGGCCTTGTTGGACAGGCTGGCCAGCGCATCGGAATAGGCCACCAGGGCCGTGAGCGCATCTTGGGTGGGTTTCCACACCCGTTTGAGCTTGCGGGCCCGCGCCGTGTCCACCCGGGCCAAGGCCGATTCCCCTTGCACATAGCCCTTTTGGATGGCCAAGCTCATCCGGGAGGTTTCGTCGGCAAAGCCCTGTAGATTGGGCAGCGACACGCACCCACCCACGAGGAGGGCCAAGGCAGTCAGACAGGCCAGTGGCCACGCTCCGACCAATAAAAATGGTGATCGCATACGCATTGTTTTAGTGTAGTCCATCCCAAGCTGGTACGGCTGGGGATTGTGCCGGGAAAAGTACAACAAATTTGGCAACTAAAAAAGCCGCCGGGCAGATTGATTGGTGCATCGCATGAATGTGAAGTTGCCAGTTAATTCGCATGAATGCGAATGTACCGGTACTTTCGCATTCATGCGAAATTGCGCAAAAGGTCAAATAGCATTGATATTTATTGAGAACAATAGATAAAAAGTAGGATTGTAAAGGTTGCCTATTGACAAAAATAAAATTAATCCTTTGATTATTAAAGCATAAAAATTCAAATAGTGGCATTGCAGGAATGCGAAATTGCGCCAAAGGTCAAATAGTATTGGTATTTATTGATAACAAATAGGTAAAAAGTAGAATTATAAAGGTTACTTATTGACAAAAATAAAATTAATCCATTGATTATTAAAGCATACAAATTCAAATAGGGGCATCGCATGAATGCGAATGTACCCGTCAACGATGCCCATGCAAGGCATACTCAATCACTTTTTGGGTGGGGATGAACGGGCGCAGCGAGGCCAAGCCCAAGCCGGCAACTGCGGCCGCAATGAGTTCAACCTCCATTGGCTCGCTGGGATCGCCGCCCGACTTGGCCCAAAAGTGCTGCCCAGCGGCAAGGAGCGCTTGACGGGGCACCAACCCGATCAGCTCGGATCCGGTGACTTGGGTTCCGTGGTTGGCGGCCACTTGGCAGATGGTCTCATAAGCTTCGTGCAGGGACGTAGCCGTCAAGTTGGTCAAGTTGGTTGACACTTGTGCGCAACCGTAGGCGGGCATCAACCAGCCAATGGCCTTCACTGCTCGCAAATGGCCCGGTTCGTGGCGGGTTGAGCCATCGGGCAAGGTGATCTGGCGGCCACTTTCGCGCACTTGGGCCGCAATGGCTTTGGCGATTTTTACGTCGGTGGTGGCCAAATTACAGTTCCAAGCCACCAAAAGATCGCGGGCACCGATGATCGCGGCCCCCGCACGGGCGTGGAAAACAGCGGGCCCAAAATCGGGTGGGGAATGACTGATTTTTTTGGCCAATCCCTCATATTCACCTGCCCGGACTTGGGCCAAATTACGCCGTTCGGGCGTTAGGGCGGCATATTCGTAGCAATAAACTGGGATATCGAGGTCTTGGCCAACCCTTTGGGCCAATTGGTGGGCAAACGCTACCGTTTGGGCCATGGTTATGCCTTGCAGGGGGATGAGCGGGCACACATCGGTGGCCCCGATCCGGGGG
>JBBQXF010000141.1:0-11107 GCA_038209965.1 Cytophagales bacterium | reverse complement strand
TGATTGTGTATATGTTTCATGCGAAAAGGATAAGCTGCCTTATTTTTCTGTTGGCGCTTTGTGGGGGCGCGAATGGCCAGCCAGTGATTTCGGTTCAATCAGAAACCGAACTGCTGGATGTGGGAAAAGAAGTGTGGCTTTTGGAGGACGAAACCGGGCGGCTCAGCTTGGCCGATGTCCTCCAGCCAGCCTACCAGCAGCAGTTCAACCGAAGTACGATGCAAGTTCCCAATTTGAAATCTACCCGATCAGCGGCTTGGATCAAACTGCAAGTGGCTGTCCCACCCGGAAAAAAGTACTATCTCGAGGTGGGTTACCCATTGCTTTATGAGGCCGATTTTTACACCGGAAATGAAAATCAACCATTTTCGGTGGTCAAAGGTGGGACTTCCCGGCCATTTGACGAGCGGGCACTCGAAAGTGCCAATTTCTATTTCGAGCTTTCGCCCCAACACAATACGTATTATTTGCGGGCCACTTCCTACGAAATTTTGCAATTTCCCCTCAAAGTGGGCACATTAGAGGCTTTTTTTGGCCAAAGCCAGCTAGTGGCCCTCCTAAATGGCCTCTATCTCGGCTTCGTACTGTTGATTGTCCTCTACAATTTTTTTCTTTACCTGAGCACGCGGGAGCGGGTCTATCTTTCCTATGTGCTGTACGTGATTGCGGTGGGGTTGGTGACCTCGAACCTGCTGGGCTATAATTTCCAATTCCTGTATCCAACCATTCCCGCGCTCAATTTTTATACCCCCATTTTTTATCCGCTCAATTTTTTTGTGTTGATATTTAGCATGGACTTTTTGAGCATCAAGCAAAATGCGCCCAGGTACAGCGTTGGTTTTAAGTGGCTCATCGGGATTTGTTTGGCCGAAATACTCCTCAACTTAGCGGGTTTTCCCCACCTCATGTTCCAGATTGCTCAAGGGGTTGGGCTGCTGGTAGTTGCGTACATTCTCTTTGTGGCGGGCACCTTGTACCGAAAAGGCTTTCAACCGGCCAAATTTTTCTTGTTGGCATTTGTTACTTTCCTGTCGGGTATAGTCATCACCATTTTGCTGTCCACCGGAGTAATTCCTTACAGTGTTTGGGCCTATCACTCTATCCAGATCGGTTCAGCCATTGAGATTGTGCTGCTTTCTTTTGCCATTGCTGATAAAATCAATATTTATAAAAGGGAGCGGGAAGTGGCCCAACTGCTCGCCCTTCAGCAAGCCGCCGAAAATCAACGGATCATTGCTGACCAGAAGTTGGAACTGGAAGCAAAAGTGAGCGAACGAACCAAAGAAATCGAGAAGCAAAAAGGGGAGATGCTCAGCCAAAATGAAAAACTCATCCAGACGCAAGATGAAATGCTGGCCCAAAACGAGATGATGGCCCAAAACAAGATGATGGCCCAAGCCCAAGAAGAGCTGCTGGCCCAAAGCGAAGAGCTGGAACAGAAAAACCGTGCGTTGACCGAGTACCGCGATTTGATCGGCATCATCAATCAAGATTTGCAAACGGCCAACACCAATCTGGAAGAGCAAGTATTCGAGCGGACCTTGCTCCTCTCCCGGGCCAACGAAGCGCTGGTAAAGCAAAACCTCCAGTTGGAAGAATATGCATTTGTCACCTCGCACAACCTGCGCGCACCCGTGGCCCGTTTGCTGGGCCTGAGTTCGGTATTTGACAAAAGCCCCGCCGCTGACCAATCGTACAACCTTATGGTATTGGACAAAATGCAACAGGAGACCCAAGCCTTGGATGCTGTTATCAAAGACTTGAATTTGGCATTATCGGTTAAAAAAGGTGTCCTTCCGCCGACCGAACCAGTAGATGTGCTGCTACAAATCAAAATTGTGCTGCAAAAATTGGAGCATGAAATAGCGGCTGCCCAAGCCTTGATCGACCTCAATTTTGGGGCAATCGGACAGATCTACAGTGTGGGTCCAAGCATCCAGAACATTGTCTATTTGCTGCTCAGCAATGCCCTAAAATTCCGTGAGCCTGCCCGCCAGCTAATGATTGGGATCAGTGGATCGCTGGTGACCGAAACGGAAATTAGGATCAGCGTAAAAGACAATGGACGGGGTATTAACCTTGAGCACGCATCGGGCAAACTTTTTAAACTTTACCAACGGTTCCACATTGATCCGGCGGGCAAGGGCGTTGGCCTTTATTTGGTAAAAGCCCAAGTGGAACAGTTGGGCGGAAAAATCGAGGTGAACAGCGAAGAGCACATCGGATCGACGTTTCATATCTGCTTGCCCGTGACGTTATAGCGTGCGGCCCAAGGTTCTGGGCAATAAATAAATCGGTAGCGTTTATGGTGGTAAATAATGAAGCTGCGGGCCGCCATCGGCCTGCTCGCGAAGTTGGCTGCCTGTTGGATCAGCATTTTTCAGGTTGGTTCACGGACTAAATGCTCGATGATCATAGGCTATCGCGGAACCATAAAATCAGCCTGTCTTGGTATTGTTTTTTTCCACCCATTTGCGCACGATATGCCGGTACTGCTTTCTATCTTGTTTGTGTTAGGGTTTTGTGTCGTTTCATTTGCTTATCCCAAAGAAATGATCGGGTGGCTACAAATGACGACCGATTGGGTGTTTGAGCAGTTTGCCTATTATTATTTGTACCTAGGCTTTTTGGTGGTACTGATAACGGTTGGTATTGCCATCAGCCCTTACGGTAAAATCCGCTTGGGCAAAGCCACCGACACCGTGGAATATAGTTTATGGGCTTGGTTATCAATGCTTTATAGCACAGGGATGGGGGCGGGCTTGCTCTTGCGCGCAGTGCAGGAACCGGTATATTATTTTGTCCATCCGCCAATTAAGATCGACTACGCCCAGCAACATTTGGCCTTGCAGTACACTTTTTTCCATTGGGGGCTGACCCCTTGGGCCTTCTACGGTTTGTTTGGCCTTATCATCTCTTATTTTCTCTACAATCTGGATCGTTCCATTCTCAGTTCCTCGATTTTGGAAGGTAAATTAAAGCATAAAATTACCGAAGTGGGCATGGACGGGATTGTGATCATGAGCACTATTTTGGGCGTAGTGGCGGCGGTGGGCTTGGGCAGCAAGCAAATTGTCGGTGGGATGCACTATTTGTTTGGCTGGGCCGACTCGATCGGCGTTTTGATTGGCATTATTTTGATAATCAGCACGTTGGCTACGATTTCTGCTTTTTCGGGCTTGAGCAAGGGCATTCAATTGATTTCCAAGTGGAACATTGGCATGACGCTCGTGCTTTTATTCTTCGCCCTCATTTATGGCCATGTGCCAACCCTCCTCCGTGATTTTGGGATCAGCCTTTATCATTATCTCCAAGATTTCGCCCTGATGAGCCTGAATTTGGGCAAGTTTAAAGCCTCCAATACTTTCCTGAAAGACTGGACTTGTTTTTATTGGGCATTTTGGCTGGCTTGGACCCCATTTACTGGCGTTTTTATTGCCCGGATCTCACGGGGCCGCACCCTGCGGAGCTTTCTCTTGGGTGCACTTTTAGTCCCATCGTTTGGTACATTCGTTTGGTTCACTGTTTTTGGCTCGGCCGCTTTTGCCCAGATTGGCGATGTTGCCGCTTATCAAGGCCAATTTGACTCCATTTACTCGGCCATCTTTCTATTTTTCAAAGCTTTGGGGGTGGGTAGCCTCGCCAGTTACCTCACAACTTTACTGGTGTTCACCTTTCTCATTACCTCCATCGATTCGGCCATTTTTGTCCTGAGCATGTTCTCCGATTCGGGCAATGCCGCCCCGCACCCACGTTATCGGGTGCTCTGGGGAATTTTATTGGGCATGCTGACCATTGCCGTCGTCTGGCTGGGGCAGGATTCGTTGCTCAATTCCATCAGCCAATTGATGATCGTTTTCGCGCTCCCATTCAGTTTTATTTATCTGTTGATGATTTTTGGCTTGTTCAACAAGCTGTGGCGACACCCAAATCAGCAAAGGCCCGAAGCGATGAAGTAGCTAAATGTAATGTCAACCGGCGAAGCGCTCAATATTCCCACGTGCGCTGCGGCTGGGTTTGGTCATACACATGGCCCAAAATGGCCAGATCCTCGGCAGTGGGCCCATCGCTGCGCCGCATCATTACTTTGTAGGCCAACTCAATGAACTTGGGCAGGTGGAACGTGGTGAAGCCATCGGAGCCGCCCCAAGCAAAGGACGGCACCACTTTGGGCGGGAAACCAGTCCCGAAAAGGTTGACCCCCACACCCACCACCGTGCCTGTGTTGAACATGGTGTTGATGCTACATTTGACGTGATCACCCATCATAAGCCCGCAAAATTGCCGCCCAGTATCCACAAAATTGTTGAGGCGATAATTCCACAACTTGACATTGCTGTAGTTGTTCTTGAGGTTGGAGGTGTTGGAGTCGGCCCCGAAGTTGCACCATTCGCCCACGACCGTGTTGCCCACGTAGCCCTCGTGGCCCTTGTTACTATGGGAGAAAAAGACCGAATTGCTGATTTCGCCGCCTACCTTGCAATAGGGGCCGATGGTAGTATCGCCGCGCATTTTGGCCCCCATGTTGAGCGTGGCCTCCCGGCCCAGGGCAAACGCGCCCCGGATGATGCTTCCTTCGCCCACCACGGCGTTTTCGCCCAAGTAGATCGGGCCGGTCTCGGCATTGAGGATGGCTGCCCGTAGTTGAACCCCCGGTTCCAAAAAGATTTGCTCGCGGCCATAAACCACCGTGGCCGGGTCAGTAATGGGCTGGCTGATCCGCCCGGCGGTCAGGAGGGCAAAGTCGGCGATCAATTCGGCCCGGTTCTGGGCAAAAATATCCCACGTGTTCAGCACCAGAGTAACGGGGCCAGAATAGAGCCGAGGCTTGACCAATGCCCCATTGTAAATAGCAGTGACATCAGCCAGCGCATCAGTTGATTTATAAGCCAATAATTTCATTCCATGTATCAAGCTTTCCCCCGGCTCAAGTTGGCCAATAGCGCTCACCAACGCTTCGGTCGGGCACAGCGAGCCGTTGACATAGGTATTAACTGCCGCATAGTGGGAGGGATATTTGCCCGCCAAATAAATGGGTGTAAGGTGCGAGGGAGTGGTTTGGGTGCGCTTGGCCCATTTTTCGGTGATGGTCAAAATACCGGTACGGATTTCGGCCACTGGGCGGGTATAGGTGAAAGGCAGAAGATCCAGCCGCTCATCTGCACCATCAAAAAGAATAATATTCATCGGATTGGGTAAATAACCCCAGCAATTTAAGCCCAATCAACGGGCTTATTGTAAACAAGCTTGCAAAATGGCTTTTCTTTGTGGTCTAATCTCGCCGTAAAATTTTGGAAAAAACGATTCTCCGGGTTACCTGTGTCATCATCGAGCAGGACGGACTAATACTGGCAGCCCAGCGTAGGCCAGGCATGGATTTGGCTGGGCAATGGGAGTTCCCGGGCGGCAAGGTGCAGCCCGGCGAGACCGATGAGGCGTGCCTGATCCGGGAAATTGGGGAGGAACTGCGGGTCCCAATTGCCCTCCGCTACCGCTTGCCCGAGCGGATCCACTGCTACCCCGGCAAGACTATTTGTCTGGTCCCCTTTGTGGGTCACTTGATCCGTGGCCAGCCAATGCTCACCGTGCACCAGCGCATTGACTGGTTCACCGTGGCCGAGCTGCCCACGCTGAACTGGTGCGCCGCCGATGTGCCAGTAGTGGCCGATTACCTACAATGGCGGGCCCAATTGGGCAGCAAGTAGTTTCCTTGGGCCATTTTGATTTTTCAGCGCTTTCCTTCCACTTGGCGCAAGCGATGAAATCGCCAGATTAGCTGTATATTCCGCCTCAATTTATCAAACGGAACAACGCCATGAGAATCAAGAGTGTGGTTTTTTTTTGGGCTTTATTGACCTGTCATTGGGCAACGGCCCAAGGTACTCGGTTACTGCGCCAGCCGACCATTAGCCAACAAAACATCGCCTTTATTTACGCCGATGACATTTGGCTGGTGAGCCGGGATGGGGGCGATGCCAACCGGGTCACCAGTTTTGCGGGCGTGGAAACGAACCCCCATTTTTCGCCCGATGGCAAGACGATCGCTTTCACCGGCCAATATGATGGTAATACCGATGTATATGTAGTACCCACCGAGGGAGGGGAGCCCATCCGCCTGACCTGGCATCCCAGTGCCGACATTGTGCAAGGCTGGACCCCCGATGGCAAATCCGTGCTTTTTCGCTCCGATCGCGAGGGAGTACCCACTCGCATTGTAAAGTTTTACACCATCGGTCTGGCGGGTGGGCTGCCAAAGGCATTGGCCACCCCGCAAGCTGCGTATGGCGAAATTTCCGACGATGGCAATTATTTGGCTTACTCGCCGATTACCTATTGGGACATTGAGTGGCGCAACTATCGCGGCGGGCAAGCCTTGCCCATCTGGATCGAGGACATGAAGACCCACACCGTGAAACGCACGCCCCAAACTGACAAGGAAAGGCACATGGAGCCGGTGTGGTTCAATAATATGGTCTATTTTCTGTCCGAACGGGACTATGCCAGCAACATCTGGTCTTTTAACCCGGCCAATGATGGACTCAAACAAGTGACTTTCCACAAAGATTTTGATGTTAAAAGCTTGGATGCCTGCCAAGACCGGATCGTATATGAACAAAGCGGCTACCTGCACCTGCTCGATCCGGGCACGGGCAAGGCCCAGCAACTGGTGATCAATGTGTTGGGTGATTTTAACTGGGCGCGTCCCCGTTGGGAAGATGTGGCCGCCAATCGCGTACAAAATGCTTCGCTGTCGCCTACGGGCAAACGTGCGCTTTTTGAATACCGGGGCGATATTTTCACCGTTCCCAAAGAAAATGGCGAATGGCGAAACCTCACCCAGAGTTCGGGCGTGGCCGATCGCGCCCCCATCTGGTCGCCCAATGGCCAGCAGATTGCTTGGTTTTCGGACGAGAGCGGGGAATATCAACTGGTGGTTGCCGACCAACTGGGCCAGAACAAAAAGACGATTGCCATTCCCAATCCCAGCTTTTTCTTCCAGCCCGCCTGGTCACCCGACGGCAAATACCTGGCCTTTACCGATACCCATTATAACTTGTGGAATTTGGCCCTAGCCTCGGGCAAGCTCAAAAAGGTCGACACAGAGCGATTTGCCCACCCGAATCGGACAATGAACCCCGTGTGGTCGCCCGATAGCAAATGGATAGCCTATGCCCGGCTGCTCGATAACCAGTACAAAGCCATTAAAGTATATAATGTGGACACCGATCAGAGCCATCAGCTCACCGATGCCATGGCTGATGCCATTACTCCCGTGTGGGATGAGGGCGGCAAATACCTTTACTTTTTGGCCAGCACCGATTATGGGCTGAACACTGGTTGGCTCGATATGAGTTCATATAACGTGCCCACTACCCGGGGACTGTACGTGATCGTGTTGGCCAAAAACCAGCCTTCGCCCCTGCTCCCGCGCAGTGATGAGGAAGAGAAGAAAAAGGAAGAAAAGAAAGACTCGGTCAAGGTCAACATCAACATTGATCTGCTGGACATCCAGCAGCGGATTTTGGCCATTGATGTGCCTTTGCGCAATTATACTGGACTGGTGGAAGGCCCCAAGGATCACGTTTTTTTCCTAGAAAACATCCCCAACCAGACAGGCCTTACCTTGCACCGGTATAGCTTCAAAGACCGCAAAGCGATTGAATTTTTGACCCCAATCCAAAATGTAGTGGCTTCGTTCGACCGCAAGCAACTCCTTTACCAAAACAGTTCGACTTGGGGGATAGTAAAGGCCGATGGTGGGGCGATCAAAATGGGCGATGGCAAACTTGCCCTGAACTTGCGGATGAAAATCGTCCCGAGGGAAGAATGGAAACAAATTTTTCGCGAAGGATGGCGGTACCAGCGCGATTTTCTGTACGTGGACAATACCCACGGAGCGCCGTGGAACGATATTTACAAATGGTACAGCCCCTGGATCGATCATGTGCGCCACCGCACCGACCTCAACTATGTAGTGGACATTTTGGGCGGAGAAATTGCAGTGGGCCACTCCTATACCAGCGGCGGAGATTTCCCGACGGTCAGCAATGTGCCCATTGGTTTGCTGGGAGCCGACCTGGAGGAAGTGGACGGATTTTACCGAATCAAGAAAATTTACACAGGCGAGAACTGGAACCCCGGCCTGCAAGCCCCATTGGCGGCCCCGGGCATTGATGTGCGGGTGGGCGATTATGTGCTGGAAGTCAACGGGGTAGCCCTCAAATCATCCACCAATCCATACAGCCTGTTTGAGGGAACCGCTGGCAAGCAGACCCAGCTCAAGGTGAACCAAACCCCGACTTTGGCGAGCGCAAGGGCCGCGATCGTGGTGCCAGTGGCCAACGAGAACCAGCTCCGCCTTCGCGACTGGGTAGAGGGCAACCGGCGCAAAGTGGCCGAACTTTCGGGGGGGAAACTGGGCTATGTGTACGTGCCAAACACGGGCCAACCCGGCTACACGTATTTTAACCGCTATTACTTTGCCCAGCAAGACAAGAGCGGGATGGTCATCGACGAGCGCAACAATGGTGGTGGTTCGGCCGCCGATTACATGGTCGACATCATGGCCCGCCCATTGCACGGTTATTTCAATAGCCGGGCCAGTGATCACCGCCCATTTACCACTCCCATGGCCGGGGTTTGGGGGCCGAAAGTGATGATAATCAACGAAAGGGCTGGTTCCGGGGGCGACTTGCTGCCCTATATGTTCCGCAAAATGAAGATCGGCCCGCTGGTGGGCACCCGCACCTGGGGCGGTTTGGTCGGTACTTGGGACACGCCCGCCTTCATCGACGGTGGGCGCATGGTGGCCCCGCGTGGTGGTTTTTTTGATACTGATGGCAAATGGGCCGTGGAGGGCGAGGGCATTTCCCCAGACATTGAGGTGCTTCAAGCCCCCGACCAAGTGATCAAAGGCCAAGATCCCCAGTTGGAGCGGGCAGTACAAGAGGCGATGAAACTGCTGCCAACCCAGACGATACAGCTCAAGGCCGAACCGCCCGCGCCCACCCGCTGGAAACGGCCAAGCAACGACTAGGTTCCCGGATCCGATCATGGGCAAAGCCAGCAACCAAGCCAAAAAACCGTTAGTGCCTACTTTGGTGGTTTGTCCATCATGAAAGTAACCACTTTTCTTTTGTATTGCCCCATTCGATCAGGCAGTTGGCGGGTCAAAAACCTTTCAAGGGTTCAAAATCCCTGAAAGGTTTTTTCACTCAATCAAGCAGTTGGTGGGGCCAGCCGTTCAAATCAAGGTAAACTGCTGCCATTTTAGTAACCAATTGGCAAGTAGGGAAATTGCGTTCAAATCGCTGGGAAACGGCGGATCCTCTGGTGCTTGCCCTACCTTTGCCCCATGGCTGCTTAAACTTTACCGTGCCATGATCAGCCCATCCACCGTACTATCCTCCAGTTGCTATGTCAACTTTACCAGAAAGCATCCAAGACCTACAACAAGGACTAGCCGCCTATCCCCAAGCCAACTTGGTGGCAGTTACCAAGACCAAACCCGTTGAGTTGCTTCAAGCCGCTTACGATCTTGGGCTGCGCATATTTGGGGAAAACAAAGTGCAGGAAATGGCCGCTAAACAAACCGTGCTGCCCGCCGACATCCAATGGCACCTGATCGGCCATTTGCAAAGCAATAAGGTCAAATATATGGCCCCTTTTGTTACCCTTATCCACTCAGTGGACAGCCTTAAGTTGCTGCAAGAGATTGACAAACAGGCGGCCAAGGTAGGCCGGGTGATCGATTGCCTGCTCCAAGTGTTCATTGCGCAGGAAGAGACCAAGTTTGGCCTGTCCGCTGCCGAGTTAATGGATTTGCTCAATGATCCACTGTTGGCTACATTGGCCCACGTGCGGGTGCGGGGGCTGATGGGCATGGCCAGCAACACCGAAGATCTGGCCCAAGTGCGGGCTGAGTTCAAGGGATTGAAACAACTTTTTGAGCAAGTAAAACTTGGCCATCACCCACCCAATATCGAGTTTGGCGAACTTTCCATGGGCATGAGTGGCGACTATGAAATTGCGTTGCAAGAGGGCAGTACCCTCATCCGGGTGGGCAGTAAGCTGTTTGGCAGCCGGTAAAAGTGGGAGGCCAATCCCTCAACCGCTTACACTTGGGTGCCCACTATTTAACTGCCCCGGCAAGCTATTAAGCTAGCGCGGGAACTTGGGCAAAATTGAGCACAGCTTGATACTCGCGGTCGAACTCCGCCAGCATCTGGTCGGCCAGAGCCGGCCCACCGGCCAGTAAGTTGGCCAGTTCTTCGGCGGCTGGCCGGAGCATTGGCGCCAGTCGATCCCGCTGGAAATACAAACGGCCCGTTCGCCGGATAAAAAAGTCGGCCAAGTTTTGAACATGCTCATAGTGAAAGCAATACCAAATTTCGGCTTTGAGGGCAGCACTGTCCGTATTGGGTTCGGCAGGTCGAAGTTCGAGTATTTTGTTCAATATCAACGGGGCGTTGCTCCCAAAATTGAACCCCAAAAATTCAACGTACTGCGTGGACAGGCCGAGTGGTTGAGCCACTACCGCCAGCGATGCTAGCAAGGCTTTGACCGCCTCACTGCCACCCCCGGCAAAGTCTCCCCCACACAAAGGGATCTGCTGGGTAAAACTTTCTTTTTCGGGTGTCCCGTAGCGCTTGTGGAGCTTGCGCACCACTTTGTCCACCACCCGGGCGGCCATTTTGCGATAGCCAGTCAGTTTTCCCCCCGCAATGGAAATAAGGCCACCTTCGGAAATGAAGATCTCGTCCTTGCGCGAAAGTTCGGAGGGCGATTTGCCCTGCTCGTGGATCAGGGGGCGCAGGCCGGCCCAACTGGATATCACGTCTTTTGGGCCAAGATGGAGGCTGGGGAACATCCAATTGGCCGATCGCAGCAAATAGCTTACGTCCATTTCGGTGGTTTGGGGTTGTTGGATATCGCCTTGGTAGGTCGTATCAGTCGTGCCCAAGTAGGTGATGCCCTGCCGGGGGATGGCAAAGAGCATTCTGCCGTCCGGTACATCAAAGTAGAGGGCTTGCCGGGCTGGAAACCGCTCGAACGGCACCACTATGTGTACGCCCTTGGTCAAGTGCAAGTGCTTGTTGGAGTTGGG
>JBBQXF010000140.1:0-11260 GCA_038209965.1 Cytophagales bacterium | reverse complement strand
TTAAACGGGTACGCAAATTAACTTAAATTACTGATAATCAAATAATTATAGAAATAAGTAATTTATTTAAAATCAAGCCAATTATTCATAACTAATTTATTTTCAATTAGTTATGAATAATTAGAGCACCTAAACAGTTACCCCATATTTACATTGAAGACAGCAAAGTTCAGGGACAGTGTGTATTTGTCATACCAGTTGATGAGGATTACGCCAACCAAAATTGCTTCAAAATAATAAGCAACGTTCAAAAAAAAATATTTCTTTGGGCAATTGATGGTTGCTTTGTTAAAGATAAACCACTCTCGATTGCTTACCCTAAAAAGTGTGATTGTGCGTTTGGATACGAAAATTACTTAGGTTTTATAGAATTTAAGCTTAATTCAATTTTGACTGCTAGTCCAAAATCCATTAAAGAAAACAGAGAAAAAGCGGTTGATCAGATCAAAGATACCATTTGTTTCCTTAAAGACACATTAGGTATCGTCGGGCTGTTCAAGATTCAAGGATACGTTATTGAAGCTTTTGTATGTACACCTCTTCACTATCCAAATAAGAACACAAGCATCTCAGATTTAGCTATAGATTTTTTGGAAACCTATGGTGTACAATTATTTGAAGAAAACCACAAACAATGCCCTTAATGCCCGGATCCGGCAGGCTGCCATTCGCGCAGGGTGGCCAGGGTGTATTCGTAGCCGATGGCAAAGATCTCGTTGGCCTTATTGACATCAAATGCTTTGTAATCGGCCATTTTGGGTGGTTCAATGAAGAGATCGCACTTGGTTTTCCGGTGCTCAATGTTGGCATTGACGGCCAGTAGGAAAGTGCGTTCCAGCACATCGCGCAGGCTGGACACCTTGAGTTCGGCCACCGCATTAGAGTGAACCCCGATCAAATAATCGCACTGGCCCAGCAGCGGCTCTACTGGCAAATTGTTTAAAATACCGCCATCAACGTAAAACTTGCCATCAATGCTCACTGGGGCAAACAAAAAGGGAATGCACGAGGAGGCTTGCAAAGGCTTGATCAACTCGCCTTGGGAAAAATAGACCGATTCGCCCCGACCCAGATCGGTGGCGCACACATACAGGGGGATGGAAAGTTGGGCAAAGTTATCTTCGGGCAAAAATTGGCGGTAGGCTTTTTCGGTGCTTTCCATGCGGAGCAGGCCCGTAAACTTGGACGACAAGCTCAGGATCTTGAAAAAGCTGGTCTGGATGAGCAGGCGGAGGATCTCCTTGGGGGCGTGGCCAGCGGCGTAAAGTGCCCCTACGATGGCCCCCGCGCTGGTTCCCGAAATGGCACTTGGGCGCACGCCAAGCTCATCAAATGCCTGCAATGCGCCCAAGTGGGTGATGCCCCGTGCGCCACCGCCGGAGAGCACTAAACCGATTTTCATGCTGTGTAGCCGATGGTTGTTTGGTTAAAATTACCCCTGATCGGTTCTATTCGCCAAATTTTTTGAACATTGACACCGCAATATGCCCGCCAAACCCAAAGGTATTGCTCATGGCCACATTGACTGGTTGGTCAACCGCATGGTTGGGCGTGATCCGCAGGGCCGGGCTGATCTGCTCGTCCAAGTGGGCAAAGTTGATCGTCGGCGGGATGAAGCTGTGCCTGATGGCCAAGATGGAAGCAATGGCCTCAATGGCCCCGGCCGCGCCCAGCAAGTGGCCGGTCATGGACTTGGTGGCGCTAATGGCCAGTTTGTCCAAATGTCCGGCAAAGACGGCGGCCACCGCTTTGGCCTCGCTGATGTCACCCATGGGAGTGGAAGTGGCATGAACGTTCAGATAATCAACCTCGGAGGGCTGCATACGGGCATCGTCCAGTGCGTCGCGCATGGCCAACTGGGCACCCAAACCCTCGGGGTGTGTACCTGTGAGGTGGTAGGCATCGGCCGCAAACCCGCACCCTACCACTTCGGCGTAGATTTTTGCGCCCCGGGCAAGGGCGTGTTCCAAGGTCTCGAGCATCAGCACGCCGGCTCCTTCGCCGATCACAAAACCGTCACGGTCGCGGTCAAACGGGCGCGAGGCGGTAGTGGGGCTGTCGTTGCGCTCCGACATGGCCTTCATGGCCGTGAACCCGCCCACGCCCGACTGGGTGATGGCCGCTTCGGCCCCGCCAGTGATAATAATATTGGCCCTGCCCAAGCGGAGGTAGGTGAACGCATCGGCAATGGCGTTGGTAGAAGACGCGCAAGCCGATACGGTGGTAAAATTGATGCCCCGGAAACCATATTTGATCGAAATATGGCCCGGCGCAATGTCGGTGATGACCCTGGGCACAAAAAAGGGGCTGTAGCGCGGCACCGGCCGGGTCTGGGCATAGTTGAGCACATCGTCCTCGAAGGCTTGCATCCCGCCCATGCCCGAGGCCAAGATGACCCCGACCCGGTTCTTGTCAACGGTGTCCAAGTTGAGCCCGCTGTCACGAATGCACTCATCGGTGGCAGCAAGGGCATAGTGGCAAAAAGAATCCATTTTGCGCGATTCTTTTTTGTCCATGTACTGAAGGACATCAAAGTTTTTGACCTCGCAGGCAAATTGGGCCTTGAAGTGGCTGGCATCAAACTTGGTGATGGGACCAGCGCCGCTTTGGCCTTGCCGGAGGTTTTGATAGAAAGTTGGCAAATCGTTGCCCAGTGGATTTACAGTGCCTAAGCCAGTGACCACTACTCGTTTTAGGGTAATTTGCATAAATGGAACAATATAATCGGCAATTGAAAAACAATCTGAAAACTTATTCTACTTCGGTCACTTTGACATTCGCGCCCGGGCGGATCTGGAGAATGCCCGAAGTGATGACGGTATCGCCCAAATGAAGGCCCTCGGTGATGTGGATCCGCGATTCGGTGCGGGTGCCAGTGCTCACTTCCATCGGGGTGGCCTTGCCTTGCTTGAGCACATAGACCTTCTTCTTGTCCATTTCCGGGATCAGGGCTTGCGTGGGAATCATGAAAGCATTGTCAATTTTTTGCAAAATAATTTTGACCGTGGCAAACGCCCCGGGCAAAATCTCGTGTTCGGTGTTGCGGCTGATGGCCCGGATCTGGATGGTGCGGGTGGCCTGCTCTACTTTGGGCTCAATGGCATACACCTCGCCCAAGTACTCGCGCTGGCCACCAGCCACGGTGAAACTGATGCGCAGCCCCTTGCGCATCACGGTCATGTACTTTTCGGGGACCGAGAAATCCACTTTGACTTGGCTCAGGTCGATCAGATCGGCTATTTTGACCGTAGGGGTCACATAGCTGCCCTCGCTCACGTATCGCAGGCCGATCTGCCCACTGAAGGGGGCCAGCAGGCGGGTTTTGTCGATCTGGGACTGCACGACTTCCAGCTCGGCGTTTTGGGCGCTCAGTTGGGCGTTGAGCGTTTCCATCTCCTCTTCGCTCACCCCCTGCCGGGCAAATAATTTCTCATCGCGGAGCTTGCGCTTTTCGAGCAGCACTTTTTGGATAGTGACTTTTTTGAGATTGGCTTGCAGATCGGCGTCGTTGAGGGTGAGGAGCAACTGGCCCTTGCTCACTACTGCACCCTCCGTGAAATGAATCTTGATGATTTTGCCCGAAATCTCGCATTTTAGGTCCACTTCTTCATTGGGGATCACTGTGCCCACCGAACTGATCCTGTCCTCCAGCACTTCGTTTTTGACCACATAAACCTTGATAGCCTGCGGCGGGTCGCTTTTTCCGCCTGGACCGGGCATGGGGCTGCCTGCTGCTTTGTTTTTTTCTTCTTCGCTGGAAAAATAGCCCAAACGCCAAAAAATGCCGAGGGCAAAAACAAGAGCAAGTAGGACAAAAATCAGTTTGCGAACCGAGAATTTCATATAGATAAGGTTACAGATGCATTGGAGGGCCAATATAAAAATGGACAGCAAAAAAATCGGGCATTCAAATTCGCCCCAAATATACGTTGATTAATTCCATGGCCGCATTTACGGCGTGGGCACTCCCCTGGGCCACAGCCTGCTCGATAGCTGCCATCTGCTGGGCCACGGCCGGGTGTTGGTAAAATCGGTCGGTCAGTTGCTGGCGGATGGTGTCGTGCAGCCAAGCAAGGTTCTGGGCTTGGCGGCGGCGGGCAAACCAACCATTGGCCCGTACGAGATCTTGGTGCTGTTCTATGGCCTGCCAAAGCGCTGGTAGGCCGGTTTGGTAGAGGGCCGAGCAAGTGAGCACTTTGGTTTCCCAGCCCGAGGGCGCAGCGGGCAGCAGGTGCAGGGCATTTTGGTACTCAATTTGGGCCAGCCGCGCCTTGGGGGCATTGTCGCCATCGGCCTTGTTGATCACCACCGCATCGGCCATTTCAATGATGCCTTTCTTGATGCCCTGCAGTTCATCACCGGCCCCGGCCAGCATGAGGAGCAAGAAAAAGTCGGTCATGTCATGGACCGCGGTTTCGGACTGGCCCACGCCCACTGTCTCGATAAAAACAACTTCGTGGCCCGCTGCTTCGCACAGGAGCATGGCCTCGCGGGTCTTGCGGCTCACCCCTCCCAGCGACGATCTGGCAGGTGAGGGGCGGATGTAGGCCAGCGGATCATGGCTCAGGCGTTCCATCCGGGTCTTGTCGCCCATGATACTGCCCCCCGACACTTGGCTGCTGGGATCAATGGCCAACACAGCCAGTTTTTTGCCCTGCTCCGTTACCATCAATCCAAACGACTCAATGAACGTGCTTTTGCCCACGCCGGGCACGCCCGTGATGCCGACGCGCACCGCTTGGCCCGTCAACGGTACAATGGCCGCCAACAACGATGCCGCCAAAAGCTGATCGCTCGGCAAACTGCTCTCCACCAAGGTAATGGCTTGGCTGAGCACGAAACGATCATGAGCGCGGATGCCCGCCACATACTCGTCCACGGGAAGCCTTTTTTTGGTGTTGATCATGCAAAAGCGCGCTGGATTTAGCCAGACTCATCCTTCTTGGCCAGAAAAGTATTTTTTTTTCACCAACTTTAGGCAGTTCATTAACAAAATATCAAGGGCGCTGCCTCCCCAAACGGCAAGTTGGGATCGCCGCTGATCGGTGGTTCACTGACCCGAAGATTGATTTTTTGGTCTTTGTTTTTTACCCAAAAACTGGATAAACTAGGCCATTTAAAAAAATACTAGCATTTATTTTTCAATTAATCAACAGAAAATCGAATGTTGAACTTTCTTCCCATTTGAATTAAACCAACCATTTTTCGTTGAAAATAACCAAATGAGGTTTTGATTGGGCAAGTGGCTGGAATAGCCCCTTGAAAACAAAAGTAAAGATGCAATATGCCTGCCAGCGCAGGGGCCGGGCTGCCAAGTGTCAAGGTCAGCCCCGAAGGGGTGTCTGCCTGCCCCACAGTAGATCTTTGGGGTGCTCCACAGATGACAAATATGTTTCATCTTTCTTTTTTTGCCCTACCAAAATTTGGCAAAAATATTGGGCTGAGAAACCCGATCCCCCAAACTGGGCCTCCCCGATTTGAGGGCTATTTTCAAAACCCTGTGAAACCTCAAACTGCAATAATATTAGCCAAAAAAGACCCAGACCTTTTCTTTAACTCCCAATTTATCCCCGATTTTGTCCTACAGAACATGATTGGCGCGGCTTAAATAACAGACATCTTGCAATTTATTTGGTTTTCTGATCAATACGGCAAGCTCCGCAGACGGCGGCTGGGGGGCAGATCTTGGTGCTTGAGCCAGAAGTGGGCCCGCACGCCCACCGTGGGTGATAGTAAGTTGAGGCGGCGGTCGGGGTTGAGCTGCTGGCCATTCTGATCAAACTGGGCCACCGCAAAGAAATAATCCGTTTCGTGGATCATGAACAGGGCGAGGCTAAACCGTTCGGTGAACCAGTATGCACCCTCCAATTTGAGCCGGGTCTTGTCTATGCGGCGTTTGTTGTCATTGAAAAAGAACCGGTTACTGATCGCAAACAAGCTGAACAATTCGTAGGAAAACACGGGCCGGAAAGTTCGGCCATTGGCCAGCGGGATGTTTTTGGCCAAGGCCACCAACACCCCAAAACGGCCCTCGGAGCCAGTCTGGGCCTTTAGATTATTGATTTGCTCTACACTGATTTGCTTGAGAAACTCGATTCGCCCAATTGACCCGGAATGGTTGAGGTAGGCCCGGTTGTAGAGTTGGGCCAAATTGCCCTCGGTCACCACTCGTCCTGATGCGCCCAGGTGCCAATGATCGGTCAGGCGCTGCTCGTAGCCCACCATGATATGTGCCCGGTTCAGCCCAAGAGCCGTAGGCAGTCCCGACTGCAAAGAGCGGCGCAGGCTAACCTCGCCAAAGAAAAAACTGCCACTTGGCAAATAGTATTCCATGTTGTAGTTGCCCCATAGCACGGGTTCCCGCGCTACGCGCTGAGTGGGCATCTCTTGGGCAGTGAGCCGGCTACTGCCCAAGGAGAAAATGGCAATCAATAAAGGGAGTCGAAAGTGCATGGCCAAACATTGGTGATCGTGGATCACTATGCAGTTTTTGCGCCAAACCACCATTGACCGTCAAAATGTAGCTGTTGATTACAGCACATTGTTCAGTTGTTCTTTGATTTTTTCCAGTTCCTCTTTCATATTGACCACCAAACGTTGAATGGTGGTATCGTTGGCCTTGGAGCCGATGGTGTTGATTTCCCGGCCGATCTCTTGGGCAATGAAATTCAGTTTTTTCCCCGAAGGCTGGTTTTCGTTCATGGTTTGCCCGAAATAAGCAAGGTGGTTGCGGAGCCGGACTTTTTCCTCGTTGATGTCCAGTTTGTCGATGTAGTACACCAGTTCTTGTTCAAACCGGTTGGCATCAAATTGCTCACTGTTGACGAAATCCTTCACTTGTTCGTGGAGGCGCTGGCGCACATGGACAATGCGCTCCGGGTCGCGCTCGGCGATCCCATCTAGGCTGGCCGATATTTTCGCGATGCACTCCTCCAGCATGAGGGCCAACGCTTGCCCTTCCTGTTTCCGAAAATCTTCGCACGCATCAATGGCCTGCTCCACTGCTTGATAGATCAGCAACCACTCATCGGCACTGGCGGGCGTGGGCGGGGCAGGAATGTACGCCTCGGGCATCATGGTGGCCATGCGGAAAAGTTCGGTGTGGGAAGCACCCACCAAATCGGCCGTTGCCTTCAAGTCTTGGTAATATTGGGCCACCAGATCGCGGTTGACCACCATCCGCTCGGTAGAGTCCTTTTTATTGGTGTAATTGATGCTCAAGTTGATCTTACCTCGCTCCAACGTTCTGGCCAACAGATTCCGCAGGTCAATTTCCTTGTCAGAAAATCGGCTGCTCATTTTGATATAGATGTCCGAAGATTTAGCGTTGAGGCTTTTGGCTTCGACAGTCAGGCTGAACGCCTCGTTCTCGAGGCTCACAGTGCCAAAACCGGTCATGGATTTGATCATTGGAATAGGTTTGGGGGTCAAAAAAAGGCTCATTGCGGTGCTTGGGGCGCTGCTAAACGAGCAGGCTCAAAATTACACCAAAGCTGGACAAAATGCCCCAAATTGGGTAGTTTTCTTGGCAGAATATTGCCAAAATGGCTAATTGGGGCCAAAACGCTACCCCTCCCCTCCCGCCCAAAATGGCATCACGGTTGGAAATTCGTTCAATTGACTGGCCCAATTGTCAAGGATTTGCCCCGATCATTGGGTTTATTGCCCTAAGAATATTAGCCCGCAGCGGTGGACGGGTGGTGTCTGTCCTTTACCAAGGCAATCGGTTTGCTATTGCACAAAACTTAACCTCCTTGGCATTTTTCCTACAAACCCGTCAGTCATTCAGCCGCTGGCAACCGGCCCAGCTCCTCAAAACCGCTTGCCCAAAGCTAGGCCCACCCACGGGGAACCGTTAACGCTTGGTGACCGGCATGACTGGTAATAGGTTTAGTTTTCGCCGATTTATTCTTAACGTGGCACTTTAGAAAACATCTTTTGCATCGATCTATAAAAGTCCATGTTTGTCCACACTTTGATAATAACACAACTAATTTTTTGTAATAGTATAAGTATTTTATTTTTTAACTGATTGATTTTAAATTGGCTGAAAAAGCAAATATTTTTAAGATAAAAAGTAATTTTTTCAATTATATGATTGTTAGCAATTTAAGTATATTTTCATAGTTGTTCATTCGGATTTATGATTTTATAAATAATTGATTATCAAGTATTTTATTTATCTAAACAGTTGCTAACCCACCATGTTCAACCTGCGAAACATCTGAAAATTAATATCAGATATTTCGCAGGCTCAACATGAAAAATAGAGATTGCAAGTTTCAAATATCACTATCAAATTTACCTTAGTTTGATGCGATCAATGTGTTCCACTAATACGCCAACAGTACTACCACGACAAATACACCCTCTGTTCAGTGATTTCGTGACTGGTCTGCACCCGCACCACATATATTCCATCGGTACCGACGGCATGGGCATCAATTTGCTGAAAAACTGGGCCCAATTTAACATCTCCGGTTTTTAGCACCAGCCTACCCATCAGGTCATAAATCGTCACTTGCGCAAGCTCGCCTACCATACTGGCGGCACGAATGTAAACTTGGTTTTTGTAGCTGTAAACATGCAGGGCATTACCAGCCGCCCCGCGATCTGCCCCTTGGTCAAACCGAAGGAAGAAGCGGTCATCATATCGGCCACTGTTTAGGGCCAGGCAATAGTCACTGGCTGCCCGCAGGTCATAAAATTTCCCGGTGGCCCGGTCCTCGAGCCAGACTGGCCTGCTGGCCTTATCGGAAAGTTGGGGGGCATTAAGCCAGTATTTGCCCGATTGCTTGACTTGTACAACGACTGGGAGTGATAATGGCAACCCCTCATTTGGCAGGGCCAAAGTAGTCCATTGGGCATTGTCCCAGAGCAATGAAATGTCCAGGGCCGAGAGGTTGGCTGCCTTTTGGGCATCGTACCTGGGGTCAAACCCAACCGAAAACGCTTTTCCAAGGCCCAGATAAGTACGGTCACTACTCCCGTCGGGCGCACGGAAATCTAAGACCAGACGTTCAAAATCAAGTTGTTCTTCCCGGTTGAACATCTGGTTGTTGCCCGAAGCGCGGTGTTGGTTCTTAAAGATCACTGTGCCAGCAGTATTGGCCCTGACAAAGAAGCCCCGCCCGGTCGGCACATACCTGATACCGGTAAGTTCGTTGGCCACTTGGTAAGAAGCACCTCCCTGCCCAGTTGCAGGATTGAAGAAAAACCACGCCGATCCGTTCAGTTCATTATTGTCCGGGTCGGCAAAGAACGCGCGCAAATCGAGGGCCGATGGATAGGGATTGCCCAATAAGTTATTGCCGGTAGTACTCGCCACCGTCGAGGTGGCCACTGCGATGGACACATTGCCATTGTTGGGCCGCCCGGTAAAGGAAGCGACAAATTGGGGAGTGAGTTGGGCGGCGGAATATCCCCTACCCGCCATCATGGCCCCACTGGTGAAGGCACGCCATGATAGGTTAGACGGATTGAAGTCATACTTCCACTGCGCAGCCCCAGGCAGATTAGCCACTGTTTGGCCCATGACCGGGGCAGACCATAAGTTATAGTTTACCGCCGAGTTGTTTGCCGCCGCATTGTTGTTCTGCCTTTGGAGGGTGAATGTACCAGTAAAAGCGCCAATAGTGCTGGCAGCACTTTGAAGGAAAGACCCGCCACTCGCGACAACGATTGTTCCTGCGTTCTCCAGCCGATTGTTAACGGCAATGGTATGAGTATTCATAATATTGACCGAAACCCCCGTCGCAACGTTTAAGGCATTGGCCACAAAACCTCGGTTGACCGAATCAACCCCGGGATAGTTACCATTGAGCACTACATTGTCGGCGGCGGTGGGAGGCAAGGGCGACCAGGCCGAACCATTCCAATTTACTACCGAAGGTTTGCGAAACCGCAGTAGCCATTGATACAAGTTGACCGGGTTAATGGCATTGTCGGTAGCATAAGCGGGTATGGAAATATCATGGGGCAGCCCCGGATACTCCCTGATCTGGGCGGCGGGATTGGGCGCGGAGGCACACCCATTAATCAGCCTCACCCACTCGCGCGAATGGATAATCTGGATAATATTATCGGCTATCCCATGATGTGCCCATACCGGGACATTGCCCGCTGCAATTTGACAAGTTTGGGTGCTGCCGGGCCAAGTGGCCCCACAAACTGGTGCAACGGCTGCATACCAACTCGGATTAGTTGCTGCCCCTACCCAAGTCCCGGCCCCGCCCATGCTGATGCCAGTGAGGTAAACCCTAGATCGGTCAATGATATTAGCGTGCTTAGTAAACATTTGGCTTACAAACGGGCCAAGCAAACTGTTAAAATCTGCAAGACTTGTGGTTAGCTGCGGACTGACCACAATAAAGGTCTCTTCTTGGCCATTTACCATGAAATTCATCCGATGACCATTTTGGACCTGAAGTGCTGGCCCCATCCTCGCTACCCGCCAAATGTCGGTGGTGCCATTGCCTTTGTCCCCTGCCCCATGCAAATAGACCAGTAAAGGATAGCGTTTACCACTTGTTGCGTGATCAGCGGGAAGATACTCCAAATATCCAACGCCGCTGGTAGTGCGCTGGGCAGTTTGACCACCGGGGATGGGGCCCGCTGGTAGCACATTGGCCGCCGGTAGATTCAAGTTAGCATTGGCCGCGCCAGCACTCGAGCAAACTACTTGCCCGCTGTAAGTGCCGATGGCTACCCCTGACCTAAAACGGATCAACACATTGACAGGACCGAAATTACCAGCCGCACCTATTGTTATACTACTGGCGTATGCTGCATTCTCACTCACCGCTATTTCAAAGTTGGCTGGAGCGGTAACCAAAACCCCGGCACTCATATTGGTGCCAGAAATACTGATGAAAGCGGAAGACGAGGGCGAGCCAACAATAGAAGCGAATGATAAAGAGACACCTGTAATACTGATGACCCTGGGAACTGAGGGAGAGACCGTCCCGCCCGGGAGCACCACGGCCACGCTGGCCGCGCCCCCGCCCGAGAGCACCACACTGCCCCCGTGCGTGCCCGCCGGCGCGGACGCCGCCAGCCGCACGAACCACTTCCCCGCGGACGAACACGGCCCCGGCTTCTTCGACGGCACCCACCTCTATGAGCACGCCGATCCCCGGCGGGGGTTTCATCACGACTGGAAGAGCGCCATTTTCAATTATGGCCGCAACGAGGTCAGGTGCTTCCTCATGAGCAGCGCCCTGTTCTGGCTGGACCGCTACCACGCCGACGGCCTCAGGGT
>JBBQXF010000139.1:0-11426 GCA_038209965.1 Cytophagales bacterium | reverse complement strand
CGTCACCCGGCTGACCGAGCGGGCCCAGCCAATGCCAGGCGCTGGCGAAAATCTTCTCGCGCGCTACGCGCCAGACCGCTTCGTCCAGATAGAACGCCTTGTCCAGCGTGCGCGCCCGGCAAAGTGATCAGTTTTGACCGGTATAACCTCAACGAGCGGCTGATCCAGTTGGAGCAGCAGATCCAAGCCCAAGAACGGCAGTTGCCCAGCGGCAAAGCGGGCAGTATTCTTGACGGGCTCGATCTGGAGCTGCAAAAGCGCAACCGCTACTTGGCCTCTTACCAACAAACATTTGATTTGCTGCTTTCCCGGCGGGTCGATGTACAATTGGCCGAAGCGGGCACAGTGGCCAACTTCCAGTTTTTGTCCGTGGCCAATCTGCCACAAGAGGCGGTAATGCCCGATCGCAACCAAATCTACATTTATAGCCTGCTCTCGGCTGCCATCCTCTCGGCAGTGCTGGTGGTGCTGCGCTACCTCACGCTCAACAAAATTACCAGTGTGCGCGAAATTGAGCGGGCCACCCAAGCCCCGATCTTGGGCCTGATCCCGTTTTACTCCAAAACCAAGATGGAAGCTTCCCAGTTGATCGTAAATGTGAACCCCAAGTCGTCCATCAGCGAGGCGTTCCGTTCCATCCGCACCAACTTGGATTTTCTGGCCCCCCGGAAGGCCGGGCGCACCATCTCGGTCACCTCCACCATCAGTGGCGAGGGCAAGACCTTTGTGGCGGTCAACTTGGCGGGCATCATTGCCCTGTCGGACAGCAAGGTGATCGTGATCGATCTGGACTTGCGCAAACCCAAGGTGCATTTGGCTTTTGGGGCCGATAACATCAATGGCGTGAGCAACCTGCTGGTGGGCAAAGCATCGCTGGAGCAGTGTATCCAAAAATCAGTGTTGATGAACCTGGACTTTATCAGTGCTGGGCCGCACCCGCCCAACCCGGCCGAGTTGATAATGTCGGAAGAATTCAATAAATTGGTAGCGAAATTGAAAGACTTGTATGACGTGATCGTTTTTGACACGCCGCCAGTGGGGATAGTAACCGATGGGATGATTGTGATGAAAAGTACCGACTTGCCCATTTACGTGGTCCGGGCGGATTATTCCAAGCGCATGTTTTTGACCAACGTGAACCGCTTGATCGCCGCCAACAATTTTAAGAAAATGACCATTGTGCTCAATGGAGTGGGCGCGCAGGGTTCGTATGGGTATGGCTACAACTATGGCTACGGCTATGGGTACGGCTACGGGAGCTACGGTTCCAGCTATGGGTACAATAACTACGGCTACTATGATGAAGCCGGTGAGAATGAAGGCTTCTTTGAAAAAATCAAAAAACTGTTTGCACGAAAATGATCTTCTCCTTATTTAAACGCAAGAAAAGTTCAACGGAATACGTCAGCCCCCTGACGGTTGACATGCACTCGCACCTGCTCCCCGGCATCGATGACGGATGCGCTGATTTTGACCAATCTATAGCCCTGATCGAGAAATTCGTGGAATTGGGCTACAAGAAATTGATCATGACCCCGCACGTGATGGGCGATTTCTACAAAAACACACCTGAAATTATTTTGGACAAGTTGGACAAGCTGACCGACATTGTCAAAAACTTGGGCTTGCCCATTGAACTGGGCGCGGCAGCCGAATACTACCTTGACGAATCGTTTATGGAGCGGTTGAACAAGCAAGAAAAATTGCTCAGTTTTGGGGATCGGTATGTGCTGTTCGAGACTTCGTTCATGAACAGCTCCCCCTACATCGACACTGCGGTGTTCCAGTTGCAATCGCTGGGCTACAAGCCAGTGTTGGCCCATCCCGAACGGTACACCTATTTCTTTGACAATGCTACGAAGCTGTATGAACTGCAGGAAAGAGGGGTACACTTGCAGGTAAACCTCAATTCGCTGGCTGGCTATTATTCAAAGCCTTCCAAATTGATTGCCGAAAAGTTGATCGCCGATCGGAAAGTGAGTTTCTTGGGCAGCGACTGCCACGGGGAACGGCACTTGGCTGTGCTCCAACAAGTCCGGGCCACCGACTATTACAAAAAAGCCCTCAGCTTGGATCTGCTCAACCATACTTTATTGGCCTGATCGTTTCCTTTTATCAGTCGGCGCGAATAGCGCTGATCAGGCGGAACAAGGACGGATCTTCGGCCTTAATCCGTTCGTACATGGCCGCTACTTGCGCAGCAAAAGCCTTTTTATCGGGATAATTGATTACCACCCCAGCTTTTTGGACGGTTTCTAGGGCCACTTTTTCCGATGCTGCCCAGCGTGCCCGCTGATAAACAACTGATTCGGCCACTGCTTCTTCCAGCCATTGCCGCTCTTGGGGATCCAATGTTTGCCAGATCACGGTGCTGATGAGCAGTACATCGGGCACCGAAGTGTGCTCATCGATGGAGTAATATTTGCAGATCTCGTAGTGGCGCGAAGACAAGAAACTGGGTGAATTGTTCTCTGCGCCATCCACTACGCCCTGTTGCAGGGCCGTGTACAACTCTCCATACGAAATGGGCGCGGGAGCCCCCCCCAGTGCTTTCACCATGTTCATGGCGGTATTGCTCTTCATCACCCGGATTTTCATGCCGACCAGATCGCTGGGCGTTTCGATTGGCTTGGCCTTGGTGTAAAAACTCCGGCTCCCGGCATCATAAAAACAAAGCCCGTGCAGCCAATATTTTTCACTCTCGAGTAAGAGTTGCTCGCCAATTTCGCCATCCAACACTTTGAACTGGTGGGCTTTGTCCCGAAAAACGTAGGGGAAGCTCAAGGCCCGGTAACTGGGCACAAAATTTTCCATCACCGAGCAAGAAACTTTGGTCATGGCCAAGCTCCCGATCTGCAACAGTTCAATGGCCTCGCGTTCTTGGCCCAACTGCGCACCAGTAAAGATTTTGACCGTCAATTTGCCGCCCGATTTTTTGTTGAGCTGTTCGGCCAAATAGACCACTGCCTCGTGCACGGGGTGGGTCACATCATGGGTATGGGACAGTTTGAGCACCTTGGCCCGGTCGGTGGGTGCGCAGGCCATTGCCAAACCGAGAACCGTCAAACTGGCCACTTTGGCCCACAGAAAAAAGGAGATTTTTTGCATTGTTGATGGGCGTATTGATTGGTCAATCGATGAATTGGGCTGGCCACCAGCTTTTTTAGTTTCTGTTGCGGGGTTTTCCTTGGCCAAAAACCTATTTTGGGTCGCTGCTGGCGGCTCACTGGGCCAAAAAACGGCTGACAGCTTCCACCACCTTGGCGTATTCGCAGCCGGCGGCCATGTGCCCACAATTGCCGGCGAGGATCACCTGCTCGGCCTCCACCCACTTGGTAAGCTCGGCCGTATTGGTCGGGTTGACCATCATGTCTTGGGCAGCATAAACAAACATCATTTTTACTTTTACTTTTTTGGCCAACTCATCCAGCGGAATGGTTTTATAAATGTCGTGCCCGATCATGGCCCGCAGTTGCGCAGCCCAGTCATAGGGATGGCGCGATTTGGCCTGTTCGATCTCTTTCTGCAAAAACTGCTCAAATTCTAGGGGACTTTGTTGGGCGCGGTAGGCGGGGGTAAAGAGTGCGTAGCTGTGGATCAGGGCCACTGTTTGCATCGCCTCAGCTTCTTTGCCGGGGCAGGCGGTCTCGATGGGCCGCAGCTCGGCATTCCATAGCAATAGATCGTTGAAACTCTGTTTGGGCGAACCAATGATGGGGATCACTTTGTCCATCATGGTGGGGTGGCTCACCATCCATTGAAACGTTTGCATCCCGCCCATCGAAATGCCCACGACGGCGTGGAGGTGCTTAAGGCCCAGCTTTTGGGTAACCAGCGCATATTGGGTGGCCACCATGTCGCGGATGCTGAAAGTGGGGAAGGCGGTGCCGGGTTGCGCCGGACTGTTGGAGGGCGAGGACGAAGCGCCGTTGCCCAGTGCATCGACCAGAATGACGAAAAAACGGGTGCTGTCCAACAGTTTGCCCGTGCCGCCCACATATCCTTCCAGTTGGCCAGTGGTGCCGCTAAAATAGGTTGGGAAAAGGATAGCGTTGGTTTTGGTCGCATTCAGTCGGCCCATAGTGCGGTAACTAATCCGGCATTTTTGGATAGTCTGCCCGTTTTCCAAGCCAAAATTGCCCAGATCGGCAAATTGTTGGCGATTTTGGGCCCAAAGGGTCACTGGCAAGCACCAGCCAAACAATAACAAAAGCACTGGACGCATAGCAAAGGAGTTGGAATAAAATAGCCCCGCAATTTTAGGAAATATTGCGGGGCCAATGGCCAAAGCCAAGAAGATTATTTATTGCTGACGGGGCATTCCGTAGAGTTGACTAGCGGGCCTTGCCTTTGAATGGTGATTTGTTGTAATAGTCCATGGCCTCGGGCATCCAGCTTTCCAACTGGGAGATGCGGGTTGCACTGGCCGGGTGGGTGGACAGGAACTCGGGCGGACTGGCTCCGCCGACGGCGGCCATCCGCTGCCAAAATTTGGGGGCCTCGCGGGGATCATAGCCCGACATTGAGGAGAAAATAATCCCAATGCGATCCGCTTCCGACTCATGTTTACGGCTAAAGGGCAGCAGCACACCCAGTTGGGTGCCAATCCCAAAAGCAGTCATGGCCAGTGCTTGGGTTTCTTGCCGCCTGTTGGACAGGGCCACTTGCAGGGCCACTTGCCCGAAGGTGGCCATCAGCCCTTGGCTCATCCGCTCGTCACCGTGGCCCGCCACCGCGTGCGCTATCTCGTGGCCCATCACCACGGCCAGCCCCTTTTCGTCTTGACAAATGGGGAGAATGCCGGTGTAGATCACTACTTTGCCGCCGGGCATACACCACGCATTGACCGTCTTGTCGTCCACTAGGTTAAATTCCCACTCGAAACCATCCAATCGATCGCTCATGTTGTTGAGCCGCATGTATTGTTCAACCGCAGTTTTGATCCGTTCCCCTGCCCGGCGCACCATTGCAGTGGCGGCGGCATCCTTGGAAATCGCATTTTGGCGCAAAAAATCATTGTACTGTCCGGTGCTCATCGAGAGCAATTCGTTAGAGGGAATCAAGCTCAATTGGCGCCGCCCAGTGAGAGGGACAGTTTGACAGGCCGCCACCACATATATCGCGAGCGAGAGGAAAACAATTTTTAGTTTCATGGGCTTGAGCTAAATTAGATTTAGTCAATTATACGCAATGTAAGGTTAAGAGGTTTTAATTAATAAAATGGGCATTCTAAGGGCTTTTTGCCAGCCGATGGCCGATGCAGCCCTAAATCTCGAACATGAATCCACTGGCCTCGAGGGCTTGGTATTTTGCCCGGTCAAACTGGTAGAGTTTGGCTGCCCGGTGCGAAACCCCTTTTTGTTGTTCGGTCAAAGGCAACAACAGTTCCATGCCCAATATCTTTTTGCGGAAGTTCCGCTTGTCCAGTTCGCGGCCCAAGATATGTTCATACATTTTCTGCAACTGCCCAAGGGTAAACTTTTCGGGCAACAGCTCAAAGCCGATGGGCTGATAGCGCACCTTGCCCTTGAGCCTGGCCAACGCCACTTGCAGGATTTGGTCGTGGTCAAAGGCCAGTTTGGGCACTTGATCCACGGCAAACCACTCGGCCCGGTTGGCATCGGAGCCGGCGGTCACTTTATAGTCCGACAGTTTGACCAAGGCAAAGTGGGCCACACTCACCACGCGCTCGCGGGGGTCGCGATCCACCCCGCTAAAAGTATAAAGCTGCTCCATGAACATCTCTTGGATCCCGGTCTCCTCGGCCAGCTCCCGGCGGGCGGCCACTTCGGTGGTTTCGTCCATATCGACAAAACCACCCGGGAAGGCCCAGTAGCCACTGTAAGGATCATGGGCCCGTTGGATAAGCAATACTTTGAGGCTGTCTTCGCTCAGGCCAAAAATCACGCAATCCACCGTTAAGGCTGGGCGGGGATATTGGTAAGTGTACATAGACGGGGTAGAAATGTTGATTCAACCGCTAATTTACGGTGAATTGTCAAATCAACAGCGGCCAACCCAGTGATTTTTAGTTGTTTTCGGCCAATAGCCCCATCCCCGCACCGATTGTTTGCCAACCAAGCGGGGATTAAACGGGTTTTAGGGCGAAAAAAAAGGTAGGTACTTAGTTTTGAACACGATATCGTTATTTGGCGAGCACAATGGAGGCAGCTTTTGGGCACCACACCAGTCGAAGGCAATGTTGTTGGGTGGTAATCTTGGTGTAAATTTGTGGTATTTAACAGCCAACCAAAATGACCAACCAACTTTCCGCTTGGGGGGCAGTGGCCGCCTGCAAATGTCCCCAATGCCGCCAAGGCCAGATGTTCAAGAGCGGCCCCTATAATTTGACCAAGTTTTCTGACATGCACGTACGTTGCCCGCATTGCAACCTTCGGTTTGAGGTGGAGCCCGGCTTTTTTTACGGGGCCATGTATGTCAGCTATGGGTTTAGCGTGGCCACCTTCATCGCGTGCTTCGTGGCGGTGAATGTGCTGGTGGACAAACCCACCTTGACCATCTATTTATCGGTCATCATTACCACCATTTTGCTCATGGTGCCCATCAGTTTCCGCTACTCCCGCGTGCTGATGCTGTATGGTTTTGGGGGAGTGAGCTATGATCCCAGCCTGTGAACACGCCAACCAATGGTGTGGTGGGAGGGCAGGTCGCCGGGGCTGCGCGGCCTCGATGCCCGGGATCCGGCCAAACACGACTTTGCCCTGTTTGGCCTCGGGGCTGGAAGAAAGCGGTAAACTGATGGTGGGCCAAGGCTGAGGGCAAAAATCAGCGGTCCCGCCCCAACAGTTGCGTTTATCGCCCCAATGAGCGTGATAAACGCCAAAGCACTGGCAGGCCCACTTGTGCCCCGCCAGTGGGGCTTTGGCGCGATGAACACCGCAACAACCGGTGAATCATGGTATTTTGGCTGGCTTTGTTGCGTTTATTGCCCGGTATATCGAGATAAACGCAACTGCCCTGTTCAAAGCCGTTAAAATCTTCCCCAAAGAAAAAGACAGGATAAAAGTCGGTTTCCCCACCATCGCGTTTATTGGTTTGCCAAAGGCGTTGATGGGGGCAACCACTGCGGGGCAAACGTCGACGGGAGCAACCTTTGACGGGGGCAACCAGTGCCAAATAAAAAAATTTCTTAAATAATTTGGGGGTTTGAAAAGAGATTTTTATCTTTGGCAAAATAAATTTTGTGCGTCAATGTGGGGGTTACATAGCGTTAAACTGACAAGCAATCTGGGTAAAACAGTCTGAAATTCAGCCGCTTGAAGGAGGAGTCGGAATGGCAAAGCTTTCGCTGGTCGCTACAGAACCCTACAAGTTCATGATAAACGAGCAACCAGAGGCCGAATGGTCCGCCGTTGTGGCGGCATGGCGCAGATAGGCCAATTTAGCAGAAAAGTATATGCACAAAGGAAGCCTTGTCTAGGTGGCAAGTAAGCGCAAAGCGCGCTCCTACGAAGACCAGAAAGGCAAAACGCGCTATGTTACGGAAGAGGTAGCGGATAGTGTAGTGCTATTGGATAAAAAGGAAAATATTTGAAAAAATATTCATTTTGGTTTGTTTTTTCAAAATTAACTATTAGGTTTGTAAAGTCAAAACGAAATAAGATTGGGTATGCAAATTTTTCCGTTGTTCTACAACGAGGAAGGTAAGAAGACAGGTGTGTAATGCTTTCACAAGTGCTTTTGGGCACATTGAGAGATTATTACAAAGCCTACAAACCCAAAGAATATTTATTTGAAGGGCAATTTGGCGGGGAATATTCAACAAGAAGCATTCAAACATTTTTTCAAGAAACAGTGAAACGAGCTGGAATTACTAAGAAGGTAACCGTTCATAGCTTGAGACACTCATTTGCAACACATTTACTGGAAAATGGCACAAATTTAAGGTATATTCAAAGTTTACTTGGGCATGAGAGTAGTAAAACAACGGAAATTTACACACACGTTACAACCAAAGGATTTGACCAGTTGAAAAGTCCGATGGATAATTTGAACTTTTAATTAGGATTTTTAAAAATAAATGGCTAGTTCTACGCTATAAGATTTACAAACACAATTTTCACCAATGGAGTATTCAAAATTAAATTTAGCAAGAGTTCAAGTTTATCCGATTGAAATCGGGTATATCGTTTATTTTGAACGCATTAAAGAGATTCAAACAGCAACAAATAAGACGGAAGTATACGCAATATGCGTATAGCCAAACGTTATGTGCAACCATAAAAGACGACACTCAACAAATAAAATATAGAAATGAAAATTACTTGCATTGACAAAGAAATAAAAAAAGTTTTTGAGACAGGGTATTATCATATTCCTCGGTTCCAAAGACCCTACTCTTGGGAAAAGGAGCAAATTTTTGAGTTTTGGAATGACACCATAAAGGACAGTGAAGCCGATTATTTTATTGGCTCAATTGTGGTTTATAAAAAATCAGACGACCTTTACGGAATTGTAGACGGACAACAAAGGCTAACAACAATAACGATGATTCTTTGTGCATTACGTGACTTTTATATTTCTGAACAATTTGACAATTCTGCGATTGGGGTTCATAAACTTATAGAAAAAGTTGATTTAGACAACGAAAGCAAATTTATTCTTCAAACAGAAACCTCTTATCCATATTTTCAAGAGCATATTCAAAAATATGATGAGCCTGAAATTGAGGTTGACTTCGGACAAGAGGAAGTAAATTTAAAAAATGGATTCGAACTTATTACCAAATTTATCAAGTCCGAAATTGATTTAATAAAATCAGATAAACAGATAAAAAAGGATAAACTAAAATCACATATTCACGGAAAATTAAATGAAATTAGGGATAGAACTCTAAAGTTAAAGGTAATTTATATTGAACTTGATGATGAGGATGATGCATATGTGATATTTGAAACGCTGAATACAAGGGGCAAAGATTTAAGTGTTGGAGATCTAGTAAAAAACTACTTGATAAAGCATATAAAAGTAAGAAATAAAATTGTTGACATGCCAAAAGACAAATGGAATATTATTAGAAGTAATATTGACAGCACATCAAAAGAATTGGATATTGATACTTTTTTACTTCACGTTTGGCTATCAAAATTTGAATTTACAGCAACGAAAACACTATTCAAAAAATTACAAAAATCAATTAAGCCTACGCAAGCAAAAAGCTTTTTAGACAATTTAGTAGCAGACAGTGTAACATACAAAAATATTTTTGATACCGAAACGAGGAAATGGGACAAAAATGAATTGCCACTAAAAAAATCTCTTACAACTTTATACGGTTTTAATGTTACGCAGCAGACACCAATGGTTATGTCTGTTATGAGAGAATACAATGCAGGTAAGTTGAAATATAAGTATGCAAAGGAAATCCTAGAATCAATTGAGCACTTTCATTACATATTTAATGCTATTACTTCACAACGTTCATCTGGTGGTATTGCATCTATGTATTCCAATTATGGACGCAAATTATCATTAGCTACCGATGATGCTTCAAGGCTTGCAGTAATTCGCGAGTGTAGGCAAAAAATGAGAGAGAAAATTCCAACCTTTGACGAGTTTCTAGCAGCGTTTAAAACCCTAAAATTTACGAATGGCTACACGAAGCAGAAAAAAATCATACAATATACACTTGCCAAGTTTGACGGTTTTTACAATAAAAATGGAGTTTCAATTAATTACGACTTAATGACCTTGGAGCATATACTTGCTCAAAATCCAAGTGTAAAAGCAATTAATCACGACAATTACGTTGGACAAATAGGGAACTTAGTTTTAGTAGACGAACAAACCAATAACTCACTAGGACGAAAATCATTTTTAGAAAAAAAAGTAATTCTAACATCTACTACCATTCATATTGACAATTCAATTTCTAACTCAACAGACTGGACAAGTGCCGAAATTGAAGCTCGTACAACCGACATAGCGACAAAAGCATTTAATACAGTATTCACAATATGACCGAAAGAATGGCAGCACATAACAGCACCTACAAAAAATTGGCGGGGTTTCGTGTTCCAAAGACAGTTTTGTGGATATAGAAAGTTCAGTGCTCCGAATGAAGTTTAGTGGTAAAAATCCCGCCCTTCGGGTAGCTGCAAACCGTAAGCCACATATCTGAGGTGAGCTGCTTTGCAAAGTGCAAATACCTTTGGTAAAAGGACGTAAAATCAGTCATCAAAGCCCAAAGGGGCCAGGTCTAAGCTCTCCACAAAAAGGTCTATGCGCCGAACTACATTGTCGGGCGATACCAGTTGTTCAAGTGGCTCGGTGAGGCTGTAAGTAGCTCTGTTTTTTCCTGTAATAAATTTCATCCTACAAGTTAGGAAGTTTTTCTGGATTTGTGCTATCTTTGAAGTGTATAGTTTTTAGACGGACTGCCGTTGGCTGCAAGCTTGCGATCCGTTTAGAAACAAACGGTTATTAATTTCTTTATACGCACTATTAAAAAATAAATAACCTTAAATTTACATCAATGGCCACTTATTGTCGTTTTCAAAATGATCAACCTGTTTCCGGCGAAACAGTACATTGTTTTAGGACTTTATAAGCACTTAAAGATTTTGCCTTGACGATGTGATCTCAAGATCCAAATTTCCATCGGATGAAATTTTGGGAGATAGAAGGTTTTTTTACAAAATGATGAGAATGATGTTGTAGTCCGAGTAACAATAGCTAGACAAATTAATTTATAGAAAGCCTATAGCAACATGGCATCAACCCCATCAAGTTAGGTAAAACACTAGCCCGCAGATTGCCGGAGCTTACTTTTTTCCGAAGGCGGTTGTTTTTTGAATCTACCAATTGCTTAGCCGATCCTACCACTTTTCATCGGTAAAATGGGTTGGTTTTTCATTGCAAGAAACGTAAAATAGTACTGTTCGGAACCCTCGTTTGTAGCGGTATGCCGCATCAATTGTGGAAAAAGGGTAGGATTGGTGGGCCATATCCCCGGTCATACGCGGCTATCGCGTTTTGGGGTGCTTTTTTCTACCCAGTTCTAAGTTACTTGCCCAAAAACAAGGGATAAAACTTCGCCGAAGTTTCATCCCTTGTTGATTTTGAACCCCATCGTGGCATCTCCCGAACCGTTATTGCACTGTCACGCTGCCGGCTCCGTGGTAAGAGTGGTACTCGCCATTGTACATGGCATCGGCCGAAACTGGCCCGAGCCGGAACGTGCCCCGGGTAACTGCCCGGCACACGTAGTAGAAGCTTTTGGTTTCGGGGGTGGCGGTGGCAAACAGGTTCACCCGATCATCGCGGAAATCGAAATGCTCGGGGTTGGCCGCGCCCTTGATCCAATCCATGCCCGGAATCACGCTGATGCGTGGGTTTTCCACTTCTAGCCCGGCGGGCAGCATATCGGTGATCACTACGTTGGGCACCGTGCCGCCGGTACTTTG
>JBBQXF010000138.1:0-11864 GCA_038209965.1 Cytophagales bacterium | reverse complement strand
TTCTCTCGGTTGGGGGGGCCCCCTCCAAACCCCCCCGGGGGGGGGTTTTTTGTGGTTTGTTTTTTCACACCCCCCGTTTTTTGGGGGGGTTTTTCGGGGGGGGGGGGGGGGGGGGGCCCCCCAAGGTACTCACCCAAATCGGTGAATGTACTGGTTTCCAAAGGCTTGACCGATTCGGGCATCCCACTGGAATCGACCTGCAATTCAGTGTGGGTGCCGATCGCCAAGTAGTTGGTCACGGTAGATAAGCGTACTGGTGGCTGCTGCGCCAAAGCCAACGCAGAAAAGCTTGCCCAAATGAGTAGGCCCAAAAAAATCCGGTAGATTTTCATTTTACACCAATTGCCGGCAAGCTAGCCCATTTTGATGAACCGTCAAAGCTTAGCTTCAGTTTTGGGATTCTCCAAATCGGTAATTTTTACATTTCGCAAAATTCAATGTAGTGGCCGTCCGGATCCATGACAAATAGTTGTTGTACCCCATCGGCCCGCGACTGGATATTGGTAAAGCGGGTTTCTTTTTCCCGCAGAAAATCCTCTAGGGCCTTGAGGTTGTTGACCCGCAGGGCAAAGTGAGTGCCCCGGCTATGAGAATTGACAATATCGGTACGATTGCCGATCAAATGCAATTCTTGGTTGCCCAACTTGAACCAAGCCCCGGGAAAATCAAAAGTGGGCCGTTCTTTTGGCTCCAAGCCCAGCACATCCCGGTAAAAAGCAACACTTGCTTCAACATTGGCAACGTGGATGGCAACGTGATTTAGTTCGATGACTTGCATATTGGTAAAAGGTTAGATCGCATAGAGCGAAATTAATCCTAAATTAACACAATATGAAATAACTGGGCTGCTGGCCAACGAACTGGACTTTTGACAGGTGGGAAATAGGATTCGGTTCGCCCGCTACCACCGCTGATTGAAAACAAATTGGGCCGTCCTTGTGGTACAAGTTTACAAACAAAAGTTCAGCGATGCTCGTCAAGCCCGAATGAATGCGCAACAGCGATAAAATATTGATCGCCCCAAGATCCGGCCAGGCAGCACACCCATTTTTGTGTGTTCGGACTCTACTTGGGAAGGTTTTATCTGTTTAAATAGTAAATTGAAATATTAAGTATTGTTGCGAATGTTACCCAAAGTAAATAAGGGATTTGAAGATAAGCGGCAACTGGTTTTATCTTTTTGAAAAGTGTAATCATGAAGATGATTAAAACCCACACCAACAAAATATCAATTACTGAAAGAAAAATCGCATGAAAGGAAAAAAATAAAATGCTCCACCAAAAATTAAAAAATAATTGAACGCCAAAAACTATCAAGGCTTTTTGTCGTAGTTCAGTTTTGGGTGTGTTCCAAATTAAAAACATAGAAACTCCCATGAGAATATACAATACTGTCCAAACGGGTCCAAACAAATAACTTGGCGGGTTGAACGAAGGTTTGTTTAGTGTAGCAAACCATTCAGGTATTGCTTTTGCCGTAAATGCACCTGCTATGGAGCCTAAACCTATTGGCAGGACAAGTGATACCACAAGCTTGGATAATTTTGCTATGTCCATAATTAATATTTTAGGCTACTTTGATGTTAACTTATTTCTAAAAGTGTATGATACCCCAACAGAAGCGTAATGAAACAAAGTGAAGTTATATACCTCATCGTTATCCGCTCCTCCTTCAAGAATCCGATATCCCAAACGAATCAAGAATCGGTCTGAAAGTTCATATGTTCCGGCGAGCAGAACATCTTCGGCTCGTCCTTGTGGTGCTGCCAATGCATCGCCCTCGAAGAGCAGACCAACTTTATCATTCAGTTTCCAATTGAGCCGGAAATTGATGATGGGTACAAAACCTATATTTTTCTTTGAAGCAGCCAGTCCCTGACTACTAAGTGCTATTTCGGCATCTCTTATTTTTGCAGTAAAACCTAAGCCAAATTCAAATTTTGGTTTTTTTACAATATCATATCGGTATGTTATCCTATATGAATTAAACTTATAGCTCGCATTTAAATCGGTATTTGAAAGAAAAGTTACCCCATCGAAATCAATTTGCTTATTTGTTGATCCATTTGATTTCACAGTTAAAGGGGCATATAGAAGAGATATAGTGTGCCTAGATTTTATTATGTATCCTGCTCTTATTCGAATAAAAGCGTTGGGTTTGGCATTCAAATCAGTTCTCAAGGAAAATAAAGTTCCTGCATCACCTGAAATCCGCACATTGTTGTAACCTGTAAAAACGGCACCAGACTCTAGGTCAATAAAGGCTTGGGCACTTACTAATGAGGTAATGCCAAAAAGGCTAACTGCAAATAATATTGCTGATAGAAGATATTTTTTTTCCATTGTTGATAGATTTAATTCATTTTAAACAAATATAGCTCCGCTGTGAAAGACGTATGGTTGTATGGTAAAAAATAGGTTGACATAAAAAAAATGGTAATTGAGTATGCTAATTTTGCGTTAAGTAGTTTATAATTTGTAATTGATAGTTTTTGGTTATATATCACACTAATAATCAATAACTTATAAAAAATAAATTTGTCGATTATTTACCTTTCATTACTTATATGCTAGATAACAATCAAAGTGGTCTGTCCGCATTGTCACAACTCATTGACCGATTTACAATGTTGTTAATGGGCATTGTCCAATACCAAAAAAATAGGTTTTCTGACCATTGGAATCCTCAAATAGGTTAAAAAAATCACTATTCATCGCCGTTCACACAGATAGTGGTGATCCTGAAAGGGAGTTTTTTTGTAACGGCACGAATTGCCCCGCCAACGTTCCACCTTTCCTTGCCCGTCGGGAATTTTATAGAAAACCTTTCAACGCGCCATACGCGGCACGGGAAAGTCCCCGCACAAGATGGGCAGCATTCATGAATGACAGGAGTATTTCACCCTTTTTTGCCCACCATTTGCTGGATAGGGGTATCTTGAAAGTAATTAGCCTGTTGTTCAATATCTGTCCCGTAGGAACATGGCCCAACTTAGTGTACTAAATTTATATTTTTTTGAAAATGTTCGAACACTCGACCCGCTAAAATTTTAACCCTTTTTTCATCGGCAATAAGCATATATACATGTGTTCCTTTGAGCTTTTCAATTAGCTTTTCAACATCTTGATTTGATTGGGTTCCTGTTTCACACGGTCTATTTAAGTTTTAATACGCGTCCTAACCAATTAATTAAACATTGTGCAGCAAAGTTGGTGCTTAGAAAAGAGAAAGTGTTACACATTTGGGGGAATGAGTTACTATATTCACATATTGTTGGCAAGGCGTAGTTAAAAAAGCGATTTCGCGCCCCGCGTAGCGTATGACGAGCAGTGCTTGCAGAAGCGCTGCCATGATTAGCTTCTCGCCCGCAACCACTGCTGATTGACAACAGATCGGGGCGCTCGTGCGATACAAGTTAATTGGGAAAGTTCAGCGCTGTTTACGCTTTTACTGGGCCAAAAAAAGCTGATTTTCGCTAGTCAAAACTAAACCCAAATACCTGATTTTTAATTGTTCATAGTCAATTATCTGATTACAGGTTTCTAACCGAACAAGGTGTCCGTCTCTTCGGTTTTAGCAGAATTGTTTTTGAGCAACACTGAAAAAGAAGCATAGTTTGCTTTTTCGGTGGCAGCAATTATGATCAATACTTTCGGTTGAGACGTTGCCCACTCGATCATTCCCCCAACGACTTCGGTCATGAACCCATTTTTCTGAAATTCATCGTAAGTGCCATAGTCAATCTCAATTTCCCCGCTTGCATTTGGTTCTCCCACCAGGCAAATGTCACCAACCATTTTATTGGCCTCTTTTGAAATCACTGTCCAAAGAGTTGAGGACAAATAATCCTTGGCGGTATCGGCCACATTGGGCAGAATCGTTTGCTCGAAGGCTTCTTTGAGTTCATTGGAAATGGCCCTTGAGGTGCTCTTTAAATTTAACTCCGTTTCCAGCGAGTTGTCCGCATTGATGTATTTTGGGAGCTAGTCGTATGTCAATGGCTTTAAAAAAAGCCGCTCGGTTTCGATCATTTTTTGTCGATGTTAACTTGGACATCACTTTCAACGACTAAAACCGTAGCCGCCTTTCAGCGGGATGCCCGTCTCGGAATTTGGCAATCCTGGGCAAACAGATCGCTGCAACACAATGCTGGTAGGCGCGCTGGTTTAACGCCGATCAAGGGCCAGTTGATAGGACCGCTCGTAATAGATGTAGAGCTTTTTCCAATCATAGTCCACCGAAGCAGCTTCCACTTTATTGCGCTGAGCAATCCGTTCGCGGCGGTTTTTTTGCACGTAAGCAAACATTTGCTCGGCCAACTGATTGGCAGCGTCGTTGAAGCTCCGATTGTAGCGATTTACCAAATAGATTCCTTTATCTTCGCGCTCTTTGGTGTCGGGGATCTGCTTCATCACATAGTCCCCGAAACCTGAAAGATCGCTGGTGACCGAGGGCACGCCACTGGCCATGCACTCGAGCGGGGTGTAGCCCCAAGGCTCATAATAACTGGGGAACACGCCCAAATGGCAACCGCGCACGAACTGGTTGTATTCCATGCCAAACAAAGGGCTGGCCGGGGAAATGAAGTCCGGGTGATAAATTATTTTTACCTTGTCGTATGGATGGTTCACCATTTGGCTCAACCGCAAGAATTTGAGGATGTCATCGCCTGCATCGTCGACCAGGTTGTGGGTCACGACGATAGGTAGGGTCTTGGTTTTCCACGACTGTACCGTGCGGCGCAAGCGCAGCCGCCAGTAGTCATCGATAAAATTTTCTAATGGGGGCAACCTGGGGCTGTTCCCCGCGGCCACTTCCATGAACATATTGTCCCCAATCTGGCGGGTGATGGCATCACATGTTTGTTTGATCTCCTCCAGCAACGCCCGGGTTTGCAGCACCGAGGGATTGATGCTGTAATAAGGCCGTTTGGTGATAAAAAACATGACAATAGTAATGTCCACATCGTACAGCCGGAGCAGGCCATTGAGCCGGGCCAAGGCTTCTAAGGTGAGATCAAAACCTTTGTTGCGGTATTCGTAACGCCCTGAAGTGAAAAAATAGAGTGTTTTATCAAGATCAAATTTGTAGTTGTGAAAAAAATGACCCATTGTAAACTTGTGGATTTGCTTTTTGTGCTCCAAATGCAGGTTTTGAAATTCGTGCAGCGCCACAAACCTTTCTACGTTGAGGCCATTGGGCGTGACGGAATCAATCTTGCGGCCCAACAAATGGATGCACTCTTCGCCGGTCACGTCGCTCACCGTGGTGAACACCTGCGCTCCGTGCGCGGCCGCCCGCTCGATGGCCACCGACGGCTCAATGTTAAAATGCTTGGCTTCCTTGGCCCAGTCCACGTAGGGCAAGTGGTTGTAGAATTCGGGATCGTTCATGGCCAAATACCGGCCCAGCAGCGTGGCATGGGTGGTAAAAACCATGGAGATGGGGAGGTTCAGGTAGCGGATTTCGGGAACAGGTGTCCCCGCCATCCACTCGTGGAAATGGGCCAAAAGCGGTTGTTGGGTGCAGTCGCCGTCGGCCAATTTTCGGAAAAACTCCTTGGTCAAGTAGCCAAAAGCCACTACTTGGTCGAGCAGGTCCACGTTGGAGGGAGTAGCGATGCCGTGGTGATCCCAAAGCTCAAACTTGATGTCGTTCAGCCGGTGATAAACACTGTTGGGGTTGAACAAAACGACCCGGGGGCGGCCGGTGACCAGCCAAAAACCATAGTGAACTTCAAACCCGGCTTGGCGCATTTTGAGCACGGCCCGCCCGATGGGGTTCTCGTAATCATCGCTGGTCTCAAATTCAGCCTGCACATTGGGGTGCACATAAGGACCAACGAGGCAATAATTGCTCTTCCAAACATCGACAGCCGCCGGTATTTTGGTGCGAATGACCGTGTAAATCCCCCCTACTTGATTGCAAACTTCCCACGCTATTTCCAAAAGCAAGGGTTTATCATAGTTTATTGGCATATTTCGGTCGCAGTTTTCATTTGCCCGAAAAATAGCAACATTTTGGATTTATCCTAACCATTGCCTTGTAAATAGGTCAAAAAAGAACTGGCAGCGGCTCGGGGCCACTGCCAGCACGAAGGCAGCGATTACTCCTTGACAAACTTTTTGGTGTAGGTCCCAGTGTTGGTTTGCACAGACAACAGATAAAGGCCCGGTGGCAAGCTGGCCACATCCAACTGGCGCTCGGCCAGGTCCCGGGGCTTCTCGGTGGCAAACTGGCGGACGGTGCGCCCGGCCGGGTCGGTCAAAGTCACCAGGGCCTCCCCCCGGCTCTCCCCGGTCAGGCGCAGAGTCAACTGCTCCCGGGCCGGGTTGGGGTATACGTGCAGGCCGGCCAGTTGGTTGGCTTGCAGGGCCGCCAAATCGGGGCTGATCCGCAGGAAGAAACGGGCGGTATCGGCCCCGGCACTGGCTGTAAAGGTATAGGCCCCCTGATAGAGATCGTGCCTGGTGTTCAGCCGGCGATCCTCGAGCATCACTTTGGCTTTGCCCTTGAACAGGGCCAGTAGTTCGGGCGAAAGGGAATAGGGGCCCGCACTACTGACCGCGAAGTGCAGGGGGACCACCACTTCTGCCACCAGTTCGGGCAGGGCATTGACCGCCAAACGGGTTCCCTGGCCAGCACTCACCAAGTTGGGGGCCGGGGCAGCATTGAGCTGGTTCTTGGGTGCGTCATAAGCGCGATCCAGCCCGGCCGTGGCCCCTTGGCGGAAATAGATGATGGTTTCATCGGCCAATGACTGGCCTTGGCCCGCCAAGCGGAGCTTGATCAGGCCGTCGGAATATTCTTCATTGTCAATTTCGGGCCGGAAAAAGCGGGGGTTGGGATTGTCGGTGAGGCGCATGGGGTTGTCCATCACCAAATCAAATTCCCCGGGGCTGCCCACCCGAGCAAAGAAGCCCTGCATGATGGCGATGTGCTTGGTGGCCCCGTTGGTGCCGGTGCCCAGAGGCGTGTTGGCCACGTAATAGGCCCAAGTGCCGGCAAATTGTCCGGTGGCGATCCGCCGCTGGGCTGTGCCCAACAGAAATGGGTTGGCATCCCAGACTTTGTCCCAATCAATGGGGGCCGGATAGGGGTTGCCCAACAAAGCCCAGCCCGAATTGATCCCGTTGCCCCGCGCGACCTTGCGGGTCAGGTTGCCGGTATTGAGCGTTCCCTGGATGTCCAGCGTGATTTCCGGGGCAATATTGGCAATGTAACCGACCGTGGGAACCAGCACCTCCGAGGAATTGGCGGGGGACTCCCAACCGCGCTCAAATTGATCAAAACTGGCGGGGCTGTTGTTCACCTTGTTTTCACGGTAGCGATAAAAGTTTGGAAAGGGCAAGCTGCTCGGATTGATCACCCAGTCATAGGCCCCGTTGAGCACCAGCGGGAAATCATCGGCCAGTTCACTCACCCGGGCATTGCCCATTGGCGAGGACAAATAGTTGTAGCCCAAACCGCTGGTGCGGGGCGAGTGGGCATCCACATAGCGCTGCATCGTTGCGTTGCCCAAAACCGACCCGTTCTGGTTCACCACCATGGCGGTCAGGGCCGGACCCGACACCAGCACCAGTTGCCCGTTGGCCACCAGATCGCCGTTGCGCAGGGTCAAGATGTTCTGGACATTGGTGGGGCCGCCCAAACTGGCACCCTGGGGATTGTCCACCACCAAGTTGAAGAAAGTGCCCCCGCCCTTGATTTCCTGGGCGGTGCCCCCGCTGAAAATGACCGTGCCGGCCAGTGCGTTGAACGCCCCAAAGTTGTCCCAAGTGCCTTTGACTTGGAGCGTGCCCGGCCCCTCGATTTTGGCCCCGGCCTGGATGGTCAGGTTGCGGCACACCGGATTGGCCGAGTTGACCGAGGGCAGGTTGGCCGGCCCACTGGGGATCACGGCATCGGTGCTGGCATTGGGCACTTGGCACGACCAGTTGCCCGCCTCGTCCCAATCGGTGTTGACCGCGCCCGACCAAATGGCAGCATTGGCAATGACGATTTGATCGGCAAACGGAGTGCCGGGCTGGGCGGGCACGGTGGCCGCCACCAAGCGCACGCGGTAGCTCCCGGTGGGCAAACTGCCGGGCAGGGCCGCCGTTAATGGACTGACGGTGGCACTGCCGATCAGGTTGCCCGCAAAATTGCCCGCCGCGTCGGAAAGCTCCGCCTGGATGTTGGTGCCCAACGGGATGTCGGCCCCGAGGGCAAAACTGATTTGAAAGTTGTCGGCATTTCCGGCACAGAAAGCCAGTTTGGACAGGGAAACGATGTTTACCCCAGCGGCTGGGGTGGCATTGCAGGGGGTATTGACCGAGGCGCTCACATTGTTCCAGTTGACCGCCGAGGCACAAATGGCCGTGGTGAGGTTTTGGGTCAGGATCAAGGTGTAGTCATGGGGCGAACCACCAGTGGCCGGGGTTTGGAACAGGGGCGTTTTGTTCACATTGCGGGGCGCAAACCACGCATTGGCCCGGACGATCAAGTGGCCGTCGGTATTCATGTACAAATCCTTGATCTCTAGTGAGTTGGTCTTACCACTTGAGGCCAGGCGTGAAGTAATGAAAGTTCCTTGGCCCACTTGGCCCTCGCCCGTGGCCCGGCTGATTTTGAGCAAAATAGCGACTTTGGGGCCACCACCACCCCCGGGCGATCCGTCGGAATAGGTTTTGAGCCAGCCGCTGCCGGTGAACCGCCGATAGTCTTGGGCCACAGTGCCCTGAGTGCCCGTGGCCGTAAACACGGCGTACAAACTCTGACCGTTCCAAAACAGGCCGTAGCCTTTGCCATCGTCACCGGTTATTTCGTAGTCTTCCCGGCACCAATTGCGCACCCCAGCGGTAAACTTGATCACGACCGGGTTTTGGTTATCGGCGCTCACTTGGCGGTAGCCGATGTAGTACGTGCTGCCACCCAAGGTGAGTTTGGTGGTGTTTTTGGCGATCAGGCTGGCCTCGGTGTCACTGCACGAGATGGCCACTGCCGAACCGATGGCGGCGGGCAGTGGGGGTGGCAGCACCACTGGGCCGTTGAATTCATACGCGCCTGCGTCGCAGGGGGCCGTGCGAGCAATGCCGCGCTGGTCAGTGGGCAAGCACCCACCCGTACCCAGGTCAATGGCGGGACTGTTGGCGGTCAGGGGCATGGTCGGGGCAAACCCGCCGTTGTCGGCCAAGGGGCTCAACCCAGGGTCGACAATCAGCACCGAGGTGCTCACATTGCGGTTGTTGGGGTCGCTGTTGGCTTTGTCGGGAAACTGGATGTTGCCCCCCAAATCGGTCAAGTGATCACTGGCCTGCTGCCGGATATTCCATGGATTGCCCCCATTCCCGGCCGTATTTTGGAAAAACACATTGTTGCGGATCTGGATAGTGCTTGGGCCGACGATGGCCCCCCCCACCCAGCCGGCGTAGTTTTGGGCAAAAGTGGAGTGGGTGATTTCCACACTGCTGCCATTGACCGAGAAGAAAGCCAATGCCCCGCCGTTGGCCGCAAAACCGCTCGGGCTGGTCAGCTCGGCGCGGTTGCCAAAGAAGGTACAATTCTCGATTTTGGTATCGGCCCAATCCACCCGGACTGCCCCGGCCACCACGCCGGCCCGGTTGTTGGAAAAAGTGGTGTTCCTGACCACAAAACCCCGGTTTTTGGCGTTGTTCATGTGTTGGATGGCCCCGCCGCTGCCCTCGGATCCGCCGCCGGTGAGGGCCATTACGGTATTATTGTCAAAGTAACAGTCCTCCACCAACACATTGTCGGTTTCATCGGTGTAGAGATAGCATGCTCCGCCCTCGCCCTCGGCTTGGTTGCCCTCGAACCGGCTGCGCCGGAGGACAATGCTGCCCAGTGCGGTACTGGGCGGCCCGGCAGTGGCCCGGTCAGTATAAATGGCTGCGCCAAAGCCCCGCAGAAAATCGTTGGGCTTGCCGGTGTCAAAAGAAGCATCGGTGGTGCGGTTGTTGAGAAACTTGCAGTCTTCTACCAGCAGGGCAGCGTTCAAGCCATTGATCGCCGCACCGTTGATGCCCCGGTTGTTGGTAAAATCTGAATTTTGGATGGTCTGGGCAAAGGGGCCCCAGAGCATGACTGTTGACCCTCTTTCGGTATTGTTGGCAATGGAAACGTTGCCGTCAAATTTACAATTTTTAATAGTGATCCGGCCTTCAAAAGCACTGAAAATGGCACTTCCGCCGTCATCCGCCCGGTTGTTGTTGAAAGTACAATTTTCAAAGTTCATCCTCCCTTGGTGTTCGGACTTTATGCCACCACCATATTCAATGGTTCTTCCGTTGATGATTTTCAAATTCTTCAAATTGAGCGTAGTAGGCTGCACAGAAGTAGATTTGAGCAAGAAAACCCGCACTGCACTGTTGCCGCTAATGGTCAAGTTGGCGGCGGCCAATCCATCAATAGCTAGGTTTTTACCCACGGGAATTTCCAAGGTGGAGGCCAGCACAATGGTCTGGTTGGCTAGGCTGGGTGCAAAGGTGATGGTCTGGCCCGAAGTCGCACAATTGATGACTTCCCGCAAAGTATTGGCCCCGGCATCGGCGTTGCTGCTCACTACCAGGTTACAGACAGCACCGCCAAACTCAAACGCCCCAATATCGCAAGCACCAGTTCGGGCTGTGCCACGTTGGTCGAGAGTTGTGGTGCAGCTACTACCAGCATTTATTGCGGCACTGCCTGCCAAAATAGCCAAGGTTGGCACAATTCCACCATTGTCTTTTACAGCATTGTCAAGTTTTGGGTCTGCTTCTAAAGTTGTTCCTGCACAAAGAGCATTGTTCATTAACCCACCCGCACCAGGAGATGTCCTAATGGGAAACTCCAAATTATTTCCTCCAGAGTGATACGGCGACGGGGGTGAAGCAGCATTAAAACCATTACCTCCTGCACAGTTTTGTTGTTGGTTATTTGTGTTATACAAATTATTGGCATTTGTTGCTAAATTATTGGCAATGATGCTGTTGCGAATTGTAGTCGTACCATTGGCTATACCGCCACCCCAGCCTCTTGTAAAATTACCTGCAATGGTACAATTATTCACTACCAACTTTGGATTGCCAAAAACCGCAATACCACCACCTGAACCACCCACCCCATTTGCTATATTAAAAGCTATTGTACAATTGGTTAGGTTAAGTGTAGGGTTACTGTTGGGGCTATAATAATTGATACCACCGCCATCGCCTGACGAGATATTGGAGTCAAAAGTGGAATTGGTCACCGTACAAATTGCCCCAGCACTGCCGTCAGAGCCAAAGTGCATCCCAGCTCCCGAAGGCGAGGTATTGCCCTTGAAATACGATTGGTCAATCGTTACATTGGTAATGCCGTAAGTGTAGAGGAATAAACCACCACCTTGTTTGATGTCGGTATTGGTCAAAAATTTGCACTGCTGAATGATTATTGAGCGAGCCGGATTATAAGTATTGGGATTGGAAAAATCATTGAAAGCACCGTCGACTATTACACCCGCCCCACCATTATTGCCAGTTCCTGTAGTGGCGTTATTTTCAAAGGTACAGTTGGTGAGCGTCATGTTGGACAGCAAACATTTGATACCGCCTCCATTTGGCGCCGAATTGCCCCTGAAAGTCGAGTTGTTTACGGTCAAAAAGCCTTCATGAATGAGGATAGCCCCGCCACCGTCTTCCGTATTTGCACCGGTGGGGGTAAGCACATTGTTTTCAAAAGTACACCCATTGATGGTTATTTTTACTTTTTGCCACATGGCCGCAATGCAAGCCCCGTTCAGCGTGGCTTTGGCATTCTTGAAGATAACATCATTGATCACTACCTCTGTACCGCTGCCAGCGATCACTAAAATCCGTAAATCGCCCGCCATATTTCGCTGAATAGT
>JBBQXF010000137.1:0-11882 GCA_038209965.1 Cytophagales bacterium | reverse complement strand
GTCATGCTGGGAAAGCGGGGTATAAAGTCCGGTCTGGTGAACTTCATAGGCGTTATTTCCCTGTTCGTGCCGCTCAAGATACACTTCGCAATGATTGAGGTAGCGGTCGGTAACGTGGAAAATCCAATCACCGTCGCGGTGGAGGGCATTGCGGATCGTGATCTTGCCCCACCAGACTGAATTGGGGGCCAAAGCGGTGCGGGGTTGATATTTTTGGAACTGGGAAGCCCAAGCTGGGGAGGAGATTTCTTCTACGGTTAACCGGTGTTCTGGGTCTTCCAAGATGAGTAGATAGTTGCCAAGGTCAGGGTATTCTCGCTTGGCACTGTCCAATTCATAAGTCAGTGAACGCACTCCAAACCTGCCCTGCCCCACAGCGTGGCCTACCCAGACACAGCCCACTAACAATTGTAGGAGAAAAATACACCGTAAAAACTGCCGCATTTCTGGTGGTTTTGCCAATTTGGTGCGAATTTACGCTTTTTCCCCTAAATTTTCCGGGGTGTAGTGTTCACTTAGGCGAAAAGTTGTTGGTTGTTCAAGTGCGGCGTTGGGCTAAAAAATTAACAGTAGTAAAAATTTCATCGGTTTCACGGTATTGCTCTATGGGCCACAGACCGTCATTGACTACCCGAAAAAGGGAGAAGTTGGGTTGGAGCAAGTAAAAAAAATCTTGCCACTGGGTACGGGCATCGAGGTTGGCCCCCCCAAACTCAAACTGGATGAAGTCAATGGATCCCCGGCTCAACAAGTCTTGGGCTCCTTTGAGCACTGCCAGTTCGTGCCCTTCTACATCAAGCTTCAAAAAATGGATATGGGCCAATTGGTGGTCGGCACAGAACTGATCCAATGTGGTGAAGCCAATGGTTTCAGTTTGGGCCAGCCGGAATGACAGGTGTGCCCCTCCCCGAGGATGGACGGAGGCCAGCCCCGACTGGGCTTGATCATAATGGAGCAGGCCCAGGCCCACCTTGTCGCTCAGGCCCAAGGCATGGATCTGCACTTCGGGCCGGGCCGCAAACTTGGCTTGGAGCGTGGGCTGGCAACTGGCCGATGGTTCAAAAAGGTGCAGTTGCTGGAGCTTGGGCAGGGCGGCCAACAGCTCCCCGGCATACGCGCCCACGTTGGCCCCGGCATCGATCAGGATGGGGGCCAGCACTCCCCGCCGGGCCAATTGGTCGCTGACGTAGGCCAGTACTGGCAATTCGCCGCTGGTGCGAAAATCCCAAGCGCCATAGTTAAGGCCGCGAAGGGACACTTGGTGGAGTTGGTCAAACAGGGACTGGTAGGCCCGCTGCCCCAGCACTGGCCGCAGCAGCCAATGGATGAGCAAGCCGGTAAGCCGGTAAGTGAGGCTGCGGAGCAATCTGGCCATGATTTTTGCTTGGAATTGGGCAAATCTACACCAAGGCGGGCTGGTTGGCAATGCTCTGGGCCAATATCCGCTCGTACATGGCCTCGTAGAGGGGCCGGATGTTTTGGACATCAAATTCTTTTGCCCTCGCCAGGGCATTGGCCTTGAAAGTGGGCAGATTTTCCTCATCAAGGACAAAGAGGGCATTTTTTGCCATTTCTTGCACATCGCCCACGTTGCTCAAGAAACCAGTTTGGCCATGGATATTCAGCTCGGGGATACCGCCCGTGTTGCTCGATATCACGGGCACTTCACAGGCCATCGCCTCTAGGGCCGCCAGTCCAAAGCTTTCTTTTTCGGAGGGCATTAGGAACAGGTCGGCCACCGAAAGCACCTCCTCGATGGCCTCCAGTTTGCCCAGAAACCGAACATCGTCCGACAGGTTCATTTCTTGGCACAGTTGCTCGATCCGGCGGCGTTCGGGCCCGTCGCCCACCAACAATAGTTTGGCCGGGATGGCTTGCCGGATACGGCAAAAGATTTTGATCACATCATCGATCCGTTTCACCTTGCGAAAATTGGAGGTGTGAACCACCAGCCGCTCGCCACTGGGGCAAATGGCGTGCTTGAAATGCTCCTTTTTCTGTTTCTTGAACCGGCCCAGATCAATAAAATTTGGGATGACCTCAATGGGCTTCGTCACGGCAAAATGGGCGTAGGTGTCCCGCTTAAGGCTTTCTGATACGGTAGAAACACCGTCGGACTGGTTGATGCTGAAAGTAACCACTGGCTCATACGTCTCGTCCTTGCCCACCAGCGTGATATCGGTGCCGTGCAAAGTGGTAATATAGGGCAAGTGGATTCCTTGGCTTTTGAGGATTTCGCGCGCCATGAATGCTGCCGAGGCGTGCGGAATGGCATAGTGGACATGCAACAGATCCAAGTGTTCGTATTTGGCCACGTTCACTATCTTGCTGGCCAGGGCCAGTTCATAGGGGGCAAACTCAAACAGCGGGTAGGAGAGGACATCGACCTTGTGGTAGTAAATGTTTTCGTTGAAAAATTCCAACAGGCGAGTCGGCTGCTCATAGGTGATAAAATGAATCTTATGGCCACCTTCGGCCAACGCTTTGCCCAGTTCGGTCGCCACCACTCCACTACCACCAAAGGTAGGGTAACATACAATCCCAATTTTCATGTCGTTTAAAAAATAAGCTAGGGGATTTCCCCACTTTGATCAATGATTGATAGTAAACACCAAAACCACTTACAAAGTTGGCAAATGGAGTAGAGGAAACGGGACTTTTGGCCGAAATGGCAACGAATTAACAAAAGGATCATGCACCAAAGAGGCCAATCACAATATCTGCCCAATGTATGGGGAACTATTCGGCGATGGGGCGGCGTTAGGCTAACTGTTGCCCAATGTCCCCGTCATGCCAGTTAATCCGCCACCCACCAACCCTTATGTTTCCCTTCTCCGCATTGCTTGGCATTATGCCAAACACGAAAGGAGCCACTACGTGTTGATCTACGCCATGTTTGGTTTGGCCAATTTGGCGGGGGCGGCCAATCCCTTGCTTTTTGGTTGGTTTGTGGATCGGGTACAGCGCAGTGCTTCGTCGGGAATCTTGAATTATGCCGGGCTCTATGCGGCCAGTTATTTATTGCTGAAACTGGTAGAATGGGCGTTCCACGGTCCGGCCCGGGTCATGGAATGCAACTTGGCCTTTAACCTGAGCCGCAATTTTTTGGAGGAACGCTACCACCAGGCCCTGCACTTGCCCGTCAAATGGCACCAGGATCACCACAGCGGAGCGACCATCAACCGGATCCGCAAAGCCTATGAAGCCCTCAAACATTTTTTTGAGGGCGGGTTCATGTACCTCCACGCGGTGTTCAAGTTTGTGTTTTCTTTTGCCGCCATGCTTTATTTCTCGCCCTTGTTTGGGGCCATTGGCATTGCTTTGGGCGCGCTCACCGTGTGGGTGATCTTCAAATTTGACAAACCGTTCATCAAAGCCCTTGAGGAGACCAATGAAAAAGAGCACATCGTTGCGGCCACATTGTTCGACAGTTTGTCGAACATCATCACCGTCATCACCCTGCGGCTGGAGCAGCAGATGCAGGCGGGCCTGATGCGCAAAGTGGCCGATATTTTCTTCCCTTACCGCCGCCAAGTGCTGATCAATGAATGGAAATGGTTTGTGGCCGATATGCTGGTCACGATCACTTATGCGGTCATTGCGGTGGGCTACGTCTACCAGCATTGGGTACCGGGCGAAGTTTTCTATGTCGGCGGGCTGATTGCCTTATTGAGCTATGTCAACCGGTTTACCAGTGTTTTCCATGATATGGCGTGGCAATACACCCAAGTGGTGCAATACAACACCGATGTGCTGACCGCCTTTGCGATTGAGCGCGACTACCACGAACAGCACCGCCCCGAAGCCACTCAACCCCTGCCCAAAGATTGGAAACTAATAGAAATCAGCAAATTGCATTTTTCGCACCGGGAAAGCTATCAAGGCGGCCGTTCGGCCCAAGGGCTGCATGGGCTGCACCTGCGCGTGCGGCGGGGGCAGCGCATAGCCCTCATTGGCGAGAGCGGCAGCGGCAAAAGTACCCTGCTGGCCCTGTTGCGCGGGCTATACCTGCCCGAACCACGGGTGCAACTGATGGTGGACGGGCGGCCTTGCCCCGGGTTGGGCACCCTGACCAACAGCGTGACGCTGTTTCCCCAAGAACCAGAAATTTTTGAAAACACCATTGCTTACAACATTACGCTGGGGCTGCCCTTTTCCCCAGAAGAAATCCTGCGAGTATGCGAAACGGCCCATTTTTCTGAAGTGGTGGCCCAGCTTCCACGCGGGCTGGAGTCGGGCATCCAAGAAAAAGGGGTGAACCTCTCCGGTGGGCAAAAGCAACGGCTGGCCTTGGCCCGGGGCGTATTGGCCGCCCGGGCCAGCGATCTGGTGCTGCTCGACGAACCGACCAGCAGCGTGGATCCCAAGACCGAAATGCAAATTTATGACAAACTCTTTGCCGAATTTGCCGACAAGGCCATCATCTCTTCCTTGCACCGGCTGTACTTGCTGGCCAAGTTCGACTACGTTTATGTACTGGATCAGGGGCGCATCGCCGACGAGGGCACGTTTGAGCATTTACGGGTGCACAGCCCCGTTTTTCAGGCGTTATGGCGGCACCAAGAAAAAAACAACAGCGTTGAGGTTTAAAAGATCCCGTCATTTTGGGTGAACAGTAATGCTGGGTTGGGCCGCAAGGGCATACTGAACCGGTGCTGCCACTCTTGGCAGCGCCGGTCGCTGTTTTATAAGTAGTTTGCTCTCATTTACGGGCAAATTTTCCTAAATTGCCAGATGACTGCTCACCTGATCTGTCGTTAAATGATCCAAAAACCTGTTATTTTTTTGGCTTTCGCCAATGATAAAGTCGAGACCGCCCGCTATTTGCGCAATTTGCCCAAAGAATTGGATGGTATTAGGCGGACGTTGCAAAAAGCAGTACAGGCCGGACTGTGTGATCTAGTGGAGCGGGCCAATGTGACCATTGATGACATTCTGGACATTTTTCAGGATCCACTTTACCATGATCGGATTGCCGTGTTCCATTACGGTGGCCATGCCGACGGCTACCAGTTGCTGCTGGAACGTTACCAGACCGCGACTTTGGCCGATCTGGGCAATCCAGTGGCCATATCGGCCAACCAAACAGCCCACGGAGCGGGCTTAGTCGCTTTTTTGGGCCGCCAGACCGCCCTTAAACTTATCTTTTTCAATGGTTGTTCCACCCAGCAGCAAGCCCTGGACCTGGTGGATGCGGGCGTGCCGATAGTGGTGGGCACTTCCCAGCGCATCAATGACGAAGTGGCCACGGCCCTGGCGGTCCGGTTTTATGGGGGCTTGGGCAGCGGGCTGGGCATTGCCCGCGCATGGCAGGAAGCCGCCGATGGCCTGCGCATAGCCCAGGGCGATGCCAAAAATATGGTCAATATCAGGGGAATGTACCGCGAAGACCAAGAGGAAGTGGAGAGTGATCGGTTTCCGTGGGAAATGAGCACCCGCCCCGGTTCGGAGGTGATCCGGGAGTGGAACCTGCCCGAGGCGGTGGAAAATCCGCTCTTTGGCCTGCCCGAAATCCCGATCACTTACCAACTGCCCGAAATGCCCTTTATGTTTTTGCAACGCTACGAGCGCAAGCACGCCCAAGTGTTTTTTGGCCGGTCGTATTACGTGCGAGACCTCTACAACCGCTTGTCCTCCACCACTTCGGCCCCGCTGATTTTGCTCTACGGGCAGTCGGGGGTGGGGAAATCATCGTTGCTCGATGCTGGCCTGCTCCCCCGGATCGAGGGGGAATATGAGGTGTTGTACATCCGGCGCGACCGTGACCTGGGCTTGCTGGGCACATTGCGCCACGCGCTCATAGAATCGCAACTAGTCCCGGCAACAGTTGCGGAAAGTCTGCCAGCCCCCGTGGCGGCTGCCCAGCTCAAGCAGCGCGAAATGCTGGCCCAGTTGGAAGGCTTGGCCGCTACCGCCGAGGGCGAGGCCCGGGAGGAACTAGTGGCATTGATCCACAAGCTAAAGGACAAAGCGGCCAGACCAGTGGCCATTGTGCCCGCTGGGGCTTATGCCGAGGACAAAGAGCATGAACTGTGGCAACGTTGGGAAGTCGCGTGTGGGAAGCCCGCCATTGTGATCTTGGATCAGGCCGAGGAAGCCTACACCCAGCCCGATGAAGACCATCCCAATGAGATGACCGAGTTTGTGGCCGCCATCGCGACCATGTTCAACGACCCCGCCAAGCGGCCCAAAGGCAGGCTGATTTTGAGCTACCGCAAAGAATATCATCCAGAGATAGAAGAACTGCTCAAACGCTGGGAGGTTCCCCGCGAGCGGATATTCCTGCGCCATTTGGAGCGCAAAGACATCGTGCAGGTGGTCATGGGGCTGGCCCGCACTGAGGCATTGCAGAAACGCTACCGCCTACAAGTGCAAGAAGCCTTGCCCGGAATCGTGGCCGACGATCTGTTGCAAGACAAGGAATCGTCGATTGCGCCCGTGTTGCAAATCTTGCTGACCAAAATGTGGCAATTGGCCGAGTTTGATGAACCGCGCGTTTTTTCGGTGGACAAGTACCAAACCTTGGCCACTGAAGGACTGCTGCTGGGTGATTTTTTTGAACAACAAACCCAAAAGCTCAACCAAGTATTGCCCCAGGCTGAAGCGTCCGGTTTTGCCCTGGACATCTTATTCTTTCACACCACGCCCTTGGGCACCTCCGACACGTGCACTATCGCCGAACTGGACGAACGCTACCAGCACCGCACCGACCTGAACCAAGTTTTGCACATCCTCAAGGAATTGTACTTATTGGCCGATTACCGTCCGGGCGTCACTGGCTTGGCCCACGACACTTTGGGCCCATTGATCCAAAAGAACTTCATCGGTTCGATCCGGCCCGGCCAGCGTGCCAACCGGATCATGAACAACAAGATCGGTGATTTCAACAAAAACAACCGTATTTACCTCGATCAAACCGACTTGGCGACCGTGGAAGCCGGCCTGCCGGGCATGCACTACCTTTCTGAGGTTGAAAAAGCACTCATTCACCGAAGCCGGAGCAAACGAAGGTGGCGGCAGTCTTGGCAGACATTCTCTCTAGTGCTCACGCTGGGTACGTTCGTTGTGATTGCTATTTTGGCCTATATGAACCAAAGCATTGCTGAAAAAGCCCGCAGCCGGGCCGATAGCTTGGAAGTGGCCAAGACACGCACCGACAAAGCGCTGATCCGGGTGCAGATTTCGGAAAAACAAGCCTCGGTTTCGGCCAAACTAGCCGAGAAAGAAGCCGACCGGGCCGAAATTTTGGCCAAAAAAGCCGAAGCTGAGGCGGGCCGGGCCGAAGACGAAGCCAGCCGGGCCAGACTAGCCGAAGCACTCGCCAAGCTCAATCAAAAGGAGGCGGTACAAAGTGCCTACAAGAGCAAGAGCAACGAACAATACGCCGAATTCCAGAAGCTGGCCAGTGGGGTGCAAAGTTTGCAAAGCCGCCTCAACAAGGAGGAAGCTGATTTTTTGCAATACCTGGCCAAAGCCAAAGAGCTGGCGGTGGTGTCGCTGACCCAAAACCAGCCCACCACCAAAACGCTGCTGGCCTTGACCGCCTACCAGATCCGGGCCACCGCCTTCCAAAAACTGGCCCGGGCCATTGCGGCCAACATTGCTGATTTACAAAGGGAAGGACAGGCATGGGTGGTCAAAGAAAAAGAAATCCGGGTAGATATGGACAAAGTGGAAGAAGAACGGGCCCTGCTGGAAGGTGGCCCGGCCGCCGCCGAAAAGTTGCGCCAGCTCAACCGTACGCGCATCCGCCCTGACCCCAAGTATGAAGATAAAATTGAAGTGCGGAATTTCTACCGGGCCAAACGGCATTTGGACACCCTGCTCAATACCCCCGAGGAAACCCCGGAGATCTTCGAAGCACTGCGCAATGCCTACCTCAGGGAAATGGGCAACGAAGCCGACCGCCTGCAAGAGGCCGAGTCTTGGGCACTGTACTCGGGTGGGCAAAATGAACTTTATTTTACCAATCGAGTGGGTGTGCTCTACAAAACCCTGTTGCTCAATGCCGAAGAGCGTTTGCCCCTGACCTCAGCCCCCGTTAAACTTTTTGCCGAGGCCAATCAAGAACCACGCACCATCGCCGTGGCTGGGGATCAGGTTTTTTGTGGGATGCGCAACGGGGCGGTGCTCAAAGTGGGCAAAAATGGCAGCATCCCGCTGGCCAAACACCCCTCGGTCATCTTGGCAATGGCCTACTCCGAAGTGCACCAAGCCTTGTTCTATGTCCAAGCCAACCAATTGTACCGCTATTTGCCCACTGACGAAAAACCAGTCAAACTGTTTGAGAACACCCCAGGGGTATTTATCCGCACCCTTCAATTGGTGGAGGATGGCCCGGGCAGTTTTCTGCTCTTTGCCGATGCCCAAGGCGTGATCTACAAATTGGATCTAAAGGCCAGCCAAGCGCAGCCCGAAGTAGTGTACCGGGCCAAGCAACTGCTCGCCTTCCACTCCCTAGCGTGGAACAGCGCGCGCAAATGGCTGTTGGCGGGCGATAACAAGGGCCAAGTCCTGCTTTTTGACCGGGTATCGCCCGCCACCTTGGCAAACCAATCACTGCCTGCCCCCATTGCTCTCCAGCGCCGGCATTCGGGCATTGTCGGGGCCTTGGCCTTCAGCCGCAATGGTCGTTATTTTGCCACTGGCAGCCTAGACGGCGAAATAGTGCTCTGGGACACCGAAAAGCGCACTGCCGAGGACATGGGCAAATCGTTCCCCGCGCTCAACATCCACAATGGCAAAAAAATATTCGCCGTCAGCTTCGACAAAACGGGCAATTACCTCTTGTTCAATGATGAGCAGCACTTGCGGATCAGCCCCACCGAACCACTGGTCTATTACCGGCTCCTTTGCCAACAAACCAAGATTGAGCTTTCGCCCGAGGAGTGGGGCCGCTACGTGGGGAGCACCATCAAGCAAAATGAATGTCGGATTTGTAAATAAAAACCGACGGTTGGCATTGTCCAACCCCATTGGGTCAGGCAAAACCGTTGGCTAGTGGCTACCGATAGTTGTTTTTCAGGCGGGGCACTGGGCGATTTTTACTCCGTTGTTGGTGTGGGCCAAGCACACCAACCACAAAGCTGCCCCACCCATAAGCGCCTCCTCCAAACAATGAGCTGAAAATCAAGTGCTGCGCTGGGCTGGATGTAAAATTCCGTCGCCCGTGCCCTCATAAAAGGCCATCGTGCCGGCGGCCCGGGCTGACGAAAGTCATAGACTTTCGCTTATTTCGGGGGCAAAGTCACAGACTTTGCCCAACGAAGCCCAACGGGGTTGTTGCTGCGCTTTGTTAGTACCAACAATGGTAAAAACGGTAAAAAAAGCGTGTCTTATGAAGAAATGTGAGCCAATCGTGAATTGCGCACTAGTTTTTTTCATATCGACATTTTTACTCCGTTCTGTTTTAACCAGTTTTCATGCTCCCGATAATTGGGCATTTTCTTGTCTAACTCATTCCAAAATTCTGCTGAATGATTCGGGTATTTTAAATGTACCATCTCATGGGTGATGATATAGTCCAACACCGGAACGGGAGCCATTGCACATTTCCAATGAAAGTTCAATCCGTTTTTTGGTGTACATGAAGCCCAACGGTTTTGTAATTCTAACACTTTTACCGATGTCGGTTTGTCGTGAAACTTTTCCTCAATCAGTTTCATTCGCTCAGCGATTTTCTGCTCTGCTTTCTCTTTATAAAAGTCCTTAAACACTTTGTCTGCTTTGTATAAATACTTTTTGTCAAATTGGAGGCTGCCACCGCTTAAACGTAAGGGAACTGCTTGATTTTCTACAATTGCCAAGCGATAGTTTCTGCCGAGATAGAGAAACGATTGTCCATTTACAAACTCACGATTTACTTTTCCGTGATTGAGTTCTTTCCATTTGGCCAGTTTGGTGTATATCTGATACTCCTTTGACCTCACAGCATTTTCAATAGTTTCATCGGTTGCTGTTGTGGGCGCAAGCACCCTAACTGAACCATCGCGTTCAATAAAAATACTTACCGTTTTTCGTCTGTCGGTTTTCTCAATCGTTATGTCAATGCCTTCTAGTTTCATCTTAAACTTGCTTCTCTGTTTTTAGCCAATTTCATTAACTCCGTTGTCAATTCCACTGCTTTATTTGAAAGTCCGTCAATCCTTGAATAGTAAATTTCATCTTCCAGTAAACCGCTGATGCGTTTTCTTTCCGATGCTTTGTCTGTCCAGAAATTATTGATATTTGCAGTTTCTTTCAAAATCACCATCAAGGCATAGGTCAACTCTTTTGTTTTTTCAATACTCGCTTCGTTTTCTGATGTCAAATTGCTTTTCAAGTAATCAAAAAAGGGTGCTTCAACTATCGAGATACCTACTGTTTCCTCTTTTCTGCCCTCAGCCATTTCATCCCTTACCTCACCCAACTGTTTTACTATTTCTTCCCAGTTCTCTTTGTACGCGTTCAATATTGTTTCCAAGCGGTCTTTGAAACGATTGTAAAGTGTTGGATCTTTGTCCAAATTTACTTTGATGTGCCAACGAATGGCATGTTCCATTTCCGATGCTTTAGACTTGGGCGTTTTGTTGAGTGTGTCAACTTTGCTTTTAAACTCATCTGATAGAATGGAAACCTGCTGCACTTTGGTGTCAATACTCAATGAAAGCAAATGCTTGTCGATGAGTTTACGGACTTTTTCGGAAGCCCATTTCAAATCCATTGTTTCGTCTTTGTAGCGGTCTTGTATTCTCCAAAGTAAATAACCCAAACGCTTTGCGGGAATCCAATAGGCTGTTCCTGCTGGCATATTGAAAAGCAAATCCAAACTATCGAAGAAACTTTTAGAATAGGTGAGCAGTTCTGCTCTAAATTTTACATTCTTGGCTTTTTCAATACACTCTTCGGCAAATTCAAATTCTTTAATTGCATCGGTAAATTTCTGTTGCAGAAAATTGTTAATTTCTTTTAGGTCATTATCGCCAAATAAATCGATAAGTCTTTTGTAGCGGGCTTCAAGAATGGGAATTTCTTTGTTGATGTCACGAAACACTTCCAAGAAATCATTCAAGTTGCTTTTGTCTTTGTCGGTGTAAATGGCCAGTGCATCCGCTAAATGTTTAGTAACGCCAAAATAATCCACTATCAAACCAAATGATTTGCCTCTTTTGGTTCTGTTTACTCGGGTAATTGCCTGAAACAAATCATGCTCCCGTAAACTCTTGTCTAAATACATTACCTGCTCGATAGGAGCATCAAAACCAGTCAATAAACGGTCGCAAACGCAAATGATGCCAATGCCCGATTCGGGTTTTTCGTAATCGTAATCTTTTTTGAAACTGTTTTTTGCATCTGAATCATACGCTTCATTTCTTGCTTTGCGGATATAAGATGCTTCATTTTGAATACCTGAAACAATGGCAGCTACTTTCAAAAACTCTAATTGCTTTATTCGTTCTTCGTCTCTTTCTTCATCGGGTAACGCTTTCAGTTCAGCAATTTTGTTTTTTATGGCCAATTCCAATTCGTATTTGTAACGAACAGCAGCTACTATGCTGGAAGCGACAACTTGGGCCTTAAAGCCGTTTACCAAAATATCAATGTAGTAATGTTCAATGATGTCTTTGGCAATTACAGTAATACGTTCTTTGGACTCTAAGTAAGCGGTAACCGAACCATACCTGCGTTGAATTTCTTCTTTCTCAGCTTGGGTGCGTTGTTCAAACATATCTTCAAACTCCGCATCAAACTGTTCCTTATCGTCCAGTTTGTCTTTTGAAACTTTGCCAATGTATTTTATTTCAACTGTGGCTCTGTCGGCTACGGCTTTGTCAAATTTGTAGAAGTCAATAAATTTCCCAAAACGGTCATGTGTTTTTATTTCGTGGCGTTCGGTTAATAGT
>JBBQXF010000136.1:0-12559 GCA_038209965.1 Cytophagales bacterium | reverse complement strand
GTTAAATGGTTATTTTATTTGAAATAGTCGCACTTGATATTTCAGTTATAAACTTATTAAGTAAAGTAGGTTTTTCTTTAGGAAAAGGATAAACTGTTTTTGGATAAGTCATTCTTGTATTTATGCTCTCGAAATTAAGAGAGCTATTGGGTGGCATAAAATCTCCTTGTAAGTGAACAACAATCCAATTAAACTTATCATTTGCATTTTTTATTATTGAAATATAAATAGGGGAAGCCCGTTTGTTGTAATCATTTCCTAAAAAATTAAGCTCATTATCATCTTGAACTCTAATAGGCAAGCCAAATGCTGCTTTTTCATCAAGTGTGTCCATTGTGAAAGTTCTGTTTTTTCTCTTAAAATTCCCTTTACCTTTTCTTAGTTTTCTCATAATATCTCCAATTTCATCAAGAGTTTCGTACCAATATGTTTTTTCATTTTTACTAATAAAGATAGGCGCTTTATACAAGCTACTATACTCTTTTGTGCCTTTCTGATTCGCTGTGATTTCAAAAACAGTTTTTATGTTATTCAAGTTTTGATTGACAAAAAAACTAATATCGTTTGCTGTATTATTATGAAAGGATAAGGTATTCTCAAAAACTTCTATATTTCCTTTTATACCATCCTTACGAATTGCAATAGCCCCGGCCCCTCGTCTTGCTCTCGAACCCATACTACCTAAATAGACAAATAGCCAAAAACAAGCGATAGCTTGTAATAAATCTTTTTGATTTTCACTCGAAAGTGTAACATCAAAAGTAGTTTCTACATCAAAACCTTCCAAACCTTGTAATTTTTGATTCAATAGAACATAGTATAGATATGCTAAACCCTCTTTCTTGTATGGGACTTTACGATTATTTCTATCATAATCAGCATAGCTTTGTAGTTTTCTTCCATCAATTAAAATTTCATTCATATTTGCAACCCTTATCAACACACTACTTTTTCCACCACCATTTACTCTTCCAAAAAGTCTTTCGTCCTCCTTTAAAAGATTGGGAATACCTCCATTTTCAGTATTTACCAAATGCCCATTCATCGCTCGCCACCAAAACCGTAAAGCACCCTTAATCGAAGGCGGTCGGAGTTCGGGCGTTGTACCATCAGCTCCTGAGAGGAACATGGGCGTTATCGTTTCGCAAGTGAATGTGATGGTTTTGATGGTTTGCATGAAGTGATTGGGGGTTGTTGTAGAGTGTGGTGTAAATGTATAGGAAGGTTTTGGTAAGTAGTTGCGGAAGTGGGTATCTGATTACCTTCTGATTTCTATGGTCATACAGTTATATGTTGTCTATATTGCAAACATAAATTAAAAATTTTGATACTCAAATTATTTTCGAAATTTAATTTTGAAAGGGGTTTGCTAAGCTTTTAAACAATCTGTCCGCCAACGCAAGGCCCAGCCGCCAAGTGTCAAGGTCAGCCCCATACAGGCACTTTTGCCAAGAGGATGGCCCTTGGCAGCATGGCAAACCAGCACCCAGCCCCAAAGTGGTGTCGCCCCATGCCCCACAGTAGATTTGGCTAGGGTAGTATGGCAAAAATATCGGGCCGCGAAACCCAGTTTCCCCAAGCTGTGCATCTTGGATCCAAAGGCTATTTCCCGTTGATGGTATTAGCTGAGCGCACCAAAAACCACCCGTTGTGCAAAGTCGGTGACTTTGCACCCGCAATAAGCGAAAGTCGGTGACTTTCGGCAGCCCTGGCGCTCTGTTGCCCTCACCAACGACGAAATAGCCCGCAACCCGCCCGCTCAATCAACCCGCCGTTTTGAGCAGAGAGGTGCGCTGGTGGCGTTTCCAGACGACCAACCCACTGTAAGCCGCCACCAATACCAGTGGCATCAGTGCGACCAGTTGGAGGGTGGCTGATCCGGCGGCCATTTTGGCGATTCCCTGCGCCATTCCCTGGGCCTGAAACTGGGCAATGTGCCAGTCATAATGGGAGCCAATGAGCCGCACCATTACCGAAGTGGAAGTCATGCCGACCGCAGCCAAGAGCGAAGTGCCCAATGCCCCGGCTTTGGGCAAGTTTTCGGCCAAAAAAGCGTAGGTGGTCGGGATCAAAAAGCCCACCCCATAGCCAAACAGGGCGGCGGGCCCCAACGCCCAGATCCCGTGGGAGATGGCCATGAGCGACAGCCCCCCAAAAGACAAAAAGGCCGAGAGCAGGAGCAGGCCCTCGGTGCCCGTGTGGCGCACTAGGGGCGAGGCAAAATAACGGCCCATGCCCATGGCGGCGCAAACCAGCACCAACAATAGGATGGGCGGCAGGCCGGTGTCCGAAAACAGGGCGGAAACCCACTGGGTGGTGGCCACTTCGGTGGGGTTGCCCAGCGCGATGCAGCCCAGCAGGCACAGGCACAGCGGACTGGCACAGGCCTGCACCATGTCCTTGGCCGATGCGCCCATCTGTTTGCGCTCGGTAGGGGGGAAATATTGGCCAAAAAACAAGGTGGCGTACGTGCCAACCGGCAAGAGCATGAGGGCCAATTGCCACCGCCAACCGATCTGAGCTTGGGTAAAGGTGAATACGGTCAGGCCACCCAGCACGCTGGCAATGGGATACCAAGCGTGAAAGCGGTTGATTTTGGCGGCCCGGTGTTCACGGAACAAATTGGCAATGAGTGGGTTGCCCACCGAGGCGGTCAGGCCGTTGCCCAAACCGATGGCCAAGGTGCCCACGTACAAGGAGTGATAGCCGGTGGCGGTCATGCTCAGGGCAATACCCACCAAATGGGCAGTGAGGGCCACCCGCAAGATGCGGCCCATGCCCAAATGATCGCAGAACGGGCCAGCCACCAAGCCCAGGGCGAACCCCCAAAACGCCGTGCCCGCCACTGCGCCCATTTCGGCGTTGGTGAATCCAAATTCGGCGGTTACCAGCGGGATGATGTTGGCCCGGGTGACCACTGAAACTGCTACCGCACTCAATGCGGCACAACAGCCAGTAAACAAACGGGGGGTATTGTATAGTTGGGTCATGGGAGACAAAGATTAACGTTGGCCAAAGCTTAGTGCCTCATCGCGGCTTTGCGCAAAAAGCAGCGGCGCGCTGGTTGAGTAAGTGAAATTTGGGTGGTGTTGGTTTGGCCAAGTAAGCACGGCAAAGCGAAAGTAGTGTTTTTGGGTCTAGATCACGAAAAATAACAGCAAATTATCATTTTAAGGCTATAAAATGATGCTGAAATCTCAATATATGGTGATTTTTTGACAATTTAGCCTAAATATAACCCCACCAAAAAATAACCCCGTGTTAGCGGTCCACGGTTTGGAGGGGCCGCAGTGGGAAATTGGCCAGCTTTGGCAGCGGCTGATCAGCCCATCGAAGGGCGGTTGTCGTATTTTTTGCCATTTACTGCGAGTTTGCCCAGCCAGTCAACCCTTTTGCATCTATCCCAACTTGGCATAATCGCTGGAGAGCCAGAGAAGGGGCGGCTCATCTTCCTCAATGACCGGAAAGCGGCCCACGGGCTGGTAAAAATAATTATCGGTATGGTCATCGTTGACGCGGCTCACTTCGCCCACCAATACCGGGCCGTGGCCGGGCTTGCCCCAAAACTGGTGGTAGAGCCGGGGCGGGAGGGTCACCGAGCTGCCGGGCCCCAGCTCCACCCAGCCGCCCGCCGGAATTTCTTGCACCAGCCCGTCCACTTCCACGTGCACGGGCGCAGGGGACAGTCCGTTCCGATCGCCGCTGTTCCAGAGCTGGACCACCAAGATCCCCCCGCCCCGGTTGATGATGTCCTCCATTTTGACGTGGTGGAAATGGGTGGGCGTACACTGATTTTCCCGCACCATCATGATTTTCTCGGCGTAATCCTTGGCAATGTGGGCCTTCGTGGGCGCGAGCCCATTGCGGAGGGTGAACAGGACGAGGCCTTGGCGGGCAAAGTCGCCACTGCCAAAATCGGTGATGTCCCACCCCAGATTGGCCGATACCAAGGCTTGGGCCACCCCAGTTTGGGCCGCCCAATGGCTGGGAGTCCATGCGGCAAAGGGGGGCAAATGAAAGCGGTGCTTCCCAAAAAAGGCGACGGCCTCGCTCAATAAATGGTTTATTTCGGATCGTTTCATGGACAAGGTGTTGGAATTGAAAAATCCCCCCGTAAAAGAGTGGTTGGAAAACAATGCTTTATTGTAACTTTGTGGCCTAAATTTGGGACAAAAATGCAAAAACGTTGGCTAAATTCCTGTTTCTTGCTGTTATTGGTGCTTTCCCTTGGCTGTTCACGGGGCGGCAACCCACCACAAGTAGCTTTTTCTTTTGCGCCCAACCCACCAAGGGTGGGCCGCACGGTACAATTCACCAACCAAACCTTGGATGCCACTTCCTACGAGTGGTTTGTGCAAGGTAATCTGATCTCCACTGATCGTGAATTTGAATATATCTTCGAGGACGGTGGGATTTTTGTCATCATATTGCGGGCGGTGGGACCAGGCGGCGAGGCCTCAGATCGGCTCAGTATTACCGTCATCGACCCCCGCGATACGATGGAAGGGCTCTACCGGGGCACGATGGTCACTTCAGCCGGGGGAGGCGCCCTCACCGAAAACGGGGTATTGGTGCAAATAATGAAGGGCATCGGCCCGCTGGATGTGCTGGTGGATTTGGCTGGTACCAACGCCGTTCCGCCCCGGTTGGGTGTGGTGGGCGAGGACAACGCCCTGGCCCTCGACTACCGGGTCGCCGGGTTCCGGTTTAGCGGGATAGCCGCCGTAAACGGCAATGGGCTCAACCTGCGTTATTCGGCCTTCAGGATCACCGATGGTACTTTAGTGGCCAGTTATGTGTTCAATGGAACCCGGAGCCGCTAAACGGATGCACTGGCGGAAAATCGGTTTCCTGATCGCTTGCCTCCCGGTGGCAGCTTGTCAAACTAACCCCAACCAAGATAAATTGACAACACTGGCCCAGCAAATTGAAGTCCGCTTGGCCAAAGTGCCGGGCGAATTTGGCGTGGCGTTCCAGCACTTGGAAAAGCCGGGTGACAGCCTGTTCCTAAATGCCGATACCCCATTTCATGCCGCCAGCACCATGAAGACCCCCGTGATGGTGGAAGTGTTCCGGCAAGCCAATGATGGTAAATTTAGCTTGCAAGATTCCTTGTTGCTCACCAATTCTTTTGCCAGTATTGTGGATGGCAGCCCCTACCAGCTCGACACCGCCGACGACAGCGGGCAGGATCTCTACCATCACTTGGGTGAACAACGCACCGTTCGCCAGTTGGTGTACGACATGATCACTTACAGCAGTAACTTGGCCACCAACCTCTTGATTCAGAAAGTGGGGGCCCAGCAAGTGACCAAAACCATGCAGGCAATGGGGGTAGCGGGCATTCAGGTACTGCGCGGGGTAGAAGACCAAAAGGCATTTGATCAGGGCTTGAACAACACCGTCACTGCCCGGGGCTTGGCCGTCCTGTTTGCCCAAATTGCCCAGCGCAAAACCGTGGGCCATGCCGCCAGCAATGAAATGGAGGCCATTTTACTGGATCAAAAATTCAACGACATTATCCCGGCCCAATTGCCCAAAGAAGTGCGGGTGGCCCATAAAACGGGGGAAATTAAAGGCGTGCGCCATGATTCGGGTGTGGTGATGTTGCCCAACGGAGAACAATACGTCATCGTACTGCTCTCCCGTAAATTGACCGATCCAGCAGCGGGTGTAGCCGCCATGGCCGAAGTGTCGGCCATGATTTATGCCCACGTCCACCAAAAATAGCCGCCTCTGTGAATATACTTCACCTCTCTACGTATGATAGCCTGGGTGGCGCGGCGCGAGCGGCGATCCGACTGCATACTGGTTTGCGCCAAGCGGGCGAGAACTCCCAATTGCTCACCATAAGCCGCACTACGCCGGGCATTCCCAACCACTGGGCGTACAATCAGTTGCCGCAAAACGCCCCCCAGATCCTGACCGAAAAAATCAAAGCGTTTTTCTATTATCGCCACCTCAAAAAATTGCTGGAGAACCGACCGGTGGGCTACGAGTTTTTTTCCTCGCTCCATTCCCCGGTCGATGTCACCCGCACCGAAGCTTTTCGCCAAGCCGATCTGATCAACTTGCACTACATCACTGAATTTGTTGATTATACCAGCTTTTTTAAAAAAATTGCCAAGTATTGGCCCCAAAAGCGGGTAGTGTGGACCATGCACGACATGAGCCCTTTTACTGGGGGATGTCACCACTCCGATGCCTGCACCGGCTACACCACTACCTGTGCCCCCTGCCCCCAACTGATCGGAACCTCCGAACCCAAGTTTGCGGCCAACGCGATGGAAGAAAAACTAGCGGTGCTTCAATCACTCACCCCGGCCCAACTGCACTTGGTCAGCCCTTCGCGGTGGCTAATGGCCCGTTCGCAGCAGAGCCGGGCATTTGGCCGCTATGCCCATACGCACATCTGTAACGGGGTAGATGGCCAGGCGCTCCGTCCGATTGCGCAAGCACTGGCCCGCGAAGTCCTCAATATTCCCCTTGATAAAAAAGTAATCCTGTTTGCGGCCAATTCATTGGACAATCCCAGGAAGGGTTTCGGCTACTTGGTGGAAGCCCTGAACCAGTTGGATTACCCCCTTGACCAACTCGTGGTGTGCGCCATTGGCACCAACCAAGCTGGTATGTCGCAAATCAACTACCCGATCGTATCCCTGGGGGTTATTGCCGACGAACGGCTGATGGCCTTGGCCTACTCCGCAGCCGATGTGTTTGTGATGCCGTCAGTGGCCGAAAACCTGCCCAATGTAATCAGCGAATCGCTCCTGTGTGGCACTCCGGTGATTGCTTTTCCACGCGGGGGCATTGTAGAAATGATTGACCACGGCCACAACGGCTACCTGTGCCGCGACGTGAGTGCCGATGCCCTGCGCCAAGCCTTGTCCGCTTTTTTGGCCAATGGTGCCTTTGACCGGGCCAGCATCCGGCAAGCGGCCCTGACCCAATATGATCTGCCCGCCCAAGTGGCCAAATACCAAGCCTTGTACCAGACATTGGCCAGAGACCGGAATGAATAAATGCAAGAATAACTGTCAGGTCCCATCTGCCCAATTTTGTAATTGGGCAGATGGGACCTGACAATGCCTATTTCATAACCATTCGCGCCAAAAACCGGAAACATTATTTTGGTGAAATTGTAAATATGCCCGTTGATGCGCGATACATCGCGTATCAACGGGCATATTTTATTGGCGGATCATCTGCATCATCCCCCCGCCAGGGCCACCGCGCCCATTCATGGGGTTGAGGGCTTTGTTGAGCGAATAAGTGAACGAAAGCAGGAAATAGCGCCCAAGGGTATTGATGACCGACTGCTGGACAAAGTTGGCTGTCACCTGCTGCGATAGGCCAATGTTGCGATCCAGGGCGTTCACGACCGTAAATTTCACCTCGCCCTTCTTGTCCTTGAGAATAAATTTGGACAAGGAGATGTTCCACAACGGAATGCTCTGCCGGAAGCCCGTGGTTTGATTGTTGAAAATAATGTAATCAAAATCATGGACCAGTCGCAGGCCACCGGGCAGCCCGAAGGTCACATCGGCTCCGTAAGTTTGGTTCATCGTCACTTGGTTGGGCTGGCCAGCCGCATTGCTGAACACATTTTCTTGGTAAGACCAATCACCGGTAAATGCCAAATCAAACCATTCTTTGTAGTTGAACTGGTAGCGTACATTGCCGCCCAAGTTGTAATTGCTCGTAAAATTCTCCGTTTCGTTGAGCAGGTTGATCAGGCGGGTGTAAGTATTGCGCGAGCCAACATTGATCCGGCTGTTGATTTTTTTGATCGGGAAGCCAAAGTTGAGCACCCCGGTGAGCAGGGAGCGGTCACGCACGTTCACGGGCATACTGGTGCGCACAAACTGGCGGTCAATGTTGACCGAATTGACAATTGAATTTTGGGTATAATTGGCAAGCATGAGGGCAAAAAAGTTGATGCCGCTCACTGGGTTAAAACTCCGAAAGTCGAAACGCAGGCGGTTATTGTACTCGGGCCGCAGGTTGGGATTGCCAATGCTGATGTTGAGCGGATCGGCATTGTCGACCACTGGCTGCAACTGGGTCATGCTGGGTTCCTGTACGCTGGTCTCGTACTCAAACCCGATCCGGCGCGTGGTGGAGAAATTATAGCTGAACCGCATCACCGGGAGAAAATTATTGAACTGGCGGTTGATCACCGTTTGGCGCAGCACCAACTGGCCGTTCAATTGGGTGGATTGGACATTAAAGCCAGTGGTAAAGTTCCATTTGTCGCGCACCAAACGGAAGTTGGCCCCGGGGCGGTGGTAAACGAAATCATTGTTGAAAATATTGCTCAAATTGGTGTTGAACATGCGCTCACCCGCATCGCGCAGGTCATACACTTCGCGGTTCACATCGCTACGGGTAGTATTAAAATTGTAGTTGAACTCCAAGAACTTTCGTTTGCCCAATGGTTCGGTATAGGAGAAATTGACCCCAACTGTCCGTGAATCAGTGGTCTGGGTATTTACTTGGTTGATTTTTTGAGTATTGGCCACGGTTCCATTGGGCAAATAGAAGCGGTTCAGGGCTTCCAATGTCCCATCGCTGTTGCCATTGTTGAAATTGAAGATTAAGTTGGCCGACAAGGTGCGCCCTTTTTTCTGAAAACGATGGCGGAGCAAAAGGTTGTTGTTCATGCCCAATGAGGTGCCTGCATTATAGGTATCGCGCCGGCTGTCGTTCTGGAGCACATTGCTCGAATTCAGGGTTTCGCTGTTGCTATTGATCAACTGGTCGGTTTGGGAGTACGACAGGTTGGAAGTGAGGCGGAACGAATTCATCGAGTCCAGTTTTTGATCCAAGACAAACGTGCCCCGGTGACTGTTCACCACATTGCGGCTGGCAGTTTGCTGGTCAGAATTGAAGGAGCGGCCCGGGATAAAATTGTCTTGCAGCACCCGCTGGTCTTGGGCTTGGTCGTTGTGGTTGTAGAAATAGCTGCCATTGAGTTCGCTTTTGGGATTGAACTGGTGGTTGAAGTTGGCCCCGCCGGCCCAGTTGCTCAAGAACCCGAACTGGCGGCCCCCAAAGTTGAGCGGCACACCCTGGGCAGAGCCTCCCCCGCCAGAGCGCATCACAAAACCGCCCCCTCCCCCACCACCACCGCCCCGGCTCATGCCACTAAAATTGGCAAAATCACCGGGCGAAAACCCTTGCTGGTTCACGTTGTTGCCCATGCCCAGAAACGAAAGCTGGGTTTTGGGCGTAAATCGGTTGAAAGTGGCTTTGTTTTCGTAGCGGAGGTTGCTTTGGCGATCCGCGCCTGCTCCCACCGATGCATTGCCGAAATTGGAAGTTAGGTATTTTTCCTTGATTTTGAGGTTAATGGTTTTTTCGCGCTGGCCGTCATCGATGCCCGAAAAAGTAGCTTGATCCGACTGGCGGTCAAATACTTGCACACTTTCTACCGCATCGGCGGGCAAGTTGCGGGTGGCCAATTTGGGGTCAGTGCCAAAAAACTGTTTGCCATTCACGGTCACGCGTTGCACGGCTTCGCCCTGCACGCGGATGGCCCCATCTTTGTCCACTTCCATGCCGGGCATCCGCTTGAGCAATTCCTCAGTGGAAGCATTGGGCTTGTTGGTCTTGAAAGAGGAAGCGTTGAACTCGATGGTGTCCTTTTTGATCGTGACGGCGTTGCGCTCGCCCTCGATGGTCACTTCTTGCAGTTGTTTCGAGCCAACCTGCATTTTGATTGTGCCCAACTCCAACAGGCCAGTCTTGCCGTCGGGCAGGGCCTGAAAAAGTGTATTATATCCCACAAAAGTAACTTTGAGGAGGTAATTGCCGGGGTTGAGGTTCTTGAATTCCAGCGCCCCTTTGTCATCCGAGCGGGTAAAGGTGACCAGCGACGAGTCCTTGGCCTGCAAGAGCATCACCGTGGCAAAAGGCAGCGGGGCCGACTCGGCATCGGTGAGAATGGCCTTGATATTGAGTTTTTGGGCATAAGTGGCCGCCGGGACGATGAAGAGCAGCAACAGGAAAAGTTTTTTCATGGTAAAGGTTTTATCAGTGCCCCCAAAACTATTTTATCGTTGCCCAACAATAGGTTAATGCGACTTGAATCAATGTTAACGGGAGTTAATACAATTGCCGGGACAGGGCGGGCGACTACTGGGATGCGGCAATAGTGTCATTGGTAACGTTCTGCGGCTTGGCGAAGGTGGCGATTTTTACCACAAATATTGACGCAGAGAACTAAACCTCCATTAACCACCAAACTTTATTTGGAATACGAAACCCCGCCAATTTCTTGTAAGTGCTGTTATGGACTAGCTTTTCCCATACCTACTGTGGCTTTTTCATTTCTAATTTGTCTTCGTCCTTTAAATCAACCGCTATCGTTCCACTTCCCTCAATTTCCCGAATAGTTACATTGTTAATATTTATAGAGTTTAAGTTTAGAAAACTATCCACCTGTTTTACAATGATGTCATTTTTTTTGTCTGATCCAAGTCTTGGCAATGAAATAATCGAATTGTCTTTGCTCTCAATTCTTTTACGTCCGTCCACGAGCGTTTTTAGGTTTTGAATTGAATATGTTGTCATAATATCTTTAAATATGCTTAAATTGTCGTCAAATACGAAATAGTCTGTTACAAGTATTGAGAAAAACTCCATGTCCCATTTGTCCTAATAAAATATTTCCGAAAGCCAGTCTGCGGGTTGTTGCCGTTCAATCGCTAACCAATTTATTATTTGTTTTTGCAAGGTCATTCTTTCTATTCGTAAATTTTAGCACCTTTAAAATGTCAATAAACATTGACCAGTCCGGCTGATCAGCATTAATATTTAGTTTTGCCGTAATAACCTTATATATCTTCTGTGCAAGCACTTAACGCTTCTAAAAAGTCAGGTAAAATTTTGCTTTCCCAACCTTCAGGATTGTCCAAAAAATCCTCGCGTAACAAGTTAAGAAATCTAATGAAAGTTTGTCTGTTCGATACTTTAAATTCGTTCATCCAATTGACATATAACCTTTTTTGGCTTGGCGAAGGGCAGGATTTAAAACCATAAATGTTTAATTCAGCACTTCTACCCCGCTTTTGGAAATGCAATGTTGTAGAAAGCCCTTCTTCTCGTGATGCCCTCAGAATAAACGGGTCTGTTCGCCAACTTCAACTAGTGATTCTGATTTGCCGTCTAATACTTCCAATGTCTCTTTGATTTTTAATGCAATTCTTTTTGCGAATAAAACAGGAACAGCATTTCCTATTTGTAATTGAAGTTCTCTTTTGTTATTTCCGTAAAATATCCAATCGTCTGGAAAGGTTTGTATCCTTGCGTATTCCCTTGCAGTAAAGGCTCTGATTTTACTTGCTTTGATGCGCCATAGTCTTGCTTCGCTTTCGGGATTTCTAACAAACATTGCTCCGTCAGTCCTATCCTTCACTATTCTTTCTGCTTGTACATTTCCTTTTGCCCAACCCCAAACAGTCGCTGTGTCAATTGCAGGGAAAGGTGAATTAAAATCTCTTACGGGATTACCTTCTGATGCTGTTCTGCTTAATCTTACCGGGATTGAAATTTCACTTTCATCTATCACTTCATCAGTTTCAGTATGAGCATAACTCTTAAAACCCCACTTAGGATTGTGATTAGGCAATTTTATAGATAAGTCCTGACCCAAGTCATAAATAAAATTTTTAATGGTTGTATCTTTTAATGGTTTTGGAAATCTGAAAGTTTTTAAAACATCTCCTTTAAAAGCTACAAAAATAAAACGTCTTCTTGTTTGAGGTACGCCGTGTTGTGATACTCTGAAAAAATCAAACGTAGTTGAGTAGCCAATAGCTGAAAGTTCATCAGAAATTTGTTGTGAAAAAGACTTGCCAGTTTCCGGGTGGGTCATAGTCCTAAGGTTTAGAACATTTTCCATAACAATTATCCTCGGTTGCATATATCTTGCAATCCTTATTACTTCACGGTAAAGTGTATTTCTTTCATCGTCTTCATTGCGGTTACCGCCAAGTGAAAATCCCTGGCATGGGAAACCTGCCAAGAGTACATCAAGGCCCTTTTTGAAAGTTGGGGTGTATTCTCTTATATCTCCACAAATTATATTCCAATCAGGTCTATTATTTTTCAAAGTGGTTGCAGCGTAATCTAAAATCTCATTTGATTCTGTATGTTGAAAACCTGCAAGGTCAAAGCCAAGGTCAAGTCCCCCTGCACCTGAAAAAAGTCCAAGGTAGGTGTAGTCTGTTTTTTCCTCCTCTTTAATTTTAAACATTGGTGGTTGGTTTTGAGGGTGGCAAAAGAGGTATTGAGGGAATTGCACCAGACGTTCTTACTTTAGGAATTCTTGACTTGCAAAGGTCAAATATTCCAGTGAAGATTTTAAGTGAAGTCTTGGCATTACTTGTTTCGTCCTTCAAATAATAATAAAAGGGTAACTGTTTAGGTGCTCTAATTATTCATAACTAATTGAAAATAAATTAGTTATGAATAATTGGCTTGATTTTAAATAAATTACTTATTTCTATAATTATTTGATTATCAGTAATTTAAGTTAATTTGCATACCCGTTTAA
>JBBQXF010000135.1:0-13024 GCA_038209965.1 Cytophagales bacterium | reverse complement strand
GTTTACTTTGGCCGGGAAAAAAGGTGAATAGGGCAAAAACCGCTTAAATTTAAGCCCAATGACCACTTGCCCAGTCCTCAAAAAAATATTCATTTCCTTAACAAACTTTAACAAAATTAATTAGGAAATGTGGGAGGGGGGGGTACGTTTGTCCTTTAAGTCATTTATCCACCTTTAAACGTTACAAAACCATGAAAAACCTGATGAAAAAATTCCGCGCCGGCAAACTTACCAAGGTGATGCTCCTGTCAGTGGCCCTCACCGGGGCGATGGCCTTCCTCAACCCCCAAACGAGTGATGCACAACGCCCTAAAGAAGGCAACAATTGTTTTTGGAATACTGAATTTTGCCCACGTGACCACATGGGATGTATCTGCTAAAATCAGTTTCAGGAGCTTTATATTGGATGAAGCCCCTGAAATTTTTCTTTAAAAAATAGGTTCAGGTGTTAAGTCGGTTGAACAAACTGGACACAACAAAGAATTTTTTATCTAATATATTGATAATCAAGTTTTTAATTCTAATAAAATTAAAAAACACGATTTATCAAAGCAAAATGACCGTATTAACTTTAAAACCAAAAAATAAAAAATGCGCACTATTCTACTTTACCTATTTTCTTTTTGGCTGACGGGCTGCACAGTTGGTACACCAGATGAAGCTGCCAAGTCGGGTGCATCATTGGTGCAGAATGCCCAGCTCGTATTGCCTTTAGATTCTACCAGCAGTCAGCATATGCGAGCGCAATATTTACCAGACCCGAAGGGCGGAAAAGACTATCTCGTATTTCAAAACAAACAAAGGCTCTTGTTTTATGACTTAACGACAAATAAAATTGCGTTTTCAACTACCTATGCTAAAGAAGGGCCCGATGGCGTAAGTGATTCTTTTAGCTTTTATGTAAAAAATACAGATTCTATATTTATTAAAAGCCCTCCATTTGATATTTTTTTAACTGATACAAGCGGAAAAGTCAAAAAAAAGTATGCCCTTGATTCTCAAAAGGATAATGAAGGACATACTTTTTCTTTTTATGGTACAGTGGCTAGTATGAATGAGGTAAATGTATCGGGAACGAATTTTTATTTTCTCCGCTGGCCCGATGGATTTGACAAATATTTTTCCGTAAGAAAACAACCTTTTTTGGGCCAGTTAGATTTAACCACCAGTCAGGCAAAAATTCTTCCAGTCTATTATCCTAAAGTATTTCAAGAACATCACTGGCCATTCATCTATTCTGAAGTAGGGATAGTCCATAATCCAGCAGGTTTTGTATTTAATTTTCCTGGCTCGGATAGTGTATTCACTTGGCGCGACGGCGAAACTACTTCATACTACGCGGCCAGCCGGCACATAACTACACCAATTAAGTTTTCGGGTGCAAGTCCAGCCAATTTAGAAGAGATGCACCGCCCCATCATCGAGCAGCAATGTTACCCTATCTTGGCCTATGACCCCTACCGGCAAGTGCATTACCGCTTCGCTTGGCACCCGCATGAAGATTTATCTAATATTGATAATCTAACATTAATCTACACCCAAAAAACCTGCTCCATCATCGTGCTGGACAAGAACCTCAACATCATCGGGGAGACCCTGCTGCCCCGCGACCGCTATTTTACCAAGTATTGGTTCATTGGCCCCAAGGGCCTCTACCTCTCTGATGCCCACCCCGACAACCCCGACCTCAACGAAGATGTGCTCTCCTACACGCTGTTTACTTTGGCCGACAAGGCTCGGTAAATTATTGTTCCTGAGCTGGTGGCTGGTGGCCGCCTGCACGGAAAGTGGTCACCCGGCCAACGGCCCAGTGGGCGAGGCACTGGTCACCTTGGGCCATGAATTGGCCCCAGAAGCCAAGTTCCTGATGCTGATCCCGCTGGAGGGCTGCGGCAAATGCGCCGAGATCTGCGTGGCCTTTTCCAAGCAGCATTTGGGCAGCCGGCAGATCGAGTTCGCCGTGGTGTCGGGCATGGGCCCCCGTGAGGCCCGCATCCGCTACACCGCCACCGAGCAACAAGCCCCCAACTTGATCTTGGACGGCAAGGGGGCGTTTCTCAAGGGCGGCGTGATCGGGGGCGAGGTGACTTTACTCCACCTGGAGCGCGGCCAAGTAGTGGACAAGGAAGTGTTCCGGCCCGATGTGGTCAAGGGCCGGCTCACCCGATTGGCCGAAAGTTTGAAATAAATTTCCCGAAATCCCGAAAAATCCGACAGGCCGGGGCTTGTCATTCCGTAAAGTTTTTCTATTTTTGGGATTATCATTAGACCAATGTTCCGATTCCTCTTCGCCCGCCCCATTGCCCTGGGCATGACTTTCTTGGTGGCCCTCATCTTCAGCGCCATCGTGCTGTGGCAGTTGCCGGTGTCGTTGCTGCCGGGCATCGATGTGCCCCAGATCGTGGTCAAAGTGCGGCTGCCCAGTGCCTCGCCCGCCGAGCTGGAACGCAGCATTTTGCGCCCACTGCGCGAGGCCGTGCTCACGGCGGCGCACCTGCAAGAAGTGACCAGCCAAGCCAACAGCGAAGGGGGACAGGCCGAACTCTTTTTTGAATACGGCACCAACATGGAACTGGCCTACATTGAAATCAATGAAAAAATAGACCAGCTCACCAACCGCCTGCCCAAGGGCTTGGCCCGCCCCCAGGTGATCCGGATCAATACTTCGGATGTGCCCGTGGTACGCCTGCAAGTGGTGGCCAATGAAGCCGGGAAAATGCTGGAGATCTCCAACCTGGCCGAAAAAGTAATCAAAAAAAGGCTCGAGGCGCTCAAGGGTGTGTCGCTGGTGGATCTGAACGGCGTGCAGCGGCAGGCAGTTTTCGTGTCGCCCAATCAGGCCCAGCTCCAAGCCCTGCAAGTGGACGAAGAAACCCTGGTGACCGCCCTCCAACAAAACAACCAAGAACTGGGGGCCATTTCGGTCAAGGATGGCCAGTACCGCTATTTATTACAACTGGTCAGCCGACTGCAGGACGCGGCGAGCATCCGCAACATTGCTTTCAACACCCCCAGCGGCAAGGTGGTGCGCTTGGGCGAAGTGGCCCAAGTGCTCGACACCTTGCAACGTCCCCAAGGTTTCCACTTTTTCAACGGCGAAGAAGCCGTGGCGATCACGGTCCACAAGCAGGCCAAGGCCCAGATGCCCGAACTGATGCGCCAGTTCAACGAGAGCTTGGCCCAGTTCCGGATCGATTACCCACAGGCCAAGTTTTATGTCACCCAAAACCAGGCGGTGCTGCTCGATGCCGGGATTGGCAACCTGCGCAATGACTTGCTGTTTGGTGGTTTTTTTGCCTTCCTTATCTTGTTTGTGTTCATCGGCAATTACCGGATCCCGTTTTTGATCGGGGTGATCCTGCCCACTTCGTTCCTGATGAGTTTTTTGGTGTTCTACGTGTGCAACATCTCGGTCAACATCATTTCGCTCTCTGGGCTGGCCCTGGGGCTGGGCATGACGATCGACAATGCCATCATTATTTTTGACCACATTGGCAAAAAGCGCTTGCAAGGCATTCCCCTGCTGGAGAGCTGCATCCAAGGCACGACCGAAATGATCCCGCCGCTGATCAGCTCGGCCCTCACCACGCAGGCGGTATTTATCCCGCTGGTATTTCTGGGGGGCATTGCCGGTGCGCTGGCCTACGATCAGGCCGTGGCAGTGGGGGCCATTTTGCTCACCTCGCTGCTGGTGTCGTTTTTTTTGCTGCCCATGCTGTATGTGCTCATTTTTCAACGATCCAACCTGCTCCCCCGCGAAGACAACCGGGTGTTTTTGGCCACGCTCAAGGGATACAAAAAAGGGTTCAATTGGATCTGGCACCGGCGCAAAGTGGCATTTCCCCTGCTCACCGTACTAGGATTGGCGGGCCTTGGCTTGGGCACGCTCCTGCCAGTGCAAGGGCTGCCCGACATCCAACGGCAAGATTTGAGCCTGAAAATCCATTGGAACGAAGCCATCGACATTGTCCAAAACAAGGCCCGCACCCAGCAGGTTTCGGCCCATTTCCGCGACACCTACCAAGTGGCCGAGAGCGATGTGGGCGTGCAACAGTTCCTGCTCCGGGCCACGCCCACTACATTGCAAGAAACCGAAATGTATTTTTTATTGCCCAGCCAAGCCGCAAAAGAGGCTTTTGCCAAGCAGTTGGGCGGCTACCTGCAAGCTCGCTATCCCCGGGCGCGGGTGCTGATCACCGATGCGCCCAACACGTTTGATCTGGTCTTTAAACAACAAAAAACTTATTTGCAGGCCCGGTTCATGAACAGCAACCCATTGGAACCGATCCCGCCCAATCGGTTGCTGCCCGTGGTGGACAGCTTGGCCAGCACCTATCCCGCCCTTGTGCGCGGCGAGGGGCTGGTGCAAGAAACCCAAGTGCGCCTGTTGCCCAATTACGCGGCCCTGAACAGTTACCAAATATCCCCCCAGCGGCTCATGACCAAGGTGCAGCACTTGCTCGGCGACCGGGAAATCACCCAGATCAAACGTTTTGGTGAGGTATTGCCCATCCAGATTTACGAAGGCTCGGCCAGTTTTCAGCAAAAGGTGGATCGTACTTTTCTGTATCTGGACAGCTCACGGCAATATCCTTTGTCCCAATTGATCGACTATACTTTTTTTACCGATTATCGGAGCCTGACAGCCGATAAGGCCGGGATATTTCACAGTGTCAGTTTACAAAATCCGGCCCAAGCGGTGCCATTCATGGCGCAGGCCAGCCAACTGGCGCAGCAACAGCAATGGAAAGTCGACTTTACAGGCCTCTATTTTGAGGATCGCAAAAATGTACAACAGTTGATCTTCATCTTGTTCATCTCGGTGGCACTGCTCTATTTCATTTTGGCCATTGAGTTTGAGTCGTTCAAACTTCCCCTAATCGTGGTTTTCACCCTGCCACTGGGTTTCATGGGCAGTTTCTTGGCCCTTTGGCTGGCGGGCGAGAGCCTCAACCTGATGTCGGCCATGGGCCTAGTGGTGATGCTGGGCATTATTGACAACGACTCGATCCTCAAGATCGATGCCATCAACCGCTTGAGCCGCGAGTTTCCGATCGACGAAGCCATTGCCAAGGCTGGGGCCACCACCTTCAAGCCAGTGCTGATGACCTCGCTCACCAACGTACTGGCCCTGGTCCCATTCCTGTTCGACACCGGACTGGGGGCCGATCTGCAACGCCCCTTCGTCATTGCCATCATCGGTGGCCTGAGCATTGGCACGCTCACTGCCCTGTATTTTGTGCCATTGATGTACAAAGCCTTGGTCAAATCACCCCGGCCCAACCCCGTGCCCGCACCATGATCAGCCCGTTCAGAATGATCATGCTTTTTGGCCTATTGAGCCTAGTGGGGCTGGGGCTGCTGCCCGGCATCGCGGTGGACCTGCAACCCAACCAGCGCCAGGCCGTGCTCCAAATCATGTATTCCCTGTCCCGGGCCTCGCCCGAATTGGTGGAAAACCAAGTGACTGCCGTGTTGGAAAATGTATTGTCGAAGTTGTCCGATGTGGAAAAAATCAGCTCGGTTTCGCGCTACAATGGCGGGGCCATCACATTGCTGGTGGACAAAAATGCCAACCTTGATTTTAAGAAATTGGAGGTGGCCGCCCTGATCCGGCAAGTTTATCCCAGTTTGCCGCCCAATGCTTCCTACCCGCTCATTTACGAGAGCAACCGCGACACGCGGCCCCTGCCCATGTTGGTCTATTCAGTGGCCGCGCCCTTTGCACCCGCTTCGATCGAGGCCCAAATTGAGAATGTGCTCAAAACTCCCCTATCGATCAACCGCTGGGTGCAAGAAGTGGAGATCAGTGGGGCCAATCCCCAAGAGATGGTCGTCGAATATGACTTGCACCGCCTCCTCACCCACCAAATAACACGCCAACGGCTCATCGAAGTCTTGGAGTTGCACAGCCGAGAGCACGAACTGGGCATTTACCAAGACGAGAGTGGCCAGCAGCTATTCCTTAAAATCCCTAACCAACTGAGCGATCTGCGGGCGTTTGAACAGTTGCAGTTATCGCCCAGCGTGCGGCTGCGCGATGTGGCCCGGATCTACCTGAGCGAGCAGGAAGCCCAGCAATATTTTCGGATCAATGGCCTAAACTCGATCCGCCTCAACTTATATGCCCGCGAAAACGCCAATAAACTGCTGCTGGCCAAGGAATTGAAAGGTCAAATGGCCACTTTGGCCGCTGGTTTGCCCACCGGCTACAACGTAATTTTGGAATATGACACCACCGAGAAAATCAGTGAGGAACTGAACAAAATTTATTATCGGACTGGCCTATCAATCCTCATTTTGGTGGGCCTGATCTTGCTCACCAATTTCAATTTCCGCTACCTGCTCACCCTTATGTCGGGGGTAGTGGTCAACCTATTGATTACTACCATTTTTGTCTATTTTTTCCAGATCCAGGTCCACCTGTACTCGCTGGCCGGGCTGACCATCTCCTTCGGGATGATAGTAGACAATGCCATTGTTATGATCGACCACCTGCGGCGCAAAGGCAACACCCAAGTGTTTCCCGCCTTGCTGGGCGCCACCCTCACTACCCTGGCCGGGATGCTACTGGTGTTCTTGCTGCCCGACGATCAGAAAGAGAACTTAGTGGATTTTGCGCTCATCATCACCATCAACTTGTTGGTCTCGCTGGGCGTGGCCCTGTTTTTCACCCCGGCCATGTATGCCCTGCTCATGACCCAGCCGATCACGCACGGAACCAGCCTTGCTTTTGCCAAACGCCGCCGCCAAACGGGCTGGTTCCGGCGCTATTTCCGCCTCATTGGGTGGGTGGCCCGCTACCGCAAAGTGTTCAACTTAGGTTTGATCTTGGCGTTTGGCCTACCAATTTTTTTGCTGCCGACCAAAGTGAAAGACTGGGAATGGTACAACCGAACCTTGGGCAACGAATGGTACCAAGAAGAGATCCGGCCCTACATCAACAAAGCATTGGGCGGAAGCCTGCGCCTGTTCGTGAACAATGTGTACGAGGGATCGGGCTATCGCTCGCTAGAGCGCAATACGCTGTATGTCAACGCCGAAATGCCCTTTGGTACCACATTGGGGCAAATGAACGAGGTAATGGAGCGGGTGGAAAAATACCTGCAACAAGTGACCGGGCTCGACAAATTTGTTACCCAAATTTACTCGGGAACTGATGCGTCCATCGCCATCACCTTTGCCCCGGTGTACGAAAAATCGTCATTGCCCTATCAGCTCAAAGGCCGCCTCATTGCCCAATCCATCGACTGGGGCGGTGTCGGCTGGAGCGTGTATGGCATCGGCGATGGGTTCAGCAACCGAACCAATGAAGGCATTGCCAATTTTCGGGTCGAGATGCGCGGCTACAACTACTTGGAACTAGAACGACAAGCAGGCATCTTGGCCGAAAAACTGCTCAGCCATCCCCGCATCCAAAAAGTGAACACCAACGAAATAATGAATTACGGTGATAAAAAATCACAACAATTTGTATTTGTGTTTGACAACATCGCATTGCAACAGCGCGGCATCACCACTGCCCAAGCCAACGGTGCACTCATATTGCGCAGCAAGCCCTATAATCCTTCCTTGTTTGCATTCTACGAGCAGGAACAATTGCCCATCCGGGTTACCGACCGGCAGGCCGAGCAGTTCTCGGCTTTTCAAATGCACAATGAAGTTTTCTCGCTGGCCCAGCAAAAGAGCTTGGCCCTCAAGCAGGTGGGTTCTTTGCGGTTCGAGAATACGGCCTCTGCCCTGCACAAAGAAGACCGCCAATACCTGCGGCAGTTATCTTTTGATTATTTTGGCAGCAGCAATTTTGGCAGTAAGTTTTTGACGGAAAAGCTGGTGGAGATGCGGCAAGAAATGCCCGCCGGATATTCGGTCACCGAGCGCAATTTTTCATGGTGGGGCAATGAAAAAGCCCGCCGCCAATACGAACTGTTGGCCATCTTGCTGGGCTCCATCTTTATCCTTTGTTGTATTATATTGGAAAGTTTTCGGCAGCCGTTCCTCATATTGTTGAGCACCCCAATTTCCTTTGTGGGGCTATTTTTAGCCTTTGCCTGGGGCGGGTTTTACTTTGATCAGGGCGGCTATGCGGCTTTTCTGCTCTTGAGCGGGCTGGTGGTCAATGCCAGCATTTTCGTCATTTGCGATTTCAACCAGTTCAAGCACGGCCCACCCAACCGGAATGTGATCAAGGCCGTGCTCCAAAAAGCCAACCCAATTCTGATGAGCGTCTTTTCCACGGTACTGGGCCTTGTCCCGTTTTTGAGCGAAGGCGACAAAGAAGTGTTCTGGTTTTCGTTTGCAGTGGGCACTATCAGCGGCTTGGCAGCCTCACTGATCGGCCTATTTGTTATTTTGCCTGTTTGGATGTGGAAAAAATAGCCAAAGCGATCCATCTATCCAACTTGACCAAAGCGCATTCCCGCTAATCCCGGCAAAGGGAAAAAGTTCTTTCGCCGCCATTTGAGCTTTGGGACTGGTCCAACATAAAAACCTGTGTGATTTGGTAACTATCTGATTATCAAAATATAACAACCAACTACTTGCCGCCAAGTTTTTGCCTTTGGGTCAATCCAAATTGCCAAATACAGTATTCAACACCCGCATGAGCAGTTGGTAGTCTTCCTCATTTAGGCCAATCCAGCCCTCGCGGCGCATGGCCAGCACCACGGGCTGCATCTGGGCCACTTTCTTGTGCCCTTTTTCGGTGAGCGAAATATTAAACCGACGACGATCTTGCGCATCGGGATCGCGCACCGCCAGTCCTTTGCTGCACAATTGATCAATGATCCGGGTCACGGTGGGAGCGTCCTTGAAGGTACTTTCGGCTATTTCGTTCTGGCTCAGGGCCGCTTTTTGGTGGATGCAATCCAGCACCACCCACTGATCCACCGTTACCCCAAAATGGTGGTTGTTAAAACGTCGTTGGAGGTTTTGCTTGATCCGCTTCATCGTCCTTTCAATTGTAAACCCATAGTTGAGGTGGGCCGATTGATGGAGGTAAGAATTGGACTGACTTTCAGGAACTTCTTGCATTGGACAAAATTAAGCTAAGCCAGAGTTGAATCACAAAAAAGTCTGGCCAGATTGCGCATTGGCCAAGAATTTTGGGCAATAAAAAACCCGTTTGCGGGCAAACAGGCTTTTTATTGTTATAAAGGTACTATTTTTTGAGCAGATCCCGGATTTCAGCCAGCAATTTCTCTTGCGCAGATGGTTCGGGGGCTGCTGCTGGGGCAACTTCCTCCTGTTTCTTTATTGAGTTTATGCCTTTGATGAGCAGGAACATAACAAAGGCCACAATCATGAATTTAATCGTCGCTTGGATAAACTTGCCGATATTGACCACTACCGCCGGGCTGACCACTTTCTCACCCTCCATGACTGCGTCTTTTAGCGTGAAAACCAGCCCTTGGAAATCGACTCCGCCAAGCAGAACCCCAATGGGCGGGGTGAACACATCATCCACAAATGAACTAGTAACGGCGGCAAAAGCCCCACCCATGACCACCCCGACCGCAAAATCAATCAAGTTACCCTTAACAGCAAATTCTCTAAATTCTTGAATAAATCTCATAATTATAGGAAGGATTAAAGTAGTTGATTGTTTAAAAAGCAAATATACAAACAATCTTATCGCAATGAAATAATTTTAAAAATCAAATTGTCGGCAACCCAAACGCTATCTAGCTGCTCCTGGCCCCGTATTTACTTTTCATAGCCAGTGTCAACGGGCAAGTTGGGCCGATCGGCGGCCGAGGTGGCCAAAAAGTCACAACGTTCATTCTCTGGATTACCAGCATGACCCTTCACCCACTCAAACTTTACTTGGTGTTGGCGATAAATTATTAAAAATCGCTGCCATAAATCTGGGTTTTTCTTATCCTTGAACCCTTTTTTTTCCCACCCAAATACCCAATTCTTTTCTACAGCATGAATTACGTATTGCGAGTCTGAGTAAATAGTCACTTGACTGTCAGGTAGTTTGAGTGCCTCCAAGCCGATGATCACGGCCAGCAATTCCATCCGGTTATTGGTGGTTTTGCGAAAGCCCGCTGAGAATTCCCGCCGCAGCCGGTGAGCTGGTGACAAGAGCACGGTTCCGTATCCACCCGGGCCAGGGTTGCCCCGTGCGGAGCCGTCAGTGTACATGATAATCATTGTATGGGTATTAATGGCTGCATTTATCCGGTCTAGAGACCTACAAGTTTACAAATTTAGTTACTTTGCCAAACTTTTCTAATGGCTATTAACAACAAAACGACATGCCCATCAACCTGAACGTACTCGGCAACCCGCTTAAAACTTGCTGTACCTCGCCCATGACGGGTTTCTACCGCAATGGCAAATGTGAAACTGGCCCACAAGACCTTGGTTCCCATACCGTTTGCGCCCGTATGAGCGACGCTTTTCTAACATTTTCACTGAGTCGGGGCAACGACCTCATTACCCCTCGGCCCGAGTGGGATTTCCCGGGCCTCAAACCTGGCGATTGTTGGTGTTTGTGCGTGTCTCGCTGGAAAGAAGCTTTTATGGCTGGCTGTGCCCCCCTAGTTCACTTGGAAGCAACCCACCAAAACGCACTCCAAGTGGTCAGCTTAGAAGAGCTCTCATCTTGCGCGGTCGGATTTTGACAATCTTGTTTTAAATTGAATTGGGCAACAATCTTTGCGATCTGTTTTTTTGCGCTACCCAAGTGCAAGTGCGCCGTTTCACTACACTGGCTTACTTGCCTTCCAGCTCGACGCGCCGCTTTTTGAGGACCGCCAACTCGTCGCGGAGGCGGGCAGCCTCAATAAAATCTAATTCTTTGGCAGCCCGTTCCATGTTCTTCTGCGTTTGGATCAACAATTTATCAATTCCTTTCGCATCCATGTAAGCAATTACCGGTTCAGCGGCCAAACTTAGCACCGCATTTTCTGGCTCAATGTAGTACTGCTTGCCCGCACGGTCTGACCGTTGTGGGTCTTTCCGCGAATCAGCCACCATGGTTTGGTTCATAATCGATTCCCGAGACTTGAGCACAGTTGTGGGTGTGATGTCATGCTCCACGTTATATTCTTCCTGTACCCGGCGGCGTCGGTCGGTTTCGTCGATAGCCCTCTGCATTGAGTCAGTGATCTTATCGGCATACATGATCACCCTACCTTCCGAATTTCGGGCTGCCCGGCCAATCGTTTGGATCAGTGAGCGTTGATTGCGCAAAAAACCTTCTTTGTCAGCATCCATAATGGCCACCAACGACACCTCGGGCAGATCCAACCCTTCACGCAACAAATTGACCCCCACCAATACATCAAATACCCCTAGCCGGAGTTCACGCAAGATCTCCACCCGATCGAGCGTCTTCACTTCTGAGTGGATGTAGCGGGTCTTGATATTTAGGCGGCTCAAGTATTTGGTCAACTCCTCGGCCATTCGTTTGGTGAGGGTGGTGACCAGTATCCGTGCCCCGGCATCGATAGTGCGTTCAATCTCTTCGAGTAAATCATCAATCTGGTTAATGCTGGGGCGCACACTGATCTGGGGATCAAGCAGACCCGTGGGGCGGATAATCTGCTCTACCACCACTCCACCGGTGTGCATCAATTCATAGTCGCCGGGAGTGGCACTTACATAGATGATTTGGTTGACTATGTCTTCAAACTCGTTGAAGGTAAGCGGACGGTTATCCATCGCCGATGGCAATCTGAACCCGTAATCAACCAAAGTAATTTTCCGGGATCGATCTCCACCCCACATGGCCCTAACCTGCGGCAGGGTTACGTGGCTTTCATCGACCACCATCAAAAAATCATCGGGAAAATAATCAATCAAGCAAAAAGGGCGCATCCCTGGCTTTCTTCGATCGAAATAGCGGGAATAATTCTCTATCCCAGAACAATAGCCAAGTTCACGCATCATCTCAAGATCAAACTCGGTCCGTTCTTGTAAGCGCTTGGCTTCCATATAACGGCCTTCCCCTTCAAAAAATTTAACTTGACTGACCATGTCATCCTGTATTTCCCCAATCGCGGTATTGAGCAATTCCTTCCCCGTCACAAAAAGGTTCGCCGGGAAAATACTAATCTTGAACTCATCCGAAATCTTTTTGCCTGTCTCGGGCTCAATTCGCTGAATGGCTTCAATTTCATCGCCCCAAAAGAAAATTCTATACGCAAAATCGGCATAGGCTGGAAAAATATCCACCGTATCCCCTTTGACCCGGAAGTTGCCCCGCTTAAAAATAAGCTCAGTCCTGCTATACAAAATTTCAACTAACTGAAACAAGAAACGATTGCGGGGGACAACATCGCCTCGGCTAATCTTTACCGTGTTCTTACCAAATTCCTCGGGATTCCCAATCCCATAAATACAAGAAACCGACGCAACTACTATCACATCTCGGCGGCCAGACATCAATGAGGAAGTGGCACTGAGCCGCAACTTCTCAATTTCTTCATTAATGGCCAAATCTTTTTCAATGTAAGTATTGGTCGTTGGAATAAATGCTTCTGGCTGGTAGTAATCATAGTAAGAAATGAAATACTCAACGGCATTTTCCGGGAAAAACTGTTTCAATTCGCCATAGAGCTGCGCCGCCAATGTTTTGTTGTGGCTCAGCACTAGGGTAGGGCGGTTGAGTTGGGCCACGACGTTGGCGATGGTGAACGTTTTGCCCGATCCAGTTACTCCAAGTAACGTTTGGGCCGGTTCACCGGCTATGATCCCCTCTATCAACTGCTCTATTGCCCGTGGCTGATCACCAGTGGGTGAATATACTGACTGAAGATTAAAATCCATGACCAAACAGAGATTATACGTTAACAAGTTAATCCATTGAATTCGGCTATTCCAACTTAGGCTAACCTTTTTTCAAGGCCAAATGTTTATGCTGGCAGTATCTTTCGGTTCGCTGGTTAATTTTTGGGTGGGAGATATTCCAATCTCGGGGCCGTGGGCCGCGGGGGCATTTTTGGGGGCACAAAAAAGGGGCCCCCAGTGTGGGGGCCCCTATAATGGTAAAGTGGCGGTGACCTACTCTCCC
>JBBQXF010000134.1:0-13039 GCA_038209965.1 Cytophagales bacterium | reverse complement strand
CGTTGTTGGCTGGTTGTCCGTCCGTTGGTCGACGGGCAGCTTCCATGCCGATCAGTAGGATTTCTGCTGGTTCGCCGGCCCCGTGCATTGCCAGTTCCCATTCTGTCCCAACTTCATCCCCGTAGGCCATTGGTTCATTGATATGGATCCGTTCCGGGCTTTGGCCAGCGAGGCACTGGTTCATGGCGACTTGAAATTGGGCCGAATTATGAAAGTAATGGCCCAAATCGGTTCTTTTTTTGTTGATTAGCGCATTTGAGTACGTAATCGTTCCGGCTAAATCAACTTTGGCGATGTAGAGGAAGTTGGAGTTGGCCAGATAAGAAGGGATAGTATGGGGCATAGTCGGTTTGCTAAGGGTTATTGGATTGTAAGTGGATCTATCGTTGTCATCGGAAATAACATTAGCTAACGCTATTGTAAATAAAAATCATAAACTGTTAAAAAAACCAAAATAAACACATTCAGCCACAAAAATACAAAAAATACCGAATCTATACGCAAACACTTTGTTAGAATTGGGTTCAGTATTGGCCAATCCCAACGAATGGCAGATTTCGGCAGCATCACGTGCCGAGAATGCGCTCATTTCTTTGAATAATAAGCAAAAAACAACTTTGTCAAAGTAGCTCAATTGACCAAAAATAATTTTTAAGCCATTGATTGTCAAAATATAGAATGCGATTATTGTTTGTCCCAGCGCACTTTGAATTTTTTGCCGTCCTTGTCAGTCGCAGTGCCGTCCATTGCTGAGCCATTGCTGTTGAGTTTGAGCTGGTAATTGGTGGCCGAGGGGCCAGTGCTGTACTTGTCGTCCCGAACTACCAAAGTGAATACAAAATTATTGCCAGTTTGGGCCAGGGCTTCGAAACGGTAATGCTTGCGGGCGGCACAACTGAGGGCCAGCGCTCCGCCTTCGAGCGAAATCGTGTAGACATCTTGGTAATCGACATCGGTTTTTTGGCCGATGCCCCAAGTTTCTTTCCAGTCGGCCACAAAACGCAGCTTGGCATTGCGCGAGCCTGCGCACGAGGCCAAGCCAAACAACAATAAGAAGGTGATTTTAACCGAGTAGTTGCGCATCATAAACATCATTAAAAAGTGGTGATAAATGTAAGATAATTACTGAGTTTAGAAAATCCAAGTTTTAGCGATCAATGTCAGGGCAATGCCTGCCACGCCGCCCGAAAGCACGAGGGTCCAGTCGCGGATTTTGATCCGCAAGACATTGACTAACAACGTGGTAATCAATAAAATGACCGATACGATCAGCAGTTGGCCGATTTCCAGGCCCAGATTGAAGGCAAACAAGGGCACAACAATGCTTTCTTCTTTGCCCAGCAGGCTTTGCAAGTAACTGGAAAAGCCCAGCCCGTGGATCAGGCCAAAAAATACCGCCATTGTGTAGCGCGGCCAGGCCCGGGGCTGCCGTTGGTTGGTGGTGGACAGATTGACAAAACAAGTGATCAGGATGGTAATCGGGATCAGGAATTCAATGATGTCAGTGCGGAACGACACGATTTTGAGCGCAGCCAGAGCCAAGGTGGCCGAATGACCCAGCGTGAAAGCCGTCACCAACACCAGGAGCCGTTTCCAATCGGTCAATTGATAAATGGCACACAGGGCGGTGATGAACAGAATGTGATCATAAGCACCCAAATCGGAAATATGGCGAATGCCTTCGCCCAAATAAAGCTCAAAATCTGACATAAGAACAAATGGAGAGAGATTTGCGGCCTTGACAATAACCACACAACAAAACACTTAAAAGATTCCCGTAAACGCAATGACCTTGACCAATTATTTGTTTTTCTTTTGGGTTTGGGCAACCCACCCGATCCACCTAAGCCTGACCGAAGTCCAGCACAACACTGCGGCGGGCACTTTGGAGATTACCCACCGCATTTTTATTGACGATCTGGAAGCGGCCATCGAGCAGCAATATCACATCAAATCATATCTGGCCAGCAACAAGGAAATTCCGGGGGCTGAGAAATACATTCGGGCGTATGTGGAACAGAAATTTATACTTTATGTGGATGGTAAACCTGTCAAGCTCCAGATCATCGGCACAGAATATGAAACCGATGCCGTTTGGGTCTATGTCGAGGCCAACCAAGTGCCCCAAGCCAAAAACTTCCGGGTGGTGAATAAAATCCTCCTTGATCTTTATGAGGATCAAACCAACATTGTCAGTTTCAAGGCCAATAGCCAAAAGAAAAGCCTCCGGTTGGGCAAAGACAATGAATCTGGGGACGTCGCTTTTTAGTCGAGCGATTGTCACCTACACCAACTGCTAGAACTTAGTTATCAAGTTGAAAAAAATACTTAAAGTGCTAGGGATTAGGATTACAAGTAAGTTAAAATCAAAACAAATTTATAGATTTATTAAATTGATTTTCATATATTTACATTCCGAATTTGTAAAAATTTAATTCTGATCAGGTATTAATTTAGCTGATTTGGGCGATTCGCAAAATTGGCTTTCTCTATTTCAAATAGTTAACTTTTCTGGTTGATCAAAAGCCACTTTGGTTTGGGTAGAAATGCCATTAACGCTAAATAAAGGCAGGGTTCAACCCATTCCAAACCTCGGTTGAGCTATGCCCTCGGGGAGCAAACTGGCTCAGGCCATGAAACCGAGTGGGGCAGCGGGCATTTTGAAGCCGGGAAAGATGGTGCCGATTTGCTGGTTATTGAGGCGTTTGGTAATGATTTCGCTCAGCACTGTCCGGTAATCGGTTGTTACGGCCAAGTCCACCCCGTTGTCCAATTGTTCGGTGGCCAAGCCGCGCCACTGGCCATACATGGCTCCCCCCTTCACTTTTTGCCCAATGGCCAGCACAACATTGCCAAAACCGTGGTCGGTGCCGCCGCTCCGGTTGGCCTTGAGCCGCCGCCCAAACTCGCTCATGATCAAAATGGTGAGGCGCGGGTGGTAGCTGGTCAAATCGTTGTAAAAAGCCGCGACGGTTTTGGCCAATCCCATCATTTGTTGGGGGAAATGGTAAGCTTGGGCCTCGTGGGTGTCCCAGCCCCCAAAATCTACCGTGGCCACGTGCACGCCCAAGTTCATTTTGATCAGGCGGGCCAAATTGGTCAACTGTTCGCGCAGCCCCCGCACATACCACTCACTGGGATAACTGGCCGATGGTTGATAGTCCTTCACCGTACCATTGGCGTGGCGGGGCAGTTTGCTTTGGATTAGTTGGGCGGTTTTAAGAGTTTGTTGGGCGGTGCGATCCAAGAGATCATCTTGGTTGTACCAGCTTTTGAGGATTCCAGCCATCCTCGGGTCGCCCTTGAGCGCAAAATCTTGGGCCGAGACCAAAGAAATGGCCGAGGGGCTGCCCAACAGCGACAGGGGCAGGCCGTCGCCCATGCCCAGTGCGGGGAGGGCCTGTCCGGCCAACTGGCTGGTGACCAAGTAGCGGGCCAACCAACCCTGGGCGATATTTTGCTTTTGCTGGATACCCCGCTCGATCAGATCCATTGCATCGAAGTGGCTACGGGTGCCGTTGGTCAGCCCACAAGCGTGGATCAAGGCCAAGCGGTTGCTGTCATACAATTCTTTGAAGGGTTTGGCCGATTCATGGAGATAGAAATCCAGCCCGTTCAAAGGGTTTTTGAGGAGCAGGGCATTTTTTTCGCTCACCCGCAGGTCGGCACTGCGGGCATCGGTGTAGGCCCGGTCGCTCGCGGGGGCCACTAAGTGCAGCCCGTCCATGCCCCCCCGCAAGAACAGCACGACAAAGATTTCTGCTCCCGGCTCAGGGACCAAAGCCAAGCTTTTAAGCGGGTTGGCGGCCAGTAAAGCCGAGGCCAGCCCCATATTTTTCACGAAATCCCTGCGTTGCATAGTGGTGGTATGGAATGATTGAGCAATCGTCAACGATATTGGTATTCGGGCGACATGGCCAACAAAGCGACCAGTTGGGCCAGACGGTATTTTATTTCTTCTGGGCCACCCACCGGCGGTTCTTCCTCGCTGCCACCGGCGGCTAGGTAGTTCATCGCCCGTTGGCGGATGGCCTCGGCCACCGGTCGGCCAAAAAAGCGGTCGATCCAAAAATCGGTCATACCCCGGCAAGTGGTCAAACTAGCGGGCATTTGTGCCCTCAGGTCGACCTTGATAAGTTGGTGCCAGTCTTCTAGCAGCAGTACTTGCACCACATTCCAGCGGGCCAAAAGCATGTTGGTATTGAGCCAGTGGCTGGCAGTATCAGGATGGCCGGTGGGCGTGGGCCACTGGAAGGGCTGTTGGCCCATGCGGCCCAAAAAGTAGAAAAAGAGTTGGTTGGGCGTGGGATCGGCTTGTAAGGCCCGCAAATAGGACACGACCAGATCCAGGGGCCGCTTGATCTTTTGGCCCGCACTCTGGGCAAATTCCGGGGACAGGAGAATGGTGCGCACCACTTGTTTGATCTGGTCGGGGCTTTGCTGCTGGGCCGTCCAAGTGGCCATTGCCTTGGCCAGCAGGCTGGCAGGTGGGTTGTCGGCCACCAAGCGTTGACAAATTTTATGGCAAATGTGTTGAGCGGTGGCGGGGTGATAGGCCACCAGATCCAATACTTTGAGGCCATCGCTCATGGCGGGTTGGTTAGGGGCCAGTTCCACGCCCAATACCCGCTTTTGGTAGTTGTCATGCCAAGCGTCAAAATAGAGAAACTGGCCGGTGTTGGGCAAATTACTGCCCTTTTCGTTGTAGGTTCCGTCGGCCACGGTCCAGCCGGTAAAAGCCCGTGAAGCCTCATACACATCCTCATCGATGTAGCCAATGGGCGCACCCGTGAGGGCACCCGGCACTTCGCGCCATCGGTTGTAGAGGTGGTTATAGTAATTTTTTGCCCCCATGGTGTGGAGCTCAAATAATTCACGGGCGTAATTTTCGTTTGCTGGGCTGGCTTTACTGTGCACATTGTCCAAATAATAGAGCATGGCTTGGCTCTTGGCCACACCTTCGAGCAATTGCCGGAAATTGCCAAACAAGTGCTTGCGGATCACTTCACGGTCGTAGATCGGCAGGGTGAGGGCAATCCGCTGGTCGGCATTAACGCTGATGTTGAAGTGGTTGTGCCAGAATTCAGCCATTAGTTCCCGTAGTTGCCATTGGCTGTGGAAAGCCCGCAGGCAAGTGGCAGCAGCCACCTCTTCGGCGGGCCTCACCTTTTCTTGGTAGGGTTTGTCCTCTTGGTTCAGGGCCCAGAGTTGGGCCAGGGGCGCGTCAAGAAGCGTGAGCTTGCGCGATTCCTTCACCTTGCGGCCTTTGTGCTCATACTCGATGGACAATAAAAAGGTTGCCAAACGCTGGTCGCAAATCTCGTCTTGGTTGGTGGGGTTCAACTGCTCTTCCACAAAAGCCGCCAGCCCAATTTGCCCCAACCTTTGCCGTGAAGCGGGGGTGGGACCGTAACTAATCCGCTGGAGCAAATCTGTTTCTGGGGACATCGGTGCAAGAGAAAGACATTAAAACGAAACATTGCCCCCCGGTTTGTTGGCACAGGCCGCTTAGAATTACCGCCGGCCCAAGACTTGGTGGCAGCGGGCATCATTGCCCACCCTTGCGCCGCTCCTCAATCGTTTTGAGCAACTGCTGGGCAAAAGGGACTAGTTCGCTCTGGGCAAAATTGGCCGAGAAATCTTTTAACGATGCTTCGGCTTCGGGCGAAGCTGGGTTGAGCTTGAGTTGGCACATCACCTTGACAATGGTAATTTTGTCCAAGTGAATAGTATTTGGGTAGCTCATCATCAACTCGTCCAAGTCGGCCAAGCTCTGCTGATACTGGCCAGCCTGATAGGCCAGGTAAGCATTGCCGTAGGCCCGGCTCACGGTGGTGTCGGCCGCTGAGGCAATGAGGCTGATGGCTTCGGGGCCAGCTTGGGTGGTACTGTCATTGCCGGATGGCTTGGCATTGAGCAATCGGGTATAGGGGGACTTGGGGTACTTCTCCAGTAGTTGGGCCTTGTATTTATTGGGCTCGCAACCTTTTACTTCCTGACAAACCCGCAACAGGGTATAAAGGGCCTCAGGAGCAAACTGGGTCTGTGGAAACTCGCGCACCAACCGGTCCAATTGCTCAAGGGCCTTCGGGTTTTCTTTCAATACTTGGTAGTACAGCTTTCCGGTTTCCATCAGGGCTTTTTCCAATGATTGCTTGGTGGCGGCCACCTTTTCGGGGCTGCCCGGGATCTCGGCCAACCGGGTTGGTTTGTCAGCAATGGCCAAGTAGCGGGCATCCACTTGGGGGGCTCCTTGCTGCGTGCCTTGGTTGCCAGTGGGAGTGCCCTGAACTGCATTGGGAGCCGTATTATTGGTCAGCGACGGATCGGGCTGGCTGTTGAAATCCCTGGGCCGATCGGCGCGCCGCCAGTTATCCTCGAGTGCGAAATTGCCCCAAGTGCGCACAAAATTCTGGCGGCCTGCTTGCACTGCTTGGGGATTATAGAAGTAGAAATTGCTACCACTTTGGCTATTTCCGAAAATATTGCCAGGGGTACTGCTTTGATTGTTGGTACTTGGGTTGGTATTGGCCTGATTACCCCCAGGGTTGGTGCCCATTCCGCCCGAGTTGTTGCCCGAATTCATGCCCATTCCGCCCGAGTTGTTGCCCATATTGTTACCCGAATTCATGCCCATCCCGCCGGAATTCATGCCCATTCCGCCCGAGTTGTTTCCCATATTGTTACCCGAATTCATGCCCATCCCGCCGGAATTCATGCCCATTCCGCCCGAGTTGTTGCCCATATTGCCGCCGGGCATACCCATTCCACCCGAATTCATACCCATCCCGCCGGAATTCATGCCCATACCACCCGAGTTGTTGCCCATATTGCCGCCGGGCATACCCATTCCACCCGAGTTCATCCCCGTGCCACCCGAGTTGTTGCCCAAGCCGCCCGAGTTCATTCCCATGTTGCCGCCTTGCGCAAAACCTCCACCCACCTGCACTCGGTTCTGGTCGGCCAGCAGCTTGGCATTTTCGACGGCTTTGCGGCGCTCGTCGGCAATGGCCCGATCCACTGCTTTCACTTCGGCCACCAGCTCTTGATCGACCCATTTTTCGGCCTCAGCCGAGGCCATGGTACTCAATTTGAGCAACCGATCGGCAGATTTGACCGCTGCCATCTCTTGGCTAAATGTTTTCAAAGCTTCGCCCCTAGTCTTGATAGCTTCGTAATTGGGGGCTTTGTCATTGATCAGCATTAGGGCGCTGTCATAATACAAAGTTGCTTTTTCGTATTCCTGCTGTTTTTCATAATACGTTTCCCCCAAACGCAAATAAGTATAGCCTTTTTGGCCAGCATTGTTGGCACCCACCAAGAGTGATTTCTCGAAATAGTCAATGGCCTTGGCTGCTTCATTGCGCTTGCTTTCGAACAGGCCGAGTTCATAAAATATCTTGTCCCGGAACTCGATGTTTTTGGTATCGTTCAACAGGTTTTGTAGTTCACGCTCTTTTTTCTTGACCGATGCCTCGTCAGTCATGTCCACCGAGCGAGCGGCGTTCAATTGGGACAGAAAGAGCAGATCGTACGCCGGGTTGCTTTTGAGCACTTGGGCAAAATATTCGTAGGCCCGCGCGTCGTCACCTTTTTGTTGAAAAATATTGGCCGCAATAAACATGGATCGGATCCGCATTTCTTTGTAGTCAATAAAGGGCATGGCTTTTTCCAAATAGGAAGCGGTACGGTTGTAGTCATTTTGCATTCGGTAATAATGGGCCATGGTCAAGTAGAAATCCCGGGCGTTGGCATCGTTGATCGGGTATTCTTGCTTGGCAATGTAATCAGCCACGTATTTGACGTTCTTATCGTCGCCCTGCTCCACAAACGAACGCAGCAGCCAGACCAATGCCGTTTGGCGGGTGTTGATATCGGGACTTTTGGTGTTGACATATTTGAACGTATTGACGGCATTGCGGAAATCGCCCGCGTAAAGGCGGGCTTTGCCGATCAGTAAGTAGCAATCGTCCACCCATTTACTGGATTCGTGGAGTTTGATCGGCATTGAGGCTTTCTCGATCACATATTCAAGGCTGGCTTTTTGGGATGCCGCCGTAGTGGTGTCTATTTTCGACATCACTTGCAGGATTTCGTTAAAATTGTCTTTTTGGAGCTGGGCCTTGAAAAGTTCCAGCTCGACTTCTTTCAGTTTCTCGTCGGCCAAAAACCAAGCATTGAAACGGGAGGTGGTGTCATGGTAAACACGGCAAGCGGGCAGCAAAACCAGGAGTAGCCCCCAGCACAGGAGTTGGCACAGCGATACGAATATGGGGCGAAGCGTTTTCATCCTTGGTTGATTAAACTGGTAAAAAAGTAATCGCTTTTCGGCGAAAGTATTTTGTGGATTACCTGTCCCAAGCCAACAAAGGAGGACAGCACCAATCTTTCGCCAAAAAACTATCTCAGTAATCCTTTTACCATTCTATTTGCTTTGGTTTTCAATAATTTCTTTTACTTTCTCCTCACTGATATCAAGGGAAAGGGCAATGATGGAATGTGGCACATTGTTTTGTGCCAAACCGATCACGGCCGCTATCGCTTTTTTCTGCTCCCCGATCTTCTCCCCGATCTGTTGACCGATCTTCTCCCCGATCTGTTGGCCGATCTGTTGGCCGACAAGGGTAGCCTCTTCGGTTGCTTTCTGCACTGCCTTTCGCATGGCCTTGTCGAACACGGCCCTGGCATCTTCCTCGCGCATGAACACATAGTCGTAAGCCTCTAGCTCTTCCTCCGTCCAAGTCCACTGGTTGGCCTCTTCATAAGCCGAGAGCAGCCCTTGATCCTCCACATTTTCGGGGACAAACCGCAAGTTTTCCGCGTTCTTGATGAAATAGATCCATTTATCGGCCAAAGTCAATAATTCTTCAGTGGCTTTATTGAATTTCCTCAACTCCACAAAGTTGAACTCTACATCCCTGATCGTGACCTCGCCCGTATCAATGTCCTGGACTCGGCTCCGACTGATGTAGTGGGGGTTTTGGGTATGGTCAAAATCGAGTACCCCGATGAAAAAAGCCGGTTTCAACTGGCGATAATCCTCGCTGCGCCGAATCTGGGCTGAGTAGCTCTTGGCAATGTAGTACAGCACCCGCTTATCGAAACCGTCCTGATCGGCCACCTGCATCTCCACCAAAAACTGCCGTTTCTTCTGGTCGGTTGCCTTCACATCGATGATGGTAGCCTTTCCGCCACGCAACTTGGGCAGTTGGTAGGGGTTTACAATGGCTACTTCTACAATCAGATCGTCGCCCTCAAAGCTCAAAACTGCGTTCAGGAAGGAGATCAAGCTCTCCTTCCGGTTTTCGTTGCCAAATATTTTGTGAAAGGCAACATCATTTTTTACATCGGCAAATTTCATATCCCTTTATTCTGCGTGTTCGGCAAAACCCTTGTTCACAAATTTAGACCTATTTTTCCCTTGTTGTTTCAAAAACCTTTCCGTACACATCTAGTTTGACAGGATAGCGCTTTTCCTCCATTGGAAACGGTGAATTTAGCACACATGTATGACAGATTTTAGCAATCAATCGATTCTGATAGTAGGCGCAAGCTCGGGCATTGGCCACGCTTTGGCGCAAAAACTCATCAAAGCCGGGGCTACCGTGTATTCTGCCTCCCGCCAAGCCCCTGCCGACTTGGCCATTGCCCAACACTTCACAGTGGATTTGGCCGACCCCGATGCCCTGCTGAGTGGCTTGCCGGATCGGCTGGACGGGCTGATCTATTGCCCGGGCAGCATCACCCTTAAACCCTTTAACCGCCTGACCAGCGATGATTTTTTGAAGGATTTCCAAATCAATGTGTTGGGAGCGGTCAAGGCAATCCAAGCCAGTTTAAATGCGCTCAAAAAGTCGGATCGGGCCAGTGTGGTACTTTTCAGCACGGTGGCAGTCTCAGTCGGGATGAACTACCACGCCAGTATTGCTGCCGCCAAGGGTGCGGTGGAGGGTTTGGCCAAATCGCTGGCCGCCGAATATGCCATCAACCGGATCCGGTTCAACGTGCTCGCCCCTTCACTGACCGATACGCCGCTGGCCAAAGCCCTGCTCTCCACGCCAGAAAAGCAGGAAGCCTCAGCCAAGCGCCACCCACTGGGCCGCGTGGGCACTGCCCAGGATTTGGCCAATGCCGCCGCTTTTTTGCTCTCCCCTGAATCGAGTTGGGTAACCGGACAAGTAATAGGGGTTGACGGCGGCATGGCAGCCCTTCGGCCTTTGTAAATGACAATAATCAACTCCGGCCCTATTGCTTGGAGTTGATTATTTCCTTGATGTCACCAATGATTTTATTGGCCAAATAGTCGGCCGTCGCCAATGAGGTGGACTCGGCGTAAATGCGGATGATCGGCTCGGTGTTGGATCGGCGCAAGTGGATCCATTCATTGTCAAACTCGATCTTGACGCCATCGATCAAGTTGATGGGCTGGCGTTGGTAGCGCTCGCGCACCTGATCCAGTACGGCCCCCACATCGACACTAGGGGTCAATTCTATCTTATTTTTGGAGATATGGTAGCTTGGATAACTGGCCCTGAGCATCTTGACCGATTTGTTGCCTTTGGCCAAATGGGTGAGGAATAGGGCAATGCCCACCAAAGCATCACGGCCATAGTGGAGTTCGGGATAGATGATGCCCCCATTACCTTCACCACCAATAACGGCTTGGTGTTCACGCATGGCCGCCACCACATTGACCTCGCCCACGGCGGCGGCAAAGTACTGGCCGCCGCGCTTCTCGGTGATGTCGCGCAGGGCCCGGGTGGAAGACAGGTTGGAGACAGTGTTGCCGGGTTGCTGGCCCAGCACATAATCAGCTACGGTGACCAGCGTATATTCTTCGCCAAACGGGGTTCCATCTTCGCAGATGAAAGCCAGCCGATCCACGTCGGGATCCACCACAATGCCCAGATCATAATTGCCCACCTCCATTTTGCCACAGATATGGGCCAAATTTTCGGGCAGGGGCTCGGGGTTGTGTGGGAACTGGCCGTTGGGCTCGCAGTATTGTTCATCGATTTTGGTGACACCCAATGCCCGGAGCAACATTGGAACGGCAATGCCCCCGGTGGAATTGACCGCATCGACGATAATCCGGAAATTGCGCTGGGCAATGGCCGCCTTGTCCACCAGTGGGAGGGCCAAGATGGCATCAATGTGTTTTTGCAGGTAGGTATTGTCGGTGCTGTACTTGCCCAGTTGGGGCGTGCGGACAAACTCGAAGTTCATTTCGTCGGCCAAAGCCAAAATGGCCTGCCCATCGGCTTGGGACACAAACTCCCCGTGCCAATTGAGCATTTTGAGGGCGTTCCAGTTGGCCGGGTTATGGCTGGCAGTCACAACGATACCTCCCCCCGCTTCTTCGGCAGGCACGGCAAGTTCGACGGTTGGGGTAGTGGACAGGCCCAGATCCAGTACGTCAAACCCCAAACCTTGGAGCGAGGCCGCCACCAGCTTGGCGATCATTTCGCCCGAGCTGCGGGCATCGCGGCCAATCACGATTTTTCGCTTGTCAGAATGTTTGGACACCCAAGCCCCAAAAGCAGAAGCAAATTTTACCACATCGGGCGGGGTGAGGCTTTCGCCACTTTTGCCACCAATAATGCCCCGGATACCAGAAATTGATTTAATGAGTGTCAATGCAGTGCAGAGTAAAGTTGTTTTATCAGCAAATTTAGCACATCTTCACCCAAAAGAGGCTATCCGCACCTTAATCTGTCTACCGCGATTAGATGAATATTACTGCCTTGGGCCAAATTCGGGCATTCATCGATGCCGTCCATCCCTTGCCCCCGCACGAATGGGAGGAAGTAGCGACAATCTGGCAGCCATTTTCGGCCAAGCGCAAGACGGTGCTCACTGCCCCCGGCGAGACTGAAAAACACCTTTATTTTGTGATCGATGGGGTGCAGCGGGCCTATTCTTTCGGGCCCAAGGGCAAAGAGGCCACGCTGGTTTTCACCTATCCACCGTCATTTTCGGGAGTAGCCGATTCGTTTTTGCTGCAAAAGCCCTCCCGCTATTTTCTGGAAACGCTCACAACCAGCGAGTTCCTGCGCACTACCTACGGTCAGGTGAATGCGTTGATGCTGCGCCACGTGAACTTCGAGCGGTTCATCCGCTTGGCGGTGAGCCATGCCCTTGCCGGGGCGTTGGAGCGACAAATTGAGCTCCAGTGTTTCTCGGCCGAAGAGAAATTCCGGGTTTTGCTTGCGCGCAGCCCACACATGCTCCGCCTGATCCCCCACAAATACTTGGCCTCCTACCTAGGGTTGGATGCCACTACTTTCAGCAAGCTGCTGGGCAGTGTCAAACTCTAAAAAAATTGCGGGAAGCCAAAATCATGGCCTACACCAAGATTTTTCCCCAATCAATGTCCGAACTTTGCCCCATCAAAGACAAAGCAAAACATGCCCAACTATCCCGCTACCGCCCTACTGAGCAATCTCCACCAAGTGGTGGAAAATGCGCTACAAACCATCATTGCCGAATGGCAAAACCTGCCCGAGGCTGTTTTGGCCCAAGCGCCCGGCCCCAAAAGTTGGAGCGCAGCCCAATGCTTGGATCACCTCAACCGCTACTACCGCTACTACGTTCCGGCCTTTGCCCAATCCATTGCCAAGGCTGAGCAAATGGGCCAGCCACCCGCGACCGAATTTCACTCCACTTGGCTGGGCAACCTGTCCGTCAAGGCCATGCTCACCAATGAAAAAGGCCATGCCCTGAATAAAATGCAAGCCATGAAAGACTATCGGCCCAGCCTTGATCTGGACGTGCGGGCGATCGTTGCCGAATTTATTGATCACCAAGAACAATTGCTCCAACTGCTGGAACGGGCCATGAAAGTGGATCTGAACCGGGCCAAGGTCAGCATTTCCATTGCCCAGTTCCTCAAGTTGCGTTTGGGCGATGCCCTGATGTTCGTCGTCAGACCGTCTAAAAACCTTTTATTAGGCTCGTTATCAGGTCTATACAAGCCCGTGGCAGAGGCCTTCTGTGGGGCGGGCTACTTTGAAATATCCAAAATAAGTCTTGTATAAAG
>JBBQXF010000133.1:0-13077 GCA_038209965.1 Cytophagales bacterium | reverse complement strand
AGTTCGGCCAAGCGAGTTTTTTCGGCTTCGGCCTGGGCTGCTGCTGCTTCAGCCTCTTTTTTTATTTGGGCCAAGCGGGCGGTTTCGGCTTCCTCGGCTGCTTTTTCCTCAGCTTCCTTTTTTAGGTTGGCTTGTCGCTGCTGCTCGGCAGCCAGTTCGGCCAAGCGGGTTTTCTCGGCTTTCGCTTTTTCCTCAGCTTCTCTTTTTAGGTTGGCTTGTCGCTGCTGCTCGGCGGCCAGTTCGGCCAAGCGGGCGGTTTCGGCCTCCTCATGTACGCGCTGACGTTCGCGCTGGGCGACTTCCGCGCGCTCGGCGTGCCATTCACGTTCCACGGCATCCTCGATTTCCCGCACTTGCTCAGCGGCGAGCTTGGCGTCGCGCTGTTTGGCCGTGAGCGAGCGGCGCTCTCGCTCGTCGATGCGGCCATCGGCAAAAAAAGATTCGTAGAGTTCGCGGTACTCGTCGGCCCGCTGCTGGGCTTTCTCGGCAGCTTGACGGGCCTGTTCCGCCAACCGGGCTGTCTCGGCTTCGGCTTTAGCTGCTTTTTCCTCCGCTGCTTTTTCTGTGTTGGCTTGTCGCTGCTGCTCGGCGGCGAGTTTGGCCAACCGGGCGGTTTCGGCTTCCTCGGCTGCTTTTTCTTCGGCCTCCCTTTTTAGGCTGGCCTCGAGCTGACGCCGGGCCTCTTCCCGGCGAAGTGCTTCTTCCCTGATGTCATTTTTGAGTTTCCGGGCCTCGTCCACGTATTGTCCCTCGTCGTACTTGTTCAGGTAGTTGTTGAGGTCAGACAAGCTGCGGCGGTTCTTGGCCTTGTTGAACATGGCCAATTCTTCGGCCTCGGCTTGCTGTTGTTCCAGCGCTTGCATCTGGGCGTGGGCCTCGGGCACGTGGGGGCTGGCGGGGTGAGCGTCCAAGAAATCGTCGTAAGCCACAGGCGTGTTGATCGCTTTGGCGGCCCGCCAAGCCTTTTCCGCCCGATCCTCGGGCCGGGGGAAAAAGACGAACTCGCCCTGCCCCAGGTCGTCGGTGTTGAACAGCCGCCCGGCGGTGGGCTGCTGGCGGGCGTTCATGCCCACTGCCATTTTGAGGCACTGGGCCACGTCGGACACCAGCAGGGGGCCGGGCCGCCGGAGGGCCTCCAGCAGGTAGCGGGCAAAGGGGCTGTGCTCGCCCAGCCCACCATCTTCCACGGGTTCGTTCAGCCCCGAGGTAATGGCCCAGCGCGAGCGCACGGCGTAGAGTTTCGCCGCCGGCTCTTGGTTGGGGGCCAGTTCGCGCATTTCGCGGAACAGGCTGCCGGCAAAGCAGGCATCCACGATGAGCACGGTGTGCAGCGTTTGGATGGCCCGGAGGCGGGACACCACGTCATCGTTGCTGATGTAGTCGCCGCTGTAATCCTCCTGTTTGCTGTACTTGGCCGCGGGCGGGATCCAGTAGCCACACTTTACGTCCTGATCGAACCAGCCGTGCCCCGCAAAATAGACCACCAGGTTATCGACGGGCGCCCCACCCGTGTTGATCTGTCGGCGCAATTGGCCCAGCGCGTTGATGATGTGTCTCTTGCTGGCTTGGTCGTTGCGCAGCACAATGGTCTGTTGCTTGTCCTCGGGCGCAAAAAGGTATCGCTCGGCCAGCAGTTTGGCCACGGCTTCCACGTCGCGCACCGCGTTGCGGAGCTTGGGCACATGCTCATGGTCGTCGATCCCAATGGCCAGCAGGTAGTTTTTGCCCTGCGCCATCGGTTCGTCGTTGTCTCCTGGTGTCATGCCCCGTGGTGCGTCCATGTAGTTGTAATCGGTGGTGAGTGATCAGCGGTTTAAAGGTAAATTAGTTTTGCCAAATGATTGGCTGGTCAGGTTGGCTTTTCTGATTTTATTGATCGGATTTGTGCCGAAACTTTGGCAGCGGCTTCCAGCCCTGCCAGCGGTTGCAGTTGAAACCGTGTCAGTGGTTAAAAACCCTGCCAGCGGTGGTAGTTAGCAAAACCCTGCCAGCGGTTTTTGGTCCGACGGGTAGGCAACAGCGGGTATTTGGCTTTGGAACAGCGATCTCATCGGTAAATTACTCGTTTGACCAATGGTAATTGAGGATTTGTCGCCAATCAGACCAACTCCCAAAACCAGTTTGGATTCAGTGCCGCTTGTCTATCGCCAAAACCTGCTAACTTTGTGCCACCGATCCATCCACCCAAAACGCATGATTTTAGTTCAAAACACAGTGATCAGCGATGACATCATCGAGCGGTTTTTTGTTTGCAACTTGCAAAAGTGCAAGGGAGCCTGCTGCATTGAGGGCGACGCGGGTGCTCCGCTCGAGCCAACTGAGTTGCCGATCTTGGCCAATGCCTATGAACAAGTGAAACCATTCCTCACCCCCGAGGGCATTCGGGCCATTGAGCAGCAGGGCACGCACGTGGTGGATTTCGAGGGCGATTTTGCCACGCCCATGATCCCCTCGGGTGCGTGTGCGTACAGCCTGCGCGATGCACGTGGCGTGCTCAAGTGCGGCATTGAGCAGGCCCATTTGGCCGGCCAGACCGATTTCCGCAAGCCGATCTCTTGCCACCTCTATCCCATTCGGATCACCAGCTACGGCGATGCCGATGCCCTCAATTACCATCAATGGGACATTTGCAGCCCCGCTTGCAATCTGGGCCAGTCGCTCGGGGTGGAACTTTATAAATTCTTGAAAGAACCCCTGATCCGAAAATACGGCGAAGCGTGGTACGAGGAACTGCTGCGGGAGATCGCCGACCGGCAGCCCGAGCAGGCTTAACCGAACAGTTAGGCCCGCAATTGATCTGCTTCGGACTGGCTCAGTGACAGCTCGCTTTCCACGTTGGCCAAGCTGGGCACCTTCACGATCATAAAGGCAATGGGCAAGGCCGCAAAAGCCAGTACCCAAGTGGTTTGGGTGATAAGGAACATGACCATGGCAAATAGCCCGCCGAACTCCAGCAGCGCGCCCCGGATCAACAGCGCAGTGCGGTAACTGGCCAACCGGTCGGCCAGTTGGGGCTTTTCCACGGCCTGCCCGACTAATTTTCGGTACACCCATTCACTGATCAACGAAGTGCTCAAGCTCAGAAAGGGTACGATCCACTCCAATGGGAGGGCCGGTAAATCCGCTACCGGCGGTTGGGCAATGAACACTATTGCCAAGAGAAACAGCACTTGCCCGGCGATGAGCGCGATCCAGATCAAGCGCAACTGGAAAAATTGGGTACTGAGGGAAAATTTTTGCATAGTTGAGTGAATAAGCACAGATTAATAAATTTATACGTTAAATAGTCACAAGATTAACGTTTTACCAGCCATTTACTGTTTTTCGGTTTAAGTGCGGTTCCCTGCTCAGGCCAGATCTGCGAAACGCCAAAGCGCAAAGAACCGTGACCCGGACAGGAATATCCGTGATTGTGGCGCTGGCATTGATCGCTGGTTAAGCTTGGAACCGCTGCTGAATCAAGATACACAACAATGTGCCTGCCAGTCAAGCCGCATTAATCAGGACCTTTGGGACAAAATTAGGGGTAAATGGGGGTTAAAAAAAGCGCTGGTTTTTTTGCCAATTTTATTGCATTTTCGAGGTTGCATTGGGCTTTGAAAATAGCCTTCGGATCGGGGAGGCCCAGCTTGAGGGGATCGCACCCCGATGGACCAGACCTATTGTGGGGCAAGGGATGACACCCCTTTCGGGACTGGGTGCTGGTACGGCCGGTTGCCAAGGGCCACACTCTCGGCGGGCAGCTATTGTCCCGGTGGGGCTGACCTTGACACTGGGCGGCCTGGCCCCTGGGCTGGCAGACATGGTGAAAGATCCGGCAGTTTTATGACCAAGATTACGCTCGGTATTTTAACGAACACTTTGATTTTGTCTGCCCCCTTCAAGACAATAACTACCCATTATGATGAGTATATTTATTTTTTTACTTAGGATATTTGTACCAGTCTCGCCTCTAGCCAACCTGCATATCTGCGGCCCGTCTTCATTCGTTGTCAGTTGGGATTATTTTTAATGATATCTTTAATATAAAAAACCCTATTGTTCCTGCTGCCAGTGAAGAAAGTAGAATTACAAACTTAGCATTATTTATAATAGTATCATCATCAAATGCAAGTAATGCTATGAAAATGGACATTGTAAAGCCAATTCCTGCTAAAAACCCTACACCTAAGATTGATTTCCAATCTAAGTCACTTGGAAGTTTGCAAAGTCCAAAAGTGACAGCCAAAAATGTCAAAACAAAGACCCCTAACGGCTTTCCTATTATTAGTCCGAGTGCAATGCCTAAACTGTAGTTTTGTGTTAATACTTGTCCTATGTCCGAATTTACGACTATTGCTGTGTTGGCTAATGCAAATATTGGTAAAATAATGAACGAAACTGGTTTATGCAAAAAATGTTGTAAAATACATGAAGTTGATTTTTCGTCTCCGTTGCCAAATGGAATAGCAAAAGCCAGTAATACACCTGTGATGGTAGGGTGCACACCTGAATAAAGCATAAAATACCACATGGCAACTCCACCAATTAAATATGGAATTAAATTTCTCACTTTTAGTCGATTAAATATTAATAGTACCGCGAAAATTCCTAATGCAATAAAAACATTTGTCCAGATTAACGTTTTTGTATAAAAAATAGCAATTATTAAAATCGCTCCCAAGTCGTCAATGATGGCTAATGCTGTTAAAAAGACTTTTAATGAAGTTGGCACTTTATCACCTAAAAGTGATAAAATTCCTAGAGCAAAAGCAATATCTGTTGCCATTGGAATTCCTGCACCCGACTGTGTTTCGGTACCAAAATTGAGCAATAAATAAAGTCCGGCTGGTACTAGTATCCCACCCAATGCTCCAAAAAAGGGGAACAGAGCATCTTTTATTTCTGACAATTCGCCAATATAAACTTCACGCTCCAACTCTAAGCCAATGAGCAAAAAGAAAATCGTCATTAATCCGTCATTAATCCAATGTTCTACGCTGTGACCTGCAAAAATTGTAGCCCAAAAATCGTGATAAGGCACACTGAAAATTGAGTTTGCAAGTGACAATGAGATAATCGTACAAGCAATTAAGATAAGTCCACCTACCTTTTCACTCTCGAAAAAATCGTTAAATAGTGCTGTTGCTCTCATTCAATTTTGCGGATAGTTGAGGTTTGCAGTGTCGCTTGTAGGATAACAGGTAGCTCGCTAATATCCGAAGCTGGTATGTATGTTACGACAAAGATAGATATTTTCATTGAAAATGCAATTTTATTTTAAAATATTGATAATAAATACTTTAATGCCTAAATTATTGTGTCAATCAAATGGTTAAAATACAAAATGAGCAGTTTATTTTTCTACTGTTTCAGAGTAGTACGAGGGTAGGCAAGATTTTACTGGACACCCGTTGCGCAAAGTCTGCGGCTTTGTACGGGAAACAAGCGAAAGTCTGTGGCCTTCGTCATGTGCTGGCGGTGGCCGGGTTGCATGCTTTACCCGCTGCGTGTGGTCAATGGAAAGTCCGAAAAAGAGGGATGATTTTTAGTGCGGGCTGCCAGACTGAACATATTGAGGGACATTGTGGAATGGGGGCACAAAGTAGCAGCGGGGAAGGTTAAGGCGGCCCTAAATGTGGCTACGGGCGGCGTGGTGACGGCCCCGGGGACTTACCGGCTAGCCGGGCATAACGACTTGCCGCCTGCCCGTAGGCCCACTTACAATTTGCTCACACGCCGCACTAAGCTGCCCCCATCGGCCAGGTACAGCCTGAGCAGGTACATGCTCTCGGGCAGCCCGGCCAGCGATACCGAACTATAAAAAGCGTTCACCTCGGGGTTGGCCAGCAGCACGCGGCCGGTCAGGTCGGTGATCTCGTAGGCCACGATATTGCCATTCCCCGCGTCGATGTTCAGTTCGTTGGTGGTGGGGTTGGGGTACACCACCACACCCTCGGGCACAGGCACCGCCGCGACACTGATGGGATTGGTGGCCGAGGCCCAGTTGACGGCCACATTGTTGTCGCTGGCAGGGTCTTTTAGGCTCAGATAGGCCCCTCTTCCATCGGGTTCAGTGGGCCAGGGGGCGGCATCGAAGTATTCCACTTGGTCAATCACATTGCCGTAAGCATCAGCCAGCACCAGCCGTTGCGATCGGTTGGACAAGTTGCGGAAAAACTGCCCCACTGGCGCAAACCCATACGCTTTTTGGAAAGCGCCTGCATTGCTGGCCAAATAGAGCTTGGCACTGGCCCGGGCCACTACACCGGCTGGAAACTGGTACGAAATGCCCAGTTCCCGGAAATTGACCCCGGCCAGCGGCACTGCCCGGCCTGTTTGGTTGGTGATCTCGATAAACTCTAGGTCGTTGCCGGCAACTCCATCGACTGATCGGGGGTTATAATTGATCTTGGAAATCACCAATTTGGGCAAGTTGGGGCTGGTGCACGTTGGTGAATTGCTCAGGCTCGCGCCCAGCCAAACCAAGCGGGCTTGGAGCCAGTTTTTCAGTTGGCCAATGCGGGCGGCGTTATTGCCCACTGTGCGCCAGCGCCGCTCCTCGCGCCCAGTGGCTTCGCCTATCTCCCGCACAATGTCGTCGATGCGGGCCGAAATGACGGCAAAGCTCAGTGGCTGTCCAGGCTGGACAAGGGACTGCCACCGTCTGGTCAACTGGCAACGGAAACTGGGCGAGGAATACAAATCGAGCCAAAACCGGGGGCCTTCGTTGTCGTTGTTGTTAAACTGCCACACCTGGGTCAGGCTGCGGTTAAAGTTCCACTGGAACAGATCGTTGCCATAGGTCAGGTTATAGTCCCAAATGGGGCCGGCGCGCAGCTTGCCGCCCAGATCTTTGTGAAAAAAAGTACTGAACTTGTACGAATCGACGTTGGATGTGAGCTCGCTCATCAGCATGAAATCGACAAAACTGGGCACATCGATGAGTGAGGGCCAACCATTGGCCAGCGACTCGTTGCGGTCGTCCATCGTCTTTTGGAACGCCATGAAATAGTCGCGGATGTAGATGCTCTGCTGGCGGGTAATGTCTGCCGGCTTGGGGTTTTCGTGGATAAAATCAATCTTGTCGCCCCGGTGCGATTCCATCTGCCACGCCACCGGATCGCCTCCCGTGGTCTTGTCGGCCTTGGTCAAGTAGCCGCCGCTAAGGGCGGGCAGGACATTGTCGGTGGCCGTCAGCCGCTGGATATTGACCCGCTCGGAGTCGGCTTTCAGTTTCTCCAGCAATAGATATAGCCCCTTGTAATCACCGTTGACGATCACCTCGCAGTAACGGCCGCGTGCGGCGTAAGTGCCTATTTGGCGGGCCAGGTCATAGGACAGGTAATCACGGAGGAGCGAGGGGTCATAGGCCAGCGAGTTGAGCACCCAGTCATTCTCACGGGGCATCCCCAGCAGGCTCACATTGTTGTTGGTCTGGTTGTCGGCTTGCAGGGTGGTAAGGCCATACGGTTTTTTGGGCAGCAACTGGGAAGTGGAGCCGCGCAGCTCGATACCGATCCGCCCGTTGTAGTTGAGGTAAGCCGCTGTGTTCTGGTCACTTTCGTAATTGCGCGAGCCATCGGGCCGAAAAATGATTTTCATCGTGCCGGGCACTTTTGGGTCGTCGAGGATTTCGCGCGGCTGGCCCGTGGTTCTGTCCACATCAGTCGTGATAATGACAATGGGCAAGTTACTGTCGGTGAGCGCTTGTGCCCCTGCACCCAAAGCGCACAGGAACAGCAGGGTGGAAAGAAGGTGTGTCTTCATTTTGCTGGTTTGTCCAAGAGACGATTCAATACCCGGTGGGGCATATTGAGTGGGACAAGTTACTTAAAAAAGGCTCACCCAGTTGCTTTTGTCCCTTTTTTCACGCATACTACATTTAAATAGGAGGTATTTGTCTTCTCCGTTGTGCAAAGTCTGCGATTTTGCACGGGAAACAAGCGAAAGTCTGCGATTTTCGTCAAGCGCCGACGGTGGCCGGCTAGCGTGCCCTGTCCGCTGCGTATGGGCGCATTGTGGAGATCAATGGAAAACCCGAAAAAGAGGAATAATTTTGAGCTTGGGCGGCCAGAACTTGGTGCACCCTTGCGCAAAGTCTGTGGCTTTGTACGGGAAATAAGCGAAAGTCTGCGGCCTTCGTCATGTGCTGGCGGTGGCCGGGTTGCGTGGCTGGCGGCGGCCAAGCTGGGTACCTCACCCCCCCCCCTTTATCCAGCACAGCATTGCATTTTTTCAAGGATGTTCCCTCGATCCTGAGGGGTGTTGGCCACATTCTTTTTGGTTCTTTTCGCGGGGCCAAAGGTGGATTTTGGGCAGGGAGTGGCTTGGCTGAACCGTCGGTTCAACTATCTTTGTGCGCGGCCAAACCGGGGGACTGCCCGGCCGGCTTTCTGTCACTTGTATCACTGGGGGATGGCATCCCCCGGTTTAATTTTGCGGGCTTGCAACGTTCATCCCGCCAAGCGGGTCTTATCAACTGGGCCACCCTATCTTTGATTTTCTTTTGACCAACCAATTTCCATGAACAAGCAATTGCTATCGCTACTACTTTGTTTGCTCCCGCTTTTCCCGTGGGCAGCCACTGCCCAAGATCGGGTACAGCTCGTTTATTTCCGGGACAAAGCCAACTCGCCGTTTAGTCTCAACCGGCCGTCGGAATTTTTGGGCCAGCGGGCCGTGGCCCGGCGTTCCCGGCAAAATATCCGCTTGGTGGAGCGAGACTTGCCGGTAAACCCCGCTTACTTGGACTCCATTCGCAAGACGGGGGCGCAGGTGTTATACCCAACCCGCTGGCTGAACGGGGCCATTATCCGGGCTACCGACGCCCAAACAGGGGCCATAAACCGGTTGAGCGTGGTTCGCAATGCCCTAACCCAGCGCTTGGCTTCGGCCCTGTCCCCGAGGCTGGGCAATGTGGTGGATCGTGCTGTGCCCAACTTGCCCGCCGTTGTCCCGGAAAATTATGGCGGGGCCTTGACGCAAATCCGACAGCTGGGGGCCGATGCCATGCACCGGGCCGGGTTTCGGGGCGAGGGCATCCAAATCGCGGTATTGGACGAAACCTTTCCGGGGACCAACCGTGCCGATATTTATGGCGGCACCCGGATTTTGGGCACGTATAATATGAACCAAGGCGGCAACAATGTGTTCTCAACAATTGCCGATCACGGTTCACGGGTGTTTGGGATGCTGGCCGCCAACCGACCGGGCGAGGTCATTGGGTTTGCCTACCGGGCTGATTTCTACCTGTTTATCACCGAGGACAACCCAACTGAGACCCGCGCCGAAGAAGCATGGTGGCTGGCCGCCGCCGAGCGGGCCGATAGCTTGGGGGTAGATGTGATTTCCACTTCGGTCGGGTATTCCAATGATTTTGACGATCCGAGCCAAAATTACACCCTCAGCAATTTGGATGGTCGCACGGCCATCATTACCCGAGCCGCCGATTTTGCGGCGGCCGCCGGCATGGTAGTGGTCAAATCGGCGGGCAACAAAGGGGCAAGTTCTTGGCAGAAAATCACTTTCCCCGGCGATGCCGACTCGATTCTTACCGTCGGGTCGGTAGATGGGCAGGGCCGCTACGTGGGCACGAGTTCGCGGGGACCAACCGCCGATGGCCGGATCAAGCCGGATGTGGCCGCTCAGGGCAATGGGGTGTTGTCCATTTCGGGCGGGGGATCGGTGGTGGGCACGGGAGGCACGTCCTTTGCCGCCCCTTCCGTGGCGGGTTTGGTGGCCGGTTTTTGGCAGGCCAATCCCACCCTCACCAACTTGCAAGTCATCGATTTCATCCGCCGATCGGCCACCCGCTTCCGCAACCCAAACGATTCCATTGGCTACGGGATTCCCCATTTTGAGCGGGCGCAATTTCTGATCACTGCCCTGGACGATGCGGAAGTGGCGCGCGAGCAGGTCAAGCTTTACCCCAATCCATCGGTTGAGACCATGTACTTGGCCCTGGCCCCCAGCTTGACCGGGCGGGCCACTGAAGTGCAAATCACCGATGTGAGTGGGCGCACGTATTTTCAGATCAAGTTTGTGGCCGATGGGCGCATCATCGATCTGCGGGACCAAGCACTGTCACTCACTCCCGGGGTCTATTTGGTGCGGATCCGATCGGGCGAGGTAGACCGGGTATTTAAAGTAACCAAAGAATAAGTTCGATGTATGCTCAACCAATTTTGGGTTTGATAAATCATTGGAAAAAGGCTTAATTCAAGCCCTAGGTTTACCAAACCGTTGGATAGTTAGTGCGTTGCAAGGCTGGTCAATGCCAAATACGCCTGCCCAATGTGGGCAATGAGGTCGCTGGCCAGCATAGATAGCTGGGAGCAGCTTTTTGCGGCAAGATCCCCCGCCCGCCCGTGGAGGTAAACGCCCAACGGAGCGGCCGTTTCCGGGGCATAGCCTTGGGCCAAAAGGGCGGTCAACATTCCCGTCAAGGCATCCCCACTGCCCGCTTTGGCCATGCCCGGGTTCCCGGAACTGTTGAAATAACTCTGGCCATTGGGCAGGGTGGTGCAGGTATGTGCCCCTTTCAACACCACACAAATTTGGTATTGGGCCGACAGGGCCAGTTGGGCTTGGTGACGATCAACCCCTTCCAGTTCTGCGCCCAATAGTCGGGCAAATTCTTTGGGGTGTGGCGTGAGGATGCTCCCCGGCGGCAACAGCGGGAGCCAATCCCGGTGGCTGGCCAAGAGGTTGAGGGCATCGGCATCCAACACTAGCGGTTGCCGGTAATGCGTGATCACGTGGTGCAATACTGTTGCCGTTTCGGCATTTTGGCCCAGCCCCGGCCCAATCCCAATGGCCGCATACCCGGCTAAATCAGGGGCCTGGGTGAGGTAAGATTGGTTGGGATCGGTCATGAGCATCGCCTCGGGCAGGCTGGTTTGGAGGGGTGCATACCCACATGCGGGCACGTAGGCCGTGCACAGGCCCACCCCAGTGCGCAGGCAGGCGTGGGCCGCCAATTGGGCCGCCCCCAGTTTGCCGTAGCTCCCGGCCATTATCAGGGCGTGGCCGAAGTGGCCTTTATGTGCCACCTTGGCCCGGGGCCTGACCCATTGGTGCCCCTGCTGATCGCCCATCAGAAAATTGAGCACTGAGGCCTCCCGCAGGTACTGCTCGTGCAGGCCAATGGGCAGCACTTCCCAATCGCCCACAAATTTGGCGTATTGGTCAAACAAAAAACTCAGTTTGGGCGATTGAAAAGTAAAAGTGCGCTGGGCGCGGATCACTGCCCCGCCCGGTAGCGGGCCAGCATCGGCCGACAGGCCCGACGGGATGTCTATCGCCGCAATGGCCGCCCCGCTGCCATTGAGGTGGGCGATCAAGGCGGCGGCGACTCCCTCAATGGGCCGGTTCAGTCCGGCACCAAAGAGGCAGTCCACCACCAAATCAGTCGGTAAAATGGGGGGAAAATCGCTGGGCGTTTGGATATTGGCAAAGTTGGCCGTTCCGGTGTCGGTCAGCCGAAGGAAATTGGCTTCCAGATCTGGGGAATAGCGGTCGGCCCCGGCCAGCAGGTAAGTGCGCACCTCGGTGGCCGGATTTAATAGATTGGGCAGCAAGCGGGCCAGCACCATGCCATCGCCGCCATTGTTGCCCGGTCCGCAGAAGACATGGAGGTTGGGTGGGGCAAGTTGGGTGGCCCATTCGGCCAGTGGCGACGCACAAGCAGCGGCGGCCCTTTCCATTAAGGCCAATGATGAAATGGGTTCGTTGGCAATCGTGGATTGATCGGCCCCACGGATCTGGTTAGCAGAAAGGATTTTCATATCAAATGTACTTTTTACAAATATAAGGGTTAATATCTTCAGAGTGGTGCGCGAATTCTCAAAAAATCACGCTTAATTCGGGCCATAATTGGAGTGCCAAAACCCCTGATACTGTTTGATTGGTAGGGTGGCGAACTAACCAAGCCCTTTAAATTAAATGGATCAAATCCAGCAAACCTCAATCGCCAATGTTGGAAGTTGTTTTTAAGCAAAAATCGGAACTGGGCTTTGAGTGGGTGAGCTTGGTGGAACCTTCCCTGCGCGAATTGTCGCAAGTGGCAGTGGAGTATGATCTGCACCCCACTTCGGTGCACGACTGTTTGGAACCCGAGCACTTGCCCAAGTTTGAGCAGATTGGGGACATATCGTTCATCATTGCCCGTGCCTGTGACGAGCAGGCCCCAGCCAATGGGGACAACATCTGGCAATTGACCCACAAGATTGCTTTTTTTGCCAGCCGCAATTTTCTCATCACCATCCACCGGCAAGATCACGAATACCTCAAGTTGATCCGGAACAAATGGCGGGTGGGCCATAAAAACTTGGCAAACCCGGCGTTCATGATCATGGTGGACATCTACATGTCGGTGATGAACACCTACGATGCCCCGCTCACGCTGGCGGCCGAAGAAATGGACCGCATTGAACAAAAGATATTTACCGACAATGCCCCAGCCTCAATCATCGAGGAAATGTACTTGCTGCGGCGCAAAGCCTCGGTTTACAAGAGTATGCTCCATTTGCTCAATGATATATTGGCCAAAAAGAGCTTGACTTATTCCGAGCAAGCACCTTATTTGCAAGATGTGATTGACAACACGTCCCGTTTGGCCTATAATGCCAATCAATTATACGAAGATGCCAATAATTTGCTTAATATTCACTTGTCCCTCGCCTCACACCGCACCAATGAAGTAATGCGGGTATTGACTATTTTTTCGGTGTTTTTTATGCCGCTTACTTTTGTGGTAGGCATTTATGGCATGAATTTCCGCAATATGCCCGAGTTGGAATGGCAACTGGGCTATAGCACCGTCTGGGCTGTGATGATATTGATCACTGGGGTGATTTTTGTGTGGTTTCGGCGCAAAGGCTGGCTGCGCGATTAAAACACTGTTTTGAACTACTTCAAGCGGGAGAGTATAGCGGATTATTGTTGTTAAAAATTGGTAACTGTTTAGGTAGGTAAAGTATTTGATAATCAATTAGTTATAAAATTTAAAGTTTGCTTAAACGGGTACGCAAATTAACTTAAATTACTGATAATCAAATAATTATAGAAATAAGTAATTTATTTAAAATCAAGCCA
>JBBQXF010000132.1:0-13210 GCA_038209965.1 Cytophagales bacterium | reverse complement strand
GGATCTTTCGTTTATCACTTTGGTTTCGCTCTTGGACGGCGAATTCCTTCGTGGAGAGATACCGAAGCGGCCAAACGGGGCAGACTGTAAATCTGCTGTCTTATGACTTCGAAGGTTCGAATCCTTCTCTCCCCACTATTGAATATAGTAGTGCCAATCAAGTAGTTGAATGTTTCAGTTACTGTATTTGCGCAATATGTACACAGGCGGGAGTAGCTCAGTTGGTAGAGCGGCAGCCTTCCAAGCTGCAGGTCGCGAGTTCGAACCTCGTCTCCCGCTCGGCAAAGTCCAATTTAATTAGTAAGCAATTCTCAAGCTGATGTAGCTCAGGGGTAGAGCACTTCATTGGTAATGAAGAGGTCGTGAGTTCAATTCTCATCATCAGCTCTTGAACTTTGCTAAGTTGTTTCAATCAAGTTCAAAAAATTATTCAAAACACGATTAACTAAGTATCAAAAATGGCAAAAGAAAAGTTTGACCGTTCCAAGCCGCACGTAAACGTTGGAACCATCGGACACGTTGACCACGGCAAAACTACTTTGACTGCGGCCATCACCAAAGTTCTTTCGGATAAAGGGTTGGCCGAGAAAAGGGACTTCTCTTCTATCGACAATGCGCCTGAGGAAAGAGAGCGCGGTATTACTATCAATACTGCACACGTAGAATACCAAACATTGAGCCGTCACTATGCGCACGTTGACTGTCCAGGTCACGCCGATTATGTGAAGAACATGGTAACTGGTGCTGCCCAAATGGACGGTGCTATTATCGTAGTGGCTGCAACGGACGGTCCAATGCCCCAAACCCGTGAACACATCCTGTTGGCCCGCCAAGTTGGTGTACCAGCGTTGGTGGTATTCATGAACAAGGTGGACATGGTGGACGATCCCGAGTTGTTGGAATTGGTAGAAATGGAAATCCGCGAATTGTTGTCTTTTTATGGTTTCCCTGGCGAAGATATTCCCGTTATCCGGGGTTCTGCCTTGGGTGGCTTGAATGGCGAACCTGAGTGGGTTAAAACCATTGACGAGTTGATGGATGCAGTTGATAATTATATCCCCATCCCCAAGCGTTTGACTGAGCTTCCTTTCTTGATGCCAGTTGAAGATGTATTCTCTATTACAGGTCGTGGCACGGTAGCCACTGGTCGGATCGAGCGCGGCATTGTCAATGTTGGTGACGGGGTTGACATTATTGGAATGGGTGCCGTTGGTTTGAAATCGACTGTGACTGGCGTAGAAATGTTCCGCAAGTTGCTGGACCGTGGCGAAGCTGGTGACAACGTTGGTTTGTTGCTCCGTGGTGTTGACAAAGAATCTATCCGTCGTGGAATGGTTATTTGCAAGGCTGGCTCGGTAACCCCCCACACTGATTTCAAAGCCGAGATTTATGTACTGTCAAAAGCAGAAGGTGGTCGTCACACCCCATTCTTCAAAGGTTATAACCCACAGTTCTATTTCCGCACCACTGACGTGACTGGTGAAATCACTTTGCCAGAAGGAGTAGAAATGGTTATGCCCGGCGACAACATTACCATTACCGTGACTTTGCAAAAAGAAATCGCGATGGAAAAAGGTTTGCGTTTCGCTATCCGTGAAGGTGGCCGTACCGTAGGTGCTGGTCAAGTGACCGAAATCACGAAATAGTTAATCTTTCAAACAACAAAAAGCCCCGCCGAAAGCGGGGTTTTTTGTTGTACAAACCCTACCATGGTCACGCGCGGGTTGCCAAAAACTGCCAATGAAGGTTAATTTACCATCAACTAATTTTGCACAAGCACAAAGTGAACAGCAAACAGCCCATTTCCCCACGGAATGGGCTGTTTGCTTATTCATATACTTGTGGATTCACAAAACCGACCAATGGCTCCCGCCGAAAAGCCCGCACAATGTTCTGGGCCGCGATCAGCGACATTTCATTGCGGGTCCAGGTGGTGGCCGAGCCGATATGCGGCGTGACAACGACATTGGGCAGGGCCAGCAGGGCGCTGGTGGGCGACATCGGTTCGGGATTGGTCACATCCAGTCCCGCGCCCCAGATCCGTCCCTGTTGGATCGCCTCAGCCAAGTCGGCTTCTTGGTGGATAGCGCCCCGGGCTGTGTTGATAAAAATAGCAGTATTTTTCATTTGGGCGAAGGCGGCCCGATCAAACAACCCGGTGGTTTGGGGGCTGAGGCTGGAATGCACCGAAACGATGTCGCTGTGGTGCAACAGCGTGGCAAAATCCACCTGCCTCGCCCCAAAAGCTTGCTCTGCGGCCGGCTTGGCAGTATTGGCGGTGTAAATAATTTCCATATCGTATGCCCCAAAGCAACGTTTGGCCATCGCCATGCCGATTCGGCCCATCCCCATTATACCCAAGGTTTTCCCTTTCAGATCCATTCCCAAATACCCGGTTGGGTGCCAGTCATGCCACCGGCCAGCCCGGATGTCGTGGTTACTGTCCACTATTTTGCGGGCCACCGCCAGCAGGAGCGCAAAGGCAATGTCGGCAGTGGCCTCAGTGAGCACGTCAGGCGTGTTGCCCACGGGAATGCCCAGTGCGGTGGCCATTGGGACATCAATATTGTTGTAACCCACGGCATAATTGCTAATTACTTTGAGGTGTTGGTTCTGTTCAAGGAAACTGGCATCGATCTTATCATCCAACATGCACAAGATGCCGTCGGCTTGGCGGGCGTGGGCCACTAGTTCGGACTGGGTGGGGAATGCTGGACCCGCCCAAACATCCAACTCAAAGCTGGCTTGGCGTAAATAGTCCAATCCCTTGGCCAAAATTTGACGGGTAACAAATATTTTCGGCATATTATGGGGTTTGCTTGAACGAATGAATGAAGCAAAATTAGGGGAAAGTGAGCAAGAAATATAACTGGCCCGGGGATCTGCAAGCAACGTTTGCAGTTTTGCCACTTTATCACAATCTTGCAAAGATGGAAACAACAATAACGGCGGCTCATCCGCCACAACGATGAAAATGGACAAACCGACCCTCAATTTTTGGCAAATTTGGAACATGAGTTTTGGCTTTTTGGGTATCCAGTTTGGCTGGGCCCTGCAAATGGCCAATATGAGTTCCATTTATGAATACCTTGGGGCCAAAGCCGAAGAAATCCCCATGCTTTGGCTGGCCGCCCCGCTCACGGGCCTGTTGGTGCAGCCGATCATCGGTTATATGAGCGACCGCACGTGGACCCGATTGGGACGGCGCAAGCCTTATTTTTTGGTCGGGGCTGTTTTCTCCTCCATCTGTTTGGTGTTGATGCCCAACTCCCCCACCCTATGGATGGCGGCCGGCTTGCTCTGGATCCTAGATGCATCGATCAACGTCAGCATGGAACCTTTCCGGGCTTTTGTGGCCGATATGCTGCCCAAAGCACAGCAAACGCGCGGTTTTGCCATGCAGAGTTTTTTTATTGGCTTGGGGGCGGTGATCGCCTCGGCCCTGCCGTGGATCATGGTCAACTGGTTCGGGTTCAGTGCGGTGGCTGCTGCTGGCGAAATCCCGATCACGGTGCGAATTTCTTTTTACATCGGGGCCGTCGCTTTCTTGGGCGCGGTGATCTACACCATTGCCACTACCAAAGAATACCCCCCAGTCGATATGGCGGCTTTTGAAGCAGAAAAAAAGAAAAATGCGGGACTGTTTTCCGGGGCCAATGAAATTCTCCACAGCGTGGCCAACATGCCCAAGACCATGAAACAATTGGCCTTGGTACAATTCTTTACTTGGCCGGGCTTGTTCCTAATGTGGTTTTATTTTGCCCCGGCAGTGGCCCGGGATGTAATGGGCGCACCTGACACCAGCTCCCCGCTCTATGCCGAGGGAACCGCTTGGGCCGGCCTGTGCTTTTCTTTTTATTCGTTGATCACCTTCGCGTTCTCCTTTGTCCTGCCCAATGTGGCCAGCGCCCTGGGCCGCAAGACCACCCACGCCGTTTGCCTGCTTGCTGGGGCGGCGGGCCTGATTTCCGTCGGTTTTATCCATGATAAATACCTGTTGCTCGCCTCCATGGTGGGCGTGGGCATCGCTTGGGCCAGTATTCTTTCCATGCCCTACGCCATGTTGGTGCGCCACCTTCCCCCGGCCAAAATTGGGATTTTTATGGGCATCTTCAATTTTTTCATCGTGATCCCCGAAATCTTGGCCGCGCTTGGCTTTGGGTGGATCATGGAGCACTGGTTGAACAATGACCGGGGCCTGGCAGTGATGCTGGGCGGAGGCTTGCTCATCTTGGCCGCCTTGCTCACCAGCTTGGTCGACGACCAAGACCAGGAAGTTGCCGTCCCCTAGCCTAAATTTTCGGTAAATCAACGTTTTAGACTTCCATTCAACATTTTTTTCGCCATTAAGTCTTATCCCCATGAAATATATCCTCACACTTGATCAAGGAACCACCAGTTGCCGCTCCATTGTTTTCAATGAACTCGGCCGCATAGTCAGCATGGCCCAAAAAGAGTTCACCCAGGTCTATCCCCAACCGGGCTGGGTGGAACACAATGCCTTGGAAATCTGGAACACCCAGTTCCAGACTCTCAAAGAAGCGGTACAAGGGGCCTTGCTCACCTACCGCGACATCTCGGCCATTGGCATCACCAACCAGCGCGAAACCACCGTCGTTTGGGACAAGCAAACTGGCGAACCGATTTACAATGCGATAGTTTGGCAAGATCGGCGCACCGCCGACAGGTGTGACCAGATCAAACGCACTGAAAAACTGTCCGATTACATCCGGGAAAATACCGGGCTGGTAATTGATGCCTATTTTTCGGCCACCAAAGTACAGTGGCTGCTCGATAATGTGCCCGGGGCCCGCGAAAAGGCCGAAGCGGGCAGCCTGCTCTTTGGCACCATCGATACGTGGCTGATCTGGAAACTGACCGGGGGCAGGTTGCACGCCACCGACTATTCCAATGCCTCGCGCACCATGTTCTACAACATCCGCACGCTGGACTGGGACAATTACATCCTCGAGTCGCTCAATATCCCACGCACCATGCTGCCCGAGGTGCGTATGAGCAGCGGCAGTTTTGATGCCACCGACGGCCAGTTGCTGGACGGTACCGCGATCCTGATCACCGGCGTGGCCGGCGACCAGCAAGCGGCCCTGTTCGGGCAAGCCTGTTTCAAACCCGGCATGGCCAAAAACACCTATGGCACCGGCTGTTTCTTGCTGGAAAATACCGGCGAAAAAATTATCAAATCCAAGTCGGGGCTCATTACCACCATTGCGTGGGGGTTGGACGGCAAGATCGATTATGCCCTGGAGGGCAGCGTGTTCATTGCGGGGGCCGCCATCCAGTGGCTGCGCGACGGGCTGTACCTGATCGACCACGCCTCTGACTCTGAGTATTTTGCCGATCAAGTGGTGGACTCGGGCGGCATTTACGTCGTCCCGGCCTTTGCGGGCTTGGGCACCCCCTACTGGGATATGTACGCGCGCGGGGCCATTTTTGGCCTGACCCGGGGCACGGGCAAAAACCACCTGATCCGTGCTACGCTCGAATCCCTGGCCTACCAGACCAAAGATGTACTGGTGGCCATGAACGAAGATGCCAAGCTCGACCTCCAAGCCTTGCGCGTGGACGGTGGAGCGGCCGCCAACAATTTTCTGATGCAGTTTCAGGCCGATATTTTAGGAGTGGAAGTGCAGCGCCCGCAAATCATTGAAAGCACTGCCCGGGGCGCGGCCTTCTTGGCTGGCATCGGGGCTGGCATCTGGACCAAGGATCAAGTGGCCGAACTGTGGAAAATGGAACGCACATTCCGGCCTCAACTCAATGATTTTGAATCGGCCAAACGCTACCGGGGCTGGAAAGAAGCCGTTCGCCGCACTATGGGCTGGGCCAAGGAAGTGGAGTAAGCCACCGCTGATCCCGCGCCCGCCCCCAATCACCAGCGGGGCGGGCCGCTCTGGCCACCAAAAAACAGCGAAGCAAAGGTCACCGGCTTATAATTCGGGGCCCGACTGGCTTTTACCAACCAGCCAACGAATTTCTTGTGCCTTGGTCAATAAAAACGAGCACCCCAGCCCCTAGCGGTCAATATTTGAGCTCGGTCAAACAAAGATTCATTGGCAAATTTGGTTATTTTGGCGAAAAGTCTTAATTTACTGACCACCGAAGCAATGAATATGGTGGAGGCTTGGTGGGTGGCCAGCCCCCATGTGCGTGTGCAACACCACCTTGGCGGAACAATTCATTGCGGAATTCAACAACATTCGGAAGCAGTATTATCCCGACGAAATAAAAGAAGAAATTGTGTTCCCGCTGAACAAAATCATTAAACGGTTGGAAATTCTGAAAAACTACATCCTGCTCGAGGACATTGAAGAATTGAACCGGGAAACCGCCAAACTCACGGAATACACATTTAACGCGGACTTGCTCGAGATCATCAAGGAGGTTAGGAACGGAGAATTTGCGTCAGCCATAAATAAGATTCAACATTTTATTTCAAAAAACCACCAGCTTTCCATTCGGCCCGACCCCGAAATAGCTGCACTTAAACTCGAGATCAAGAAGTTAGAAAACCAGCTCATCGGGTATGACGTGAAAAGATAGAACTGGAAAAAATCCTTTCCGAGTTTCAACACCGTCATACGATTGAGTTGGGTGACCTCATTCGCGAGATTTTAAAACTTCGTAAATTGCAATTCAAAGCGGATCGGCCAAAATTTAAAGAAGCGGAAGATGATGAAAGACAATACCGTGAACAATTTAATACCGAAAATGAGAAGGAAATCTTTGAATTAACCGACGAGCAAAAAATAGAGCTAAAAAAGAAATACAGAAAGGCAACTGTCTTGTGCCATCCCGATAAATTTGCAAATGAGCCCGTCGAAATTCAAAAGCAACCAGAAGAAATCTTCAAAGAATGGTTCTCTGACAGATTTAGTGGAAGATGACTATTCAAGGTGATTCTGGTAGACAGCGAATTTCATAAATACTTTATAGTGAGCATAATAAGTTAGATTCTATTTTTGTAAACGCGACAGAAGCAATCTGCTCCACAAGAATTATCAGACAACCCAAAGAATTAAATGAAGCCAATGCAACAAATGACCTCGAGAAAGTTTCTGAAATATTGGCCAATCTTGAAAAAGGTAACAGTTCTAACAAGCAAAGGCGATAAACTCACCGACAAAGATAAACTAAGGGCAACCGTAAAGAGATTGCGCGTGAAGGTCAAAATACTTAAAAATGCCATTATCACAATCAAGCAAAGTGAAACATTCCAAACAATTATTGGCATTGTGGACTGGGGCGAGTACTTCACCAAGACAAAGAAAAAATTACAACAGCAACTTGAAGAACTACAATTTGAAATTAAGCCTTCAAAGTCTCACAGTAGAAAGAAAAAAGATTCATAACAGTGACAAAATCATGAAGTTAGGTAAAAAAGTTGCAAACGGATTGCCGTATGCGTATTAGTATAGTTGTACGGGCTTATTAATAAATATTCGGAATATTTTTCGTAATTTATTTGCCTATATCAGTTTTTTGTATTCATCTTGCACAAGGTAAAACAATTTCTGTTTTACAAACAAATTTATTTTCTCTGTCTGCGTAAATCCTAGTATTGACAAAAGAGGGGCTGCCCGAAGTTATTGAAAGTCCTGTGTAAATGTGGTAGATACTTTGGCCCAGCTTGCCGCCTACCAGTTCTAATCAAAATCAACCCTATTTCCCGAACCATGTATTCCTTCTACCCCGGCCCCTCGCAACTATACCCCCAAGTGCGCGACTATCTTAGCGAAGCGTATGACAGTGGCATTTTGAGCGTCAACCACCGCAGCCCAGCCTTTATTGATCTGGCCCAACAAACGGTGGCTTTGCTGAAGGAAAAACTAGCTGTTCCCAGCGACTATAGCGTATATTTCATCTCATCGGCCACCGAATGTTGGGAAATCATTGCCCAATCGTTCGCTGGATCGCTCGGCAGCACCCATTTCTACAACGGTGCGTTTGGTCACAAATGGGCTGATCATACCCAACAGATTACCGGAACTGCCGCTTACTGGCCCTTTGATCTGGAAAGCAATCTGCCCATTGGCGCGGACGACTCCCCTACCCTGCTGTGCCTGACGCACAATGAGACCGCCAACGGAACCCGGCTCACCCCATCCGATCTGCAAGCAGTCCGGGCAGCTTGGCCCCAAGCCTTGGTCGCCCTCGATGCCACTTCTTCCATGGGCGGGGTAGAACTGCCCTGGGAACTCATCGACCTGGCCTTTGCTTCGGTACAAAAATGTTTTGGTCTGCCCGCAGGTTTAGCCATTTTGGTGACTTCGCCCCGGGGAGTGCAAGCGGCTTTGGCCATCAATGAACGCCGTCATTATAACAGCTTGGTATCGATCCACCAGCATGCTTTGACCGGCCAAACCACCCATACGCCGAATGTAATGGCCATTTACTTGCTCATGCGGGTGCTGGCGCAGCGGCAGGCCATTGCGCAGGTGGCCGCTCAAACCCGTGAGCGGGCGGCCGATTGGTACACTTTTTTGGCCAACCGCAACTTTGATCTGTTGGTAAAAACCCCGGACCGCCGCTCCGAAACGGTGGTCGCGGTGCAAGGCTCGCCCGGGTGGATTGCCCGGACCAAGGCCACGGCCCAAGCTGCCGGTTTCCTCCTCGGCAATGGCTACGGCCAGTGGAAAACCCAAACTTTCCGCCTCGCCAATTTTCCGGCCATTGAACAACCACCAATCGACGCGCTGAAAGAGTTGTTGGACAAATTTGGGAGTGAGTAAAATGAACGGTACTTTTGTTCAATCGCCACTTGGGGCCCTTGGCCAAAAGCGGTGCTTGACCCAAAACTGTCCAACTCTCCCGGAAAATGAAATTTCTCTGCATCGGGCGCAACTACGCCGCCCACATTGAAGAACTGAAAAATGAGCGAAATGAGGAGCCGGTCGTCTTCTTGAAACCCGAAACGGCCCTATTGAGGGATAATGCGCCCTTCTACCACCCTGACTTCTCGGCCGATATTCACCATGAAGTGGAAATTTTGCTCAAAATCAACCAAGAAGGCAAAAATATTCAGCCTAAATTTGCCCATAAATATTACGGTGAGATTGGCTTGGGCATCGATTTCACCGCCCGGGACCTGCAAGCCACGCTCAAAGCCAAAGGGCTGCCGTGGGAAATTGCCAAGGCATTCAATGGTTCGGCGGTGGTGTCGCCCTTTGTGCCCAAAACCAATTATCCAGATTTAAAAAACCTCAATTTTAGCCTCTTGATCAATGGCGAAACCCAGCAAATGGGCAACACTGGGTTGATGTTGTTTGATTTTGACACCATTATCGCTTACATTTCCAAATTCTTTACTTTGAAAAAAGGCGATATTGTTTATACTGGCACCCCTGCCGGGGTCGGTGCGGTCAAAGTGGGCGACCAACTCGAGGGATTGATCGAGGGCAGTTCCTTCTTTACTTGTGAAATACGATAGTTTACCCATCCCAATTATCTCACTTTATCATTGTTTATAAAAAAATGGCAGACAAAATCATCCGGGGCAAATGTTGGGTAGCGAGTGGCTACGTGATGGCCTATGACATCGTGGTGCAAAAATTTTGGACCGATGCAGTGGACAAAGAATTGAACAGCAAGTTCATCATGTCGGGCGTGGATGCGGCCTTTGACAAGGAAAATGGCTTTAAGAACGAAGGCTACACTTTTATAGTGGCCGGCCATAACTTCGCGGGCGGCGGCAAGAGCATCGAGCACGTGGTAACGGGCATGATGGGCGCCGGGATAAAAGCCGTGTTCGCCGACTCCTTTTCGCGCTTGCAATTTCGCAATGCCACTAACTATGGGCTGCCCTTTGTCACGAGCAAAGACATCATCCAGCTCTGTCAAACCGGCGATGAACTGGAATACAACTTGGAGACGAGTGTGGTCAAGAACCTCCGCACCGGTGAAGAAAGGGCCACCGCCCCCTTGGCCCCGTTTGTACTGGAAGTGGCCGAAGCCGGTGGGCTGATCGCGTTTGTCAAACAAAAAATTGAGGATGGTACAGCACATTTGCTGCGTTAATCAATTTATTGCCATTTGGTTAACTTAACCACTTGAACCGATTGCTTTATGTCTTACATTATGGTAGATGTGGAGGCCGACGGCCCCGTGCCGGGTGATTATTCCATGATTTCTTTTGGGGCTGTGATAGTGGAGGCCAGCCTGACCAAAACGTTTTATGCCACTTTGTGCCCAGTGGCAGCGCAATATATGCCCGAAGCCTTGGCCGTTTCTGGTTTTGCCCGGGAAGAAACCTTGGCTTTTGCCAGCCCCGAGCAGGTAATGACCGATTTTGAGGCGTGGATCAAGACCAACAGTGAAGGCCGCCCCATGTTCATTTCGGACAACAACGGGTTTGATTGGATGTTCATCTGCTGGTATTTTCACCATTTCTTGGGCCGCAACCCGTTCGGGCACAGTTCCACCAACTTGGGCAGCCTCTACAAGGGATTGGTAAAAGACACCAGCCAAAATTTTAAACACTTGCGCAAAACCAAACACACCCACAATGCGCTTGACGATGCCTTGGGCAATGCCGAAACCTTCCTGCAAATCAAAGAACTGCTCGGCCTCAAAACCCGCTGATATTTTTATCCACCTTAGCCCTGACCCCTAAATTTTGTTCTAATGAAAGCCAATCCACTCCAAACAAAAATAACCACCAAACAGCCGATCCTGGGGGTCATTTCCAACCTGACCGACCCAACGGTGGCCGAGATTTGTGGTTTTTCGGGCCTTGATTTCTACATGATCGACGGCGAACATTCACCCGTGACCACTTACCAAGTGGCCGACATCGTGCGGGCCTGCGAGTGCGCGGGTATTGTGCCGCTGGCGCGGGTGCGCAGCAACGACCCCAAACTCATCCTGCAATTTTTGGATACGGGGATAATGGGCATCATGATGCCCGGCCTGACCTCGGCCATGGAGGTGGAGCAATTGGTGGAGGCCATCAAGTATCCACCCCGGGGGGTGCGCGGCCTCGGGCCCGTCCGCGCGGCGGACTATATGCTGGGCAAAATGACACAAGCCAACTATGTCAGAATGGCCAATGAAAACACGCTGGTCTTGCCCCAAATTGAGGACATTGCCGCCCTCAAACACCTTGATGCCATGCTGCAAGTGCCCGATGTGGATGGGTTTGTGATTGGCCCGCGCGATTTGGCCATGACCATGGGCTTTCTGGACGGGCCGAACCACCCAGAAGTGCAGGCCGTTATTGATGAAATCATCGAAAAAGTGACAGCGGCCGGCTTGGTCGTTGGCACGGTGGCCGCCACCGCCGAGCAGGCCCAAAGCTTGATTGCCAAGGGAGTGGGTATCGTGCTCAACTCGGTGGCCGGCCTGATCAGCCAATCGGCCAAAGCCTTTGTAAAGCGATAGCGTGGTGCAGCGCCGCCCTCAGGCGCGGAGCAGTAAACAAAAAAGTATTGGGCCGGTGGTGGCCCAATACTTTTTTTGGTGGATGGGCGGTTGCCCTATTTCTTGGCTTTTTTCTCTTTGCTCTTAGTTGTCCCGTTCTGGGAAGGTACATTTTTATTGCCGGTGCTCTGTTCGGCATCTTTGGGGAGGCTCACTTTGACCAATACTTTCTTGCCCTTCTTATCTTTTTCCACACCTTCAATTTTGTATTTATAAAGGCTGGTTTCGGACACATCAATGGCGATGTCCTTGTTCTTGGCCTCATCGGGCAGCACTTTTTTCACATTGCTGTAATCGGCGTAAAAGATAACGTTCGTGTTGATCCCCTTGATCTGAAAAGTGCAGGGCTTGCTATCCTCAATTCCTTCAAATTCGATCACTACCAGATCTTCCACCGTGCCACTGAACACAAAAGTGGCCTCGTTGCTATTCTTGTTGAAATCGTTGATAAAGAACTGGTTCTCGTGCATGTTGCTGCAATTGCTCACACTCACCTCGATGTACTCCGCATCTTTGTAAACCGGGATGGTCTTGCGGATGCTCCCAGTGGCAAACCGGGGCGACTTGGAAATATCGACCTTGAATTCTTCACTCGTATTCAGCAGAATATCGCCATTTTTATCAAAATATTTCACACATGCCACATGATATGGACGGTTGCTACTGATCACGGCCACGGTGACGGTGGCAAACTTATCAGCTTTGTGTTCTTCAAAACGCGCGCCGTCGGGCTGCGCAAGGGCCGTGGCGCACACTAGCAGCCAGCACCCAATAAATCCAATAAATTGTTTCTTGCTAAACATGATGGTAAACGATTAGGGTTAGAAAATTTACTAATTGGTAAGTGCTTTAATACAATTTGATGTTTAATTGATTGGGGCTGCCCCTACTTCTTGGGTGGGCAATGGCTGAGTAGAACCTGGCTCGACGCTGATATTGCCCAGCCCCACTTTCCAAGTGCCGTCCGCCAAAGGCCGGACGTACAGCGCGACCAGTTTGATCACCCGATCACCATAAATCAGTTTGCCGGTTGGACTGGTCTTGCGAAACTCTTGGAAAATGCGGGCATTGCCGTGCAAAACGCCGTTGCCTCGATCGGTCAGCTCCAATATTTCAGTCGGCTGGTAATAGCTGATGCTGATTTGGTATTTTTTGCGCTGGCCGAGGAGCCGGCTGAAGTAAGAGCGCGCCCCAGTGCGGGATTTCCGGCCACCCAAACGGGTGATTTCCAGCATCCGGTCCTCAGTGACAAACAGCCGCATGATCTCCTCGATGAGCACGGCCGGATCGGCATCAGGATTGGTCAATGCTTGCATTTGTTCTTGAAATTTAAAGACAGCTTTGGTGCTTTCTGCCTTGGCCGCTTCTATGCCCCGCAGCGCGACCGTTGACTCATTCTTGGGTTCAACCATTGGTTGGTCGGTCGTCTCATTGCTCTGATCCGTGTTTTCTGGTTTATCTCCAGGGCGGGTCACTTCTTTGTACACCACCTTGGACGGGGCCGGATCGCCCATCAGTTTGGCCGATTTGGTATTGGCCATGAAATCGCTCTGGTTTTGGGAAGCCATTACCTCCACCGTTACTTGGGGGTTCAACCGCCCACCCGAACGGCGGATGGCCAACGACCTGAGTTCGGACATAGTGGCCAGCCAACTTTTTTCGGGCTGGGCCGTGTGCAACGCCTGCACCAAAGCCTGGGTAAAAATGCTGCCATTTTCGGAAACAGTAATGCCCGATTGCTCGCGGGGCACGTGGTTGACCGCCAAGAGCGACC
>JBBQXF010000131.1:0-13261 GCA_038209965.1 Cytophagales bacterium | reverse complement strand
TTTGTTTGATGAAAAAGAAAGACAAGGCTTTGCCGGGGGCCCAGCCAGAATTGGCCAGCGAGGGGCGCTACCTCAACCCCTTCACCGACTTTGGCTTCAAGAAGCTCTTCGGATCCGAGCTGAGCAAGGACCTGTTGATCAGCTTTTTGAACTGTATCCTGCCCGACCAGCAGATCGCCACCCTGGCCTACCTGAAGACCGAGCACCTGGGCGCGGGCGACCTGGACCGCAGGGTCATCTTTGACCTCTACTGCGAGAACGGCCGGGGGGAAAAGTTCATCGTGGAGCTGCAAAAGGCCAAGCAGTCGTTTTTCAGGGACCGGGCCCTGTTCTATTCCACCTTCCCCATCCAGGCGCAGGGGCAAAAGGGCGACTGGAACTTTGAGCTCAAAGCGGTCTACACCGTGGCCATCCTGGACTTCTGCTTTGAGGACGAGCACGCCCGGGACACCAAGGTGGAGGTCAAGCTGATGGAGACGGGCAAAAAGACCGTGTTCTATGACAAACTGACCTTTTTGTACCTGCAAATGCCCAATTTCAACAAGCAGGAGGCCGAACTGGACAGCATGGAGGACAAATGGCTCTATGTGCTCAAGAACCTGGGCCGGCTCAACGAAAAACCGGCCCGGCTGCGGGAAAAAGTGTTTGAGAAGGTGTTCCGGCTGGCCGAGGTGGCCAAGTTCACCCCGGTGGAGCGGACGGCCTACGAGGACAGCCTGAAGTACTACCGCGACCTGAAGAACTCACTGGACACCAGTTTTGAGGAGGGCAAGATCGAGGGCGTGGAGATCGGACTGGAAATCGGCCTGGAAAAGGGCATGGAACAGGGCCAGCAGATTGGCATGGAAATCGGCAAACGGGAAAAAGCGGTCGAGATTGCCCAAAAGTGCCTCTTGAAAGGGATGGACATCGCCCAGGCTGCCGATCTGAGCGGGCTGGGCGTGGACGAAATCGTGGCAATTGTACAAGCCCTGAAAGCTGGGGAAGACTGGCCATGAAGCCATCAATGGCCAAGTTCACCCCGGTGGAGCGGACGGCCCACGAGGACAGCCTGAAGTACTGCCGCGACCTGAAGAACTCACTGGACACCAGTTTTGAGGAGGGCAAGACCGAGGGCGTGGAAATCGGACTGGAAATCGGACTGGAAAAGGGCCAGCAGATTGGCCTGGAAAAGGGCCAGCAGATTGGCCTGGAAATCGGCAAACGGGAAAAAGCGATCGAGATTGCCCAAAAGTGCCTCTCGAAAGGGATGGACATCGCCGAGGCTGCCGATCTGAGCGGCCTGGGCGTGGAAGAAATCGCCGCGATCTCGCAAATTTTAAAAACCAATAGCAGTTAATCTATGTGACAATAGGCGCATTCTGTCCACTGTCGCGCCATCAACCTATTGCGGGTGGAAGAATTTCAACTTTGAAAATCATTGATGGGCAAAGCGCCAGACTCACCCCATAATCTCGGGAATTTCCCCCTCGACCACCAACCGACCCTCCGTGGAGGCCACGATCTCGGCCACACTGATGCCCGGTGCGCGCTCGATCAAGCGAAAACCACCGCCGGGCAGTACGTCGAGCACGGCCATGTCTGTCACTATTTTCTTGACACAGCGCATCCCAGTGAGAGGCAACGAACAGTTTTTGAGCAGCTTCGATTGGCCATCTTTGCTTTTGTGCTGCATCGCGACGATGATATGCTGGGCCGAAGCCACCAAATCCATTGCACCACCCATCCCTTTCACCATTTTGCCGGGGATTTTCCAGTTGGCAATGTCGCCATTTTCCGAAACTTCCATGGCCCCCAAAATGGTGAGGTGGACGTGCCCGCCCCGGATCATCGCGAAACTATCGGCAGAACTGAACAAGCTCGAGCCTGCCAGCATCGTGATGGTTTGCTTGCCCGCATTGATCAGGTCGGGATCTACTGCTTCGTCGGTAGGGAACGGGCCAATGCCCAGCAGTCCATTTTCCGATTGGAGCACCACATTTATTCCCTGAGGGATAAAGTTGGCCACCAACGTGGGAATCCCGATCCCCAAGTTGACATAATACCCATCTCGCAACTCTTGCGCTATGCGCTTGGCAATCCCATTTTTGTCCAACATAACTGATTTATTTACAAAAGCCCTACGAAGATTTGTGCTCCGTAAGGCTTTTATGCTCACTTAAAACTAGAGTTTTACCACCGTATAGTCGCCCACACTCAGATCCGAAGGCTTGCCTTGGTATTTCACAAAACTGCCCACCATTGAATTCTCGATATTGACATGCTCCAACACTGAATTTTGTTGAACTACCGAATTGGCCACCACCGAATTTTTGACCACCGTATTGGCCCCAATCGACACGTGTGGGCCGATCACCGAGTGGTGCAGCACTACATTTTCGCCAATGTAAACGGGCGGGATAAGGACCGAATGCAGGTTTTTGACTGAACTGGCCACCAATTGCTCTTGGCTTTGTCCACTGGTGGTGCGCTCGTGCAAGTACTCGAGGTAGCGTTTGTTGGTGTGGACGGTGTAGTCCTTGTTGCCGCAGTCGAGCCACTCGGAAATGAGGCTGGGCACAAACTTCACGCCCTTGGTCTTCATGCTTTCCAATGCGTTGGTCAGTTGGTATTCGCCCTTGTCCTTGATGTCGTTGTCGAGCAGGTATTGCATTTCGTTGCGGAGCATGTCCCCATCTTTTACGTAATAGATCCCAATAATGGCCATATCAGACACAAAATGGGCGGGTTTTTCCACAAAATCGGTGATATAGCCAGTTGTATCGGTCTTGATCACGCCATAAGAGGCTGGATTCTCCACTTTCTGGACCCAAATGGTACCGTCTTGGCTCCTATCCAATATAAAGTCGGCCTTGAACAAGGTATCCGCAAAGGCAATCACCACTTCGCCATTGATCGACTCTTTGGCGCAAAGTAGCGCGTGGGCAGTGCCCAGCGGCTGATCTTGGTAATAAATCTTGGCGGTGGCCCCGAGGCTTTCGGCTATTTTGGCCAAATCCTTCTCGACCTGCGCCCCGAAGTCGCCAATGATGAAGGCGATTTCTTCTATTTTATCGTTACAAACAACAGCGATGTCTTCCACCAATCGTTGTACGATGGGTTTCCCCGCAATAGGCAATAAGGGTTTGGGAGTGGTGAGTGTATGGGGGCGCAAGCGTGTGCCCCGGCCCGCCATTGGGATAATGATTTTCATGTCTATTGGAAAATTTTCTTCGGCCAATATTAAGGCGATTTTGGGGAAAAAGCGAATTATTTATTTCAAAAAACGCCAGTCGTCCCGAATTTTATTGGGATAATAGAACCGTCGTTTCAGCATTTCACTTACCATCCCCCGCTGGCAATAGCCTTGATAGGTTCCCCAAAACTGTCGAAAGCGGAATTGGCCGATCTGGCCAGCGTATTGCCAAAACCGGCCTTCGCGCCCAGCTTGCACCCAATCGCTCAACACATTGGTGGGCAGCAATACCAATAAATCTTTCAGGGAAAAATGCGCTTCCGGGAAAATGCGCTTGTAGGCAATGGCTTCGCGCCGGTAGCGGTTTTGGATCTGGTCTGGGGTTTCGTTGTGGACGTGGACTACCTTGGCGCTTGGTACATAGGCCAATTGGTGGCCGATCAGTAAAGCACTCTTGGCCCAAGCCAAATCTTCTAGCCCGGTGAGCGTTTCGTCATAGGGCAATTGTTCCCAGACGCTCCGACGGATGCTGGCGTTGGCATTGTTGCAAAAAGGGTGGTCTTGCACATACCAGGGGCCGGTAGGTGGAAACCACTTGTGAAAAATACGGTGTTCAGAAAATTTGGTCGACTCGTTGCCAATTTGTCCGCCGTAAGTAAGGGCTACTTGAGCAAGTTGGAACGGTTCGACCAATTGCTCGATCCAACGCTCGTCGGTCGGATATACGTGGGCACTGGCCGCTACCACCACCTCCCCACTGGCCTGGGCAATGCCCAAGTTGAGGGCCCGGCCAAAAGTGAACATTTGCGGGAGGATGTGGACCAGCTTGGCCCCGTGGGCCCGGGCAATTTCCACCGTCCGGTCGGTAGAGCCCGAATCGACCACCACCGCTTCCACGGGCACCGTTTGGCGGGCCAGCCAGTCGAGCAGCTTGCCAATGTGCCGTTCTTCGTTGAAGCAGCGGATGACAATAGAAATAGTGGGCATAACAATCACCGTACTTAACGGGCAAAGATAGGCCAGAATTGCTTTTTGCTTGGCTGGCCATTGATCAAAAAGGTTTTCCGTGCGTAAGTCCAATGAGCCAGCGGGTCAGCGGCGGCACTGTGGCCGCAGTGCGCAATAGCCATTCGGTGAGGTGGGCATTGCCAAAAAACCGCTGGATGGTGCGCCCAGCCTGTAGTCGGGCCGCAAAATGCCCTCGCCACTGCTTGGTGTATTCCTGTTCCAGTGCTGGGCGGGTGAGGGGGCCACGCAAGTGGCGAACCAGCAGGCCCGAGAGCAGGGCCGCACTGTGGATGGCCATCGCCATGCCGTTGCCGCACAAGGGGGCAATCATGCCCGCCGAGTCACCGCACATAAAGACCCCGTTTTCCAGCAGGGGCTTGGGGGCGAAAGAGATTTCATTGATCACTTTGGGAGCTTGAAAAACGAACTCGCTGTTGGCCCACAACTTTTTTAAATACGGGTTTTGGCCCAATACCATTTTCTCCATTTGGGGAATGGTACCGTGCTGGCGCAACAGGTCGCGTTTGGCCAAGTAACACATACAATAAACGCCGTCCTCAACCCGGGAAATGCCACAATAACCGTCCTGAAAATTGTGCAGGGCAATCAAATCATCAGGGTGAAGGTCGGTACGGATGTGGTATTTGACCCCGATATAGGGCGAGCGTTGGCCAAAAAAAGCCCGGTTTTGATCCAAGTTGGCCCGTTTGCCGTGGGCACTGATCACCACTTTGGCGGTCAATAGACTGCCATCGGCCAGCTTTACATCCCAGCCGTTGCGGACTGGTTCGATCCCCAACACACTGGTTTTGAGCCGGAACTTGGCCCCTTGCGCTTGGGCCAGTTGGTAAAGGGACAGATCCATGGCGAAGCGGCTAAGGCCAAACCCACCCGAAGCCAGTGGCTGCTCAAGGGGGCGGCCAGCGGGAGAAGTTATTTGTAGCTGGCGGATGGCCACAGCCCCGTGCGCAAATGGATCGAAGCCCAGTTGGCCGAGAAAGGGCAAGGTCTCATTGGAAATGTATTCACCACATACCCGGTGAAAAGGGTATTCATACTTTTCAATCAGCAGTGTATCGATCCCGGCTTGGGCCAAAACGATGGCATTGACCAGCCCGGCCAATCCCCCGCCCACAATAATTACCTCGTGCATAAACCATTTTATTTAGTGACTGGGTTGATAATCACCGGCAAATGGCCAGAAAATCACTGGCTCGCCGTAGATTAACCTTCTATTTTTCACAAGTGTAAGATAACCAATGGTTTCTCCGCAAATTGGCTTAAAGTACCCCTTTAACTGGTCTTTGCCCCATTTCTGTTTACTTTTTGTCTAAGCAAATGGTGCAAAAAATGTTATGAAATCGGCGGGACAGCTGCTAACATTGTACTTGCGTCATTTTCTTACGCCGACCCGGCGCAGGGCAGCTCATCCCGATTTGGCAACACTCTTAAGCTGACCTACATTTGTGTCAGGTTTAAAGCATTAGAAAAATATCAGTCCTCATCATTTCTGACCAACAACAAATTTATATTATCACGCACTGACCTCACGTTTCTAACCAAGACTTACAGAGAAGAATTAACTTGACTAACCCTATGGATTGCCAGGCACTTGAAAAAGGCCTGGTTTTTTTATTTTTGTGGATGACCGACACCTTCCTCACACTAGCTGGGCCTTCGCTGGCCCAGTATAAAGAAAAAGGCAGCCGTTTTTTGGCCCACGCCTACCCAGTGGAGAGCGAAACCGCGGTGAAGACCCAATTGACGATGCTCCGCAAAGAATTTTATGATGCCACCCACCATTGCTACGCTTATTTGCTGGGCAAGGATCAGAAGATTTTTCGGGCCAATGACGACGGGGAACCGCACGGCACAGCCGGGTTGCCCATCCTCAACCAGATCCGCGCCAAACAGCTCACCAATGTGCTAATAGTGGTGGTGCGCTATTATGGCGTCACCAACCTTGGCGCATCGGGGCTGGTCAATGCCTATAAATTGGCCACGGCAGCAGCATTGGCTGCCGCTCAACTGGTGGATCAAATCATGACCCAGCAACTGCAACTCCAGTTTGATCATCACTCCATGAATGCAGTCATGAAAGTGGTCAAAGATTACCAATTGGCGGTGGTGGACCAACAGTTTGACAACTTGTGCACCCTCACATTACAGGTGCGGGAGCGGCATTTGGCCGAAGTGATCGGCAAATTGCAGGGTCACGCGGCCATAGTCACCGAGGCTGGACCAGATAAGTGAACCACCCCAAACTCACTCCCTCAATCTGGCAAGATCCGGTAACGGACAAATGCCACCCGCTTGCTATCGGGCGACCAACTGGGCACGTTGATAGTGCCCTGCCCACCGAAAAAAACTGGGGTCACATCTTTGATTTTGCGGGTTTTGAGGTTCATCAGCCGGAGTTTGACCTCCCGGCCAAAGGGGTGACTGCCTTTTTGATCAGTTAAATAGGCAATATACACAATGGATTTGCCATCCGGGCTGGGATGGGCAAACCAGTTGTCAAGTTCATCGTTGGTCAATTGCTCGGTTTGGCTGCCGTTTGGCCTCATCCTGTACAGGTGCATGCGCCCTGTCCGGTGCGAGTTGAAATAGATCCACTGGCCGTCGGGGCTGTATTCGGGCCCGTCATCCAGGCCGGCGGCCTCCGTGAGCCGGGTTTCCTCGCCCCCGGCAATGCCAATCCGATAAACATCCCATTGCCCATTGCGAAGAGCACAATAAACCAAAAACTGACCATCTGGACTGATGCCGTGCCAATAACTCGGCGCTTTTTCGGTAATCAGGCGGGGGGTGCCACCTTCTAGGGGGAGGACAAAAATCCGGGAGTCGGACTGGGTGCCGGCGGCAGGATCATTGTGGCTAATGATCAGGGTTTGGCCATCCGCGCTCACTCCGTGGTCATTGTTGCAGCGGTTGGCAAAACCAGTATTGATCGGCCCCAGTTTCTGGCCCTCGATTGAAATTTTTTCCAGCAGCCCGCCCGCATTGACGATCAGGTATTGGCCATCGGGCGACCAATTGGGGGCTTCAAAAAGGCGTTGTTCTTGCAAAATTATTTTTTGCTTGCCCGTTTTCACATCGAGCAGCACTAGGGTACTCTCCACTTTGCCGGGCGGCTGGGCCAGAGAGTTACCCATTGACCAAGCCAACCAAGTAGTCAGCCAAACAATTCTTCCGTGTCTTTTCATTGGATGGGGATTGTCACAAACCGTTAACCCATCAAATATAGTAAAAAAGTGGTCATTGGCCGGGCCACAACCCGCAAAAAGTGGCCAATCGGCCGAGGAACCCGATCAGTTGGGCCCCCAAAAACCAATGTTGCAAAACTTGGTGTATCTTTGCAAAGAAGGGTTTTCTTGACAATGCAAAAAATAACTCCCAAAGACGGTAAATACGAGGAAGTAAAGAACATATTTACTGCCTACCTCGAACGGAAAGAGCTGCGCAAAACGCCAGAGCGGTTTGCCATCTTGGAAGAGATCTATTCCCGCCATGACCATTTTGATGTGGAATCGCTCTACATTAGCATGAAAAACAAGAATTACCGGGTCAGTCGGGCCACAGTTTACAACACGCTAGATCTGTTGGTGGAATGCAATCTGGTGACCAAGCACCAATTTGGGGGCAATCTGGCCCAATACGAAAAATCGTATGGCTACCGCCAACATGACCACCTCATTTGCCTCAACTGTCATCAAGTGATGGAATTTTGTGATCCGCGCATCCATAATATCCAGACCATGGTCGGCCAATTATTGGAGTTCAGCATTCAGGACCACTCGCTGGTGCTCTATGGCCAATGCAATAAGGTTCAATGCCCGAACCGAGCCATCCAGCCCTGACCCACCATGGACTTCACCCACGAGATCAAGGAAGGAGTGCTCTTGCTCCAGATCACCGGCGACTTGCTGGGCCTGCACGATGAAGTAAAGATCCTCGAGCTGGTGGACAGCGAGGACAACGAGGATATTTTGCGCTGCGCGGTGGATATCTCCCAAGTTACTTATATGAACAGCAGCGGGCTCACTATCCTGATCCGCCTGCTCACCAAGTTCCGCAACAAAAACGGCGAGGTAGTCTTGATCCATCCCTCGGATCCGGTGCGCAAGCTACTGGTCATCACCAAACTGAACGCCATCTTCCAAGTTTTTGATCACGCGCAGGAAGCTGTCCAGTTCTTGCAACAGCTCGATGTGACCGCTGGGTGACCAGAATCATCAGGGCATATCCTGCATTGGGTGCTATTCTGCCAGGATGATTTGCGGCTGATCAACAAACTATTGAAAATCAATTTGATAAAGTTACTGAGCATTAAAACCGTTCGAGACTTGATCGATCATCCTTAATTGTTAAATAACTAGAAGTCAAGTCATTGAAAATAAAGCTACTAAATCATGAAAATCTCAAAACACATTTTAATCTTGGTATAAATCATCAGCGGAATGATAACTCGAATTAAGATCGATGGATTCAAGTCGTTTCACCATTTTGAAATGACGTTTACCCCGTTCACTGTTATTGCCGGAGTAAATGCCTCGGGAAAAAGCAATTTGTTCGATGCACTGATGTTGTTGGCCCGTTTAGCTGAAACTGACCTAAAAACTGCTTTTACTTGGCACGGGCAGCGGGGTAATCCCAATGAGCTTTTTACCCAATACGGCGGTAACCATTGTGCCAGTGAGCTGACGTTTGAGGTGGACATGCTCCTCAACCGGGAGATCCGTGACAACTGGGGCGGCAAGGAACAGTTGAACCATATCCGGCTGCGTTACCGTCTGATCATTGAAAAAAACAGAACCAGTTCAATATTGATGATTTGTTTATCAAACATGAAAGTTTAGAAAAAATACGGCCGGATGAAGATGACTGGGTAAAAAAATATTACCCGAGTCTAGTAAAAGTTTGGTCAAAAGCGAGCGATCGGGTGGAATCGCCCAGCCGTACATCCGTACCGAAGCCGAAGGGAACACGGTGGCCATTAAAATCCGTCAAGATGGGAAGCAAGGCGACAAAGCAACCCGGGCCAATGCTGCCTCACAAACAGTGTTGAGTGCCATCAATTCGGTAGATTTTAAGCACGTATTGGCTGCCAAAGCAGAAATGATTAGCTGGCGCTTTCTCCAATTCAATCCTGAAGATTTAGGAGAGCCGAGCAAAAAAGAGATGGGGCTGCAAAATACCCTGTCAAGGAGTGGAAAATACTTGGCTGCCACATTATTCCGTATTGGACAGGACAATGCGTATCGAATGGTCGGGATATCGAGAATGGTGCAAAGCTTTTTGCCCCAATTTACCGAAGTTGTGGTGCTCGATGACGAAGCAAACAATCAATATTTGGTCAAGCTGAGGGACAAAGACAAAAATGAGTATACGTCGCGAGTGTTGTCGGAGGGAACTCTCCGCCTATTGGCACTCTGTGTACTGGCCAATGACGACCAGCATACTGGCCTACTCTGTTTTGAAGAGCCTGAAAATGGCATCCATTCCTTCAAAATCAAGGATATGGCCCGCTTGTTGAAAGAGTTGAGCACTGATTTTTTGGCTACCGACCTGCCGTTGCGCCAGATCATTGTCAATACACATTCCCCTGGGCTGGTAGGAGAAATCTATCATTGGACCAACGACCCGTCCGTCAGCATTTGGTATGCCAAAATGAAGAACCAGATTAGTGATATTACTGGTAAAATAGTAAAGTTATCCGTCACTGGTATCTTGCCAGTACTAAAAGACAGAAATGGCCCCCTTTTGGAAATTCCAGTTCCTTATTCCGAACCGGAATTGAAACTCACGCTTTCAACGGTAAAACAATATTTGGAAACTGATCATGGAGCATCGTAAATAACCATGAAGAAACAACTATTTGTGGGATTATTGACCGAAGGAACTACCAACCTACGGTTTTTGACCCCAATAGTCGAGCGGACAATCCACGAAATTATTTATACCGAATGCAGGGGGGAATATGAACTTGAGGTCATTGCGGTAGAGCCCCCAAGTTCAGGTTTGGGATTTGTGGACTGGGTGTTGACTGGGGCAAAGCAAGGGCTGGAGGATTTCGGCATGACGCTCTTGTGCGTACATGCCGATGCCGATAATGCGCTGAGCGACAGCACCTACCAAAATAAAATTCTCCCAGCATTGACCAACAGAATGAGCAGTATTGTTGTAAGATGTTAATTGCGCTCGTGCCAGTGCAAGAAACGGAAGCTTGGATGCTGGCCGACAAGGAGTTGCTCAAAAAAGAAATTGGCACCGAAAAGACTGACATTGAACTGACTATTCATCGCTCCCCCGAAAAAATTGCCAACCCGAAGGAAGTGATTGAAGAAGCCATCCGGGTCGCTAGGGAAGGCATGGTGAAGCGTCGGCGAGCTCAATTGACCCTCGCTGACATTTACTCGCTAATCGGCCAAAAAATTGGCATTGAAAAATTGGACAACTTAAATTCGTATCAAGATTTTAAGGAAAATATCCGATCAGCTTTTCGCCGACTCAAGCTGTTAGACTGATCTCAAAGTAATTTTAGCCATTGATTGGATTTGTTTCCTTGATTTTCAATGATTTATTTTGCCAATTTACAGGAGATTGTATGTAGTAAAATGCAATGTATCACCCATTTGATCAACAAGAACCAGCTTGGCCACACGATGCGTTTGCTGGCACCAACAATTTTCCACCCATGAACAGTTGCGAAATACTCGAAAATTGGCTCTCCCAATTCCCTTTCTTGACCCAAAGGGACTGTGCATTGTTTGAACCCTTTTTGCGGACAAAAAAACTGGCGGAACGCGAGGTGCTGCTCAAAGCTGGCAAGACCTGCACCGAAATGGGGTTTGTGAACCAAGGCTGTTTCCGGGTGTATTATGCCTTAGATGGCAAGGAAATAAACACTCAATTTATTTTTGAGCAACAATTTGTCGTGGATTATGACAGCTTTCTTCAAGTCAAGCCCAGTCGGTGTTTTATCCAAGCGTTAGAACCCACTGAAATAGTCCAATTCAGTTTTGCCGAATTGCAAAATGCCTATCGCTTATCCCACAACTGGGAGCGGTTCGGCCGGATCATGGCCGAGTATTCCTACCAACTCACCACCCAGCGGGTCGAGAGCTTTCTGTTTCGCGATGGTGAACAGCGGTACCTTGATCTGATGGCTACCCAACCTGCCATTTTTGACCGCATTCCCCTCTACCACATTGCTTCCTATTTGGGGCTTGAGCGAGAAAGTTTGAGCCGCATCCGAAGAAAAGTTGCCCACCAATAACGATTGTAACATTTGTCACGTTTTTCGTGCGGTTGATTGACGGATTTTTGTGGGTGCTATTTGGGGTATCCCCAGGGTTCCGAACCAAATAGAAGAAATACCCCTGTTTTGGCAATGGCTCCTGGCAATCAAGTTGCATCACACTGCAACAACCAAGGTGCGATCGCTGGCAATGGATCATGGGCACAGGCAACTTTTCACCCGTTTAAACCACGGAAATCCATGAAAAAAATATTGATCATCAATGGTCACCCCAATCAAGAGAGCTTCAATTTTGCCGTACAAACAGCTTACAAAAAAGGAGCTTTGAGCGGTAGCAACGAAGTACAGGAAATCAACTTGGCAATGCTGGATTTCAACCCGAACTTGACCGTGGGCTATTGCGCCAAGCAAGCATTGGAGCCCGATTTGCAACTGGCCCAGAAAAAAATCCAATGGGCCGACCACATTGTTTGGATCTATCCGTTGTGGTGGGGCATGATGCCGGCCGGGTTGAAAGGGTTTTTGGACCGGACTTTCTTGCCCGGTTTCGCCTTCAAATATCGGAACAACAGCGACCGGTGGGACAAGTTGCTGACCGGCCGCACCACCGAAATCATTTGCACCATCGACTACCCAATCTGGTATTTCAAATGGTTTTTGGGTGAGGGCGGGGTCAAGGTCATGCGAAAGATGGTACTTGATTTTTGTGGCCTCAAAACTACCAAAACCACCTACCTTGGGCCGATCCGACCATCAGCCATGACCGACCGCCAAGTTTGGCTCGGACAAATGGAAGCATTGGGGGCCAGCCATTGACGTGTTACGTTTGTCTGCTTGCCTGACAAACCCATTTTTAAATATACCCTCTATTTCTGTTGTTTTTATTGACGGGTTACATTTGTCTGCTTGCCAGACAGACTTACTGGCCCAACACTGCACTGGCCAGTACGCCCAGATCCAGGTTATCGAAAGTTCCCGAACTCATCAATAACAAGTTGCGGTTAGCCCATTGGCCACGCATCAAATGGGCTTGGAGCGCACTTGAATCGGTAAACACTTGCAGGTTTTTATTGCCGAAGGCTTTCACGATCTCGGCTGGGTCAATCGGCTCCAACCGCTTGAGGGCCACTGCTTTGGGGTTGTAATAAACGATGGCCTCATCGGCTTTGTCCATTGTGCCCTTATATTGGCCAATAAAATGTTTGTTTAAACTGCTGTACGTGTGCAGTTCGGCACAAGCCACCAATTTGCGCTCGGGAAATTGCTCTTTCACGGCCAACGTGGTGGCTTTTAGCTTGGACGGCGCATGGGCGAAATCGCGGTAAATGGTGGTCTGGGCATTTTTCGCCACCAGCTCGAGCCGTCGTGAGGCTCCCTCGAACGTGGCAATGGCTTGGTAAAATTGCGCATCGCTGATGCCCAATCGTTGACAGACCAACATGGCCCCGCTCAAATTTTGCATATTGTGCTTGCCAAAAACAGAAATAGCTATCGGCTGTTCTTTGGTGGTCAATAGGGTGTGGCCGTTGCTGATCTTGTGCTTGTGGGTTTTGTAAGTGAGCAGCAGGGCATCGTCGCGCATGTTGTTGGATGTGGACACGATGGTGGCAAGGTCGTCCTCTTCGCAGTAGATGAGCGTGCCCGCCCGAGGGGTCTGGGTCGCGAACCGCTCAAACTGCTTCACATAATCATCAAAAACGGGATAGACATTGGCGTGGTCCCATGCAATGCCGCTCACCAACCCGATATGGTGGTGATAATGCAGGAACTTGGGAGTTGGGTCGGTCGGTGAGGCCAGGTATTCGTCGCCCTCAATA
>JBBQXF010000130.1:0-13276 GCA_038209965.1 Cytophagales bacterium | reverse complement strand
GCAGTCGGCGGGCCTCCGCGATGGTCACCTTGCGTTTTTTGGTCTTCTTGGGCATCATCGATCCGATCATCTCTTGGATGTTCATCATGGACACTTCGTCGATGCCCCCACCCACAATGCCCACACCCGAGCCGCCCGAGCCTTCAATGTTGATCTCAATTTTGCGATCTTCCATTTCTCCGTTGCGGAGTTTTTCGCGGAAACGCTCCCGGGTGCGCTCGTTGATTTCAATGTCACTGTCGGTGACATAAGGGCCGTCGGTGCCCCCCAAGTTGTTCTTGCGGTTGCGGATCGAGGGGATGAGGGCATCCAAGATGATGTCTTCCACCACGGCGGCCGCTTTTTGTTGCACTTCCTCTTTCTTCTGGGCTTTCACCATGTTGACCGATTGCTCCACCAGATCGCGCACCATGCTTTCCACATCGCGGCCCACGTAGCCCACTTCGGTAAATTTGGAGGCCTCCACCTTGATAAAGGGCGCATCGGCAATTTTGGCCAACCGCCGGGCAATCTCGGTTTTGCCCACCCCGGTGGCCCCGATCATGAGGATGTTGTTGGGGATGATTTCCCGGCGCATGTCTTCCCGGGAGTTCATGCGCCGCCAGCGGTTGCGGAGGGCAATGGCCACATTGCGCTTGGCATCGTGCTGGCCAATAATATATTTGTCCAACTCCCCCACAATTTGCCTCGGGGTCAGGAACTTCTCGTCATCCAGCATAGTGGTTGAATTGCGGGTAAAAAAGTGAATGGTTACTGGTTTTTGATCGACGCAACGGACGGGTCAAGGGTTGTGTGGTTGACGCGCTGCTCCCGCCTGCCAAAAAATGGTGCTAGTCCTTCCAGCCAATGCACAAAAATAAGTATCCGTTGGCAATTTTAAAGGAAAGTTCATATTTGGGTTTGTCGCTGGGGCTTTGCACAGGCAATGATACCTAAATTGATTCGTTTTCGTATATCACAATGGGCAAATGGCCCAAATCAGTCAACCAGTTCAACCCAGCAACGTGATGAAAAATCAATTGTTCAGCTTCGTCCTCTTTTGTTCTTTCTTGTTGGGTTGCCAAAAAGCCGGCCCGTCCTACCCGGCCGAAGAGAAGTTTGCGCTCCAAGCCCGCCAGTCGTTCAGCTTGGCCGATGGTGCCCAGCTAACAGTCAACGAAATAGCCGAGAGCCGCTGCCCGACCAACGCCCGCTGCATCCGCATGGGCAATGTCACCGTGTGTTTTGGGCTGAGCGGCAGCGGCCAATCCCCGACGGGTGCGCTCTGCCTGGGCGAATGCAAGGGCGAACAACCCGCCCAGCCCATGCTCACCCGCGACTCGGTGGAGATCAGTCTGGCCGGGCAACGCTACCGCATCATTTTGGAGGATGTGCTGCCCTATCCCGGCATCCCCGGCAACCCAGGCGTGGACACCAGCCCCCAATCGGCCAAATTGGTGGTCAAGCGATTGTAGGGATTGATCGCGCTCATCAAGGGGGTTTTTGCGCACTGCTCCGGCAAAATATGGATCTATGCCTTGTAGCTAATCCGCTTTTTGCTATTTTTGGGCGGGCAAAGCCCATTTCGATTAATTAAAGCAATCATCAACCGTTTTCGGACATGAATATCCACGAATATCAAGGCAAGGAAATCCTCAAAAGCCATGGCGTACGCGTGCAAGAGGGCATAGTCGTATCGACCCCCCAAGCGGCGGTAGAGGCGGCCCGCGAGCTACAGGCCGAAACGGGCACCCAAGGTTGGGTGGTCAAAGCCCAGATCCACGCCGGAGGGCGCGGCAAGGGCCGCACCATCGAGACCAACCAAGAAGGGGTAAAGTTTTGTACCAACTTGGAGAAAGTGGAAACGGTGGCCAAAAACCTGCTCGGCAACACATTGGTGACCATCCAAACTGGCCCAGCGGGCAAAAAAGTAAATAAGGTGTTGATTGCTCAAGACGTGTACTACGCCGGGGCGAATGAACCCAAAGAATTTTACATTGCCATATTGCTCGACCGGGCCAAAGCCTGCAATGTCATTATGGCCAGCACCGAAGGCGGGATGGACATCGAGGAAGTGGCCCACAACCACCCCGAAAAAATCTACAAAGAGTGGATTGACCCTGCCATCGGCCTGCAACCTTTCCAGTCCCGCAAAGTGGCTTTTGCCCTCGGTTTGAGCGGCGAAGGTTTCAAAGAAATGGTCAAATTTCTGACGGCACTTTACGGGGCCTACCTCGCCTGCGATGCCAACCAGTTTGAAATCAACCCTTGCCTCAAAACTTCGGACAATAAAATTTTGGCGGTTGATGCCAAAGTCAATATTGATGACAATGCCCTGTTTCGCCACAAACACATTGCCGACTTGCGCGATACCACCGAGGAAGATCCCTTGGAAGTGGAAGCTTCGGCAGCCGGGTTGAACTACGTGAAGCTCGACGGCAACGTGGGCTGTATGGTGAATGGTGCCGGTTTGGCCATGGCCACGATGGACATCATCAAGCTCTCGGGCGGCGAGCCGGCCAACTTCCTCGATGTGGGCGGTGGGGCCAATGCCCAAACAGTGGAAGCCGGGTTTCGCATCATCCTCAAAGATCCGAACGTGAAAGCGATCTTGATCAATATTTTTGGCGGGATTGTGCGCTGCGATCGCGTGGCAATGGGCGTAGTGGAAGCTTACAAGAAAATTGGCGGTATCAAAGTGCCGATCATTGTCCGTTTGCAAGGAACCAACGCCGAAGAAGGTGCCCGCGTTATCCAAGAATCGGGCCTCAAAGTAACCTCGGCCATTGTGCTCAAAGATGCAGCGGCCCGGGTAACGGAAGCCCTCGCCCTTTAATTTAACCAACCATCAACTCATGTACAACTTACTCAAAGGCAAACGGGGCATTATTACTGGCGCACTGGACGAAAATTCCATCGCGTGGAAAGTAGCGCTCCGGGCCAAGGAAGAAGGGGCCAACTTCACTTTGACCAACGCCCCGGTGGCCCTGCGCTTGGGCGTGATCAACCAATTGGCTGAGCAGTGCGGCACAATCGTGATCCCCGCCGATGCCACTGTCTTGGAAGATATTTCGACCCTCTACACCCAGTCAATGGATCACTTGGGCGGCAAGATTGATTTTGTCCTCCACTCCATTGGCATGAGCCCCAATGTGCGCAAGAAAAAAAACTACGGTGATCTGAACTACGACTGGTTCCAAAAAACCTTGGATATTTCGGCCCTGTCGTTCCATAAAATGATGCAAGTGGGCGAAAAACTAAACGCTTTCAACGATTACGGTTCCATTGTGGCCCTCACCTACATGGCGGCCCAGCGGGTGTTCCCCGATTATGCCGACATGGCCCAAGCCAAAGCCATGCTCGAGTCCATTGCCCGGAGCTACGGCTACCGTTTGGGCAAGCTCCAGAAAATCCGGGTGAACACGGTGTCCCAATCGCCCACTGCCACCACTGCCGGGACGGGCGTAGGCGGTTTTGATGTGTTCATGGACTATGCCGACAAGCTATCGCCGCTGGGCAATGCCACCGCCGAAGACTGTGCCGATTATGTGATCACCCTGTTCTCGGACCTTACCCGCAAAGTGACCATGCAGAATTTGTTCCACGATGGCGGTTTTTCTTCCACCGGGATCAGTGATGCCATCATGGAACGGTTCGGTGATAAGGCGTAAATATTGCCTTTGGCCAAGCCTTTTTTGCTCACCATTTGTTATCTCCTAGGGTAGAGAAACCTTCGCAAGGTTTCTCTACCCTATTTTATGTTCACTTACTCCCAACCCGCTCTTAGTGGTGCAAAAAAAAATCAATCCCGCAGTACTGGCCCCCAAACAGGTCATTGGGGTACTGATGGTCATGCTGGGGGCGGTCGGTTTTGCTTCTAAGGCCATCATGGTCAAACTGCTATACCTCCACCAACTGGATGCCACCTCGATCCTGACCTTGCGGATGCTATTTTCAGCCCCGTTTTTCGTTGGAGTGATTGGGTATTATTGGCCCAAGGTTTCGTTTTTCCAGTTTAGCCTCCGGGATCGCTGGCTGTTAGTACTAATGGCCTTCATGGGTTACTACCTGTCTTCGCTCCTGGATTTTATGGGGCTTCGCTACCTGAGTGCGGGGTTGGAGCGGCTCATCCTGTTCATTTACCCGACCATCGTGATCCTGATCGTGGCGGTGCGGTTCCACCAGCCCATTACCCGCACCCAAGTGTATGCGCTCCTGCTCACTTACGCGGGCATTGCGGTGGCCTTGTTCGCCGACGTATCATTGGCTGGGGGGCACGTCTGGTTCGGGGCATTACTCATTTTCTGTTCGGCCCTCGCTTACTCCACTTACATCGTGGGCAGCGGTCAACTCATCCCCAGGGTGGGTTCCTCCATGCTTTATACTTCCTACATCATGGTGTTTGCCACTGTGCCCATAGTGCTCCAGTTTTTAATCTTGCAGCCGTCCAACTTGTTCAATTTCACCGGTGAAGTGTATCAGATCACTGGTTGGATGGCCCTGATCGCGACTATAATCCCAGCCATGTTGACCGCCAAGGGCATCCTGCTCATCGGGTCGGGCAACGCATCCATCGTGGGCAGCGTTGGGCCGGTGTCCACCATTGCGCTGGCCCATGTATTCTTGGGCGAACCGGTATTGATCTGGCAACTGGTGGGCACAGGGTTGGTGCTGGCGGGAGTATTGCTCATTGGCCTGCGCAAGGGGAAGTGAGGGGCCACGCCGATTCTTTGGGCGATGGATGGATGATCAAAGTGTATGAAACCAGCGTTATGGTGGCTTCTTTTTGCGGTTTGTCACTCCGGCCAGCTGTTGGCCAGTCCAATTTCTGCGCTAGCAACGAGAACGCCCCGCAACCTCGCTCAGATCGGACTCCTTTTGGCTCAATAACTGCAAGCGGCGGCCTCAATCCGACATTTCCCGCCGTAAATTGGGAAATAGTATTTACACTATTTTTGACCCTACCGGTTGATAATTTTTTGGTGTAACTTATCTATGCTTAGTATTTCAGAAATTTGATTGATATATGATACATGAGTAGAGGTAAAGCAATCAAAAATCCAACGAGCTGTTGGATTTTTGATTGCCTTACCAAGTTGATTCGGCAAAGTAAAGTCGCGCACTATCGGGAGTTGCCTTAGAAGGAACTTTGCGGCAGCCTGTGCGTAAAGCACCGTGCCACCCCAAAGAGGCGGTGTTTCACGAAACACAAGTTTTATTTTCAAAATGTGCGTGCAATTGTACCCGTTGTATGGATACATTAAAGGTGCTCGTCAATCCAAGGCTAAAAAGTTTGAAGCAAAATACCAACACATAACACCATCAATATCATAAAGATCAGCAGATAAAGTGTTGATTTTCAAAGATGTATTCTCTAAAAAATACCGATGAGAGTAACCTAAATGAGTCGCTCAACTTCAACTTTTTTGATTAGCAATGGAAAGCTAGGTTATTCGTCGCTGCATTCTGTATTATCGAAACTCCATGACCATTCTTGACCCGCATCGATGTCTATTTCGCGGTGAATACAAGTATCCCCACTGTCATCCTTTACCATCACGCCATACGAACCAGTGGGAATGTTGTAGAATTTCAATGAGCCGCCAGGGGCAATAGAGCTACTCAAGTAGTCTTCGCCCCACTCAACACTTCCGTCTTCCAGGCCGAAATAAATCTCGGTAATCTTCCAGTCCGAGTCGTTTTTGATAGTAAAAGAACCACGGCGTGCGTTGTTCGGAGCGATAAAAGATGTTGCAAGTGTAAGCACGAATAAGCCTACCAAGCACAAGAATGATTTACTTTTCATGAGTAGTTTTGTTTTGTTTAAAAAAAATTGAGTACCCTATTTTATGAATTTGCACTTTATGACTCACTTAAAGGGACAAATATAAAGCCAATATTTCCCAGCCCTACCTTTGGAAATGGGTATTTATCAGGGTTTATTACAAAAATTACCATTTTTAAATCCAAACTTGAAAATTGCCTTCATTTTCAAAGCCCCAAAGTGTAGATAAACCTTCAAAATAGAGGTATAATAGCAACATCGCAGCGTTTTTGATAGGTAACAGTTTAAAAAAGAGGCTGGGAAATGACGGCTCAATCACCTGAATTTATGGTATATAATCATTACATCCTTTGGGGATTTAAACAGTTTGCGAAATGGCCATTAGGGAACAAAAAAAGCGCAGCGACCAAGGGCCACTGCACTTTTTCTTTGATTGGCCAAGGGCCTACTGTTCTTCCACGGCCTTTAAATTGTCTTCGGGCACTCGATCAATGAGTTTATTGTACGGATCGATCCCGGCTTTCACGGGCTTGCCCTGGACGGTAAACTCAAAGGTCTGCTCGCCCTCGCCCAGCCAGTGTTTTTGGAGATAGAGCGGGGTTTTGGCCTTCATGCCTTGCGCATTCTTGCCGTCTTCGGCAAAAACTCCCAGATCGATGTAGTCCTTTTTGCCCTTGCCCGTACCGATTTCCTTGCCCAACCCATCGTAATAAATCTTTTTGGCCATCACGGTCATTTTGACCTTATACTCGTTATCCTTGGTTTTTTGGTAGGTGGCATTGACAACCCGGTTTTCGTACAAGGCGATTTTTTTCCAGCTATCTTCGATAAAATACTGGAGCGAATCCGGGGTAACGGCTTCGAGATAGGGCAAAAACTCACCCGTAGTTGCAAACGGCGCTTGGGGCCGGAAGGCGGCGGTGTCCAAGAAACTTTTCAATCCTTGGTTGAGTTTGTCTTCCCCGATGTAATCGGCCAGGGCATACATAATGAGCGACCCTTTCTGGTACCACACGTAGCTGCGGCTGTCGTTGTTGAACAACGTTTCCTCAAATTTACTCTCGTTAGCCCGGCCCGAAAGGTAGCGGTCGAGCGCATATCGAAGGAACTTTTGCATGGCATTGTTGCTGTAAGCGTTTTTGAGCACCATCAATGCCGAATATTCAGCCAAGGTTTCGGACAGTTGATTGGCCCCCCGGGTATTGCTCGGGGTGACTTGGTGGCCCCACCACTGGTGCGCCACCTCGTGCGAAGTCACATAAAAGGCGTAGTCGGTGTCGTCGGGGTTGCTGAAATTGCCCAGCCAACCAAAACTCTCCGAGTAGGGAACGGTGTTGGGGAACGATTGGGCAAAACCAGCATAACGCGGAAACTCCAAGATGCGCATTTGTTTGTATTGATAGGGCGTAAAGTTGGTGCCAAAATAATCAAGGCTGGCCTTTACGCTCTTGGTGAAGCGCTCCACATTGTACTGGTGTGTGGGGTGGTGGAAAATCTCAATGTTGACTTTTTCGCCTTTGGGGCCGTTCCACACATCTTTGGCCACGGCGTAGCGGGCCGAGACCAGATTGAAGAACATGTCCATTTCACCCTCCATTTTGTAGTGGAAATAGCGGCGGCCCTTGTCCAGCCATTCGCGCTGCAAGTATCCGGGCGAAATGGCCAACTGGTCGGGGGCAGTGCTGACCACACACTCGTAGGTGATATAGTCGGCATCATCGTTGAACAGCAGATTGCTCAGGCCCCATTTGTCGTCTTGCGGGGGTTGGCTGTATTTGCGCTCGGGCAGGCCGCGTTTTTTGCGCTCCTTGTCGCTGCTCAGTTCAATGCCCGGATAACCAAACGAGGGAATACCACCGCCGATAAAGGTACCGTTGGCCACCAACTCCCGGTCAAAACCCGAGTTGGCAAAGCCTTTGGGCTGGCGCACCATCATGGTTTCCATGGTGGCCGTGTCGCCGGGGGCCAAGGTCTTGGGCAGCTTGTACCACACAAAACCGCGCTCGCCCTTGCTATTGGCCTCGCCCATGGCTTGGCTGCCGGTGCGATCGGTCATAATACTGTCGCGGTAAATGGGTTCCAGTGCTTGGCCGTTGATCTTGAGGTATTGCAAGCGCCCACCGGTCACCGAAACATAGAGGGTATCAATGGGGCGGTCCCATTTGTTGGTCATGGTGGCCACACCACGCACCGTAGCGCGCAACTCTTCGGGAAAGAGATCGGCGTAGAGTTTCAGGTCGGTGATTTTGGGTTGGAGCACCCGCTCCAGTTTGCGGTAGCGTTTCTCGAAGGCCGCTTGGGCATCGCGGCCCTGATCGGCGGTCTGGTAAGTGTTCAGCACACTGACGTTGTAGTAGATCAGGCCGCCCAGCCCCAGCCAAATGAGGGTGAAGAGGGAGAGCAATGCGCCCGAAACGGGATTGAGCCGTTGTTTGGCCACCGCCCAGCGGGTGCGCCAGTCGGTCTCGGCCCCCCGGTTCCAAAACAGGTTGCCCAGCGTGAGCAACAGTGCGCCCAGCGCCAGCCAGTAACCATTGAAGGTGAACATGGATTTGAAGAAACTGCCGAAACCGTTCATGTCCGAAATGGTGTAGCCCGAGGTGTAGCTATAAAAGAACAGGTTGTAATCCAACTCGGCAAAGTTGCGCAGGGCAAACAATAGCACCCAGATACTGATGGAGACCACGTGGCCCGGAAACTTGTTGTTGACCAAAATATGGACAAAAAAAGTCAGCATCGCCAATTGCAAATATTCGGGGAACTCGAGCAAGTAGAGATCCGTGAAGTACATCCCAAACTCAAAATTGAAATAGCCCCTCGCCACTTGGTTTAGTACGCCGCAGACCAGTGGCAGGTTGACCAACATAAAAGCAACATAGACCAAGGCCAAGAATTTGCTGCCGTAGATCATCCAGTTGGGCACGGGAAGCGCGTCGGCAATATTGTTGAAATTGACCGAGCGATCGCGATGGACCACTTCACCAGTGTAAAAAATCAGGATGATGAATACAAAAACGATATAGGTGTCATCTTTGACCTCTAGCATGGCGAATGTAGTGGGCAGCGAGGGAGTACCGTAGATGGGCGAACCAAACCAGCCATCCAAAAACAAGAACAGCACTCCGCCCAACAAAATCCCCAAGAAATAAATGTCGCGCACTACGTTGGTGAATTCTAGCCAAGCCAAACGGAACATTTGGCGGAAATAAATGCCAGTGGTAAAGCTCTGGGTCACTTGGGGCAAACGCAACCGGCCCACGGCTGCTTCCTCGGCTTTTTCTGATTTGCTCTTGCCAATTTTATTGGAGACAAAATCATTAAAATTGAAGCGGTAAAGGGTAAACAGCAACATGGCCAGCCCAAGGCCGATCCATAAAAGGCGGTTCCAAAGCAACGCACCCTCCAACGGTGGCAGGGAGGTGTTCTGCTCAACTGGTGTCCAGTACCGGGTGGCATTGCCCAAGGCATTGAGGCCAAACGGATCCAAAATGGCGGCCAGATCGCGCTGCTCGATGTCTTGGGTGAGGGTGTTGGCCAGCAAATAGGCAATGAAGAACAGGACACTGCCCGTGTAGGCCGCAAAAATCTTGCGGGTGAGGGCCACGAGTGAAAAGAAAAGCGTTCCCACGAAAAACAAGTTGGGCAACAGGATAATGACCACGGCATTGAGATAGGCCGAAAAATTGAGCGGGCCAAACCGATCGGCCTCTTCCAGGCCCAAGACGGGCCCCAGGGCAGCCCCGACCATCTGTCCGAGCGGGATGCTAAGGCAAACCAAAAACAGTACTACGAACGAACCAAGGTAACGGCCCAGTAAGTAGCCTTTTTCGCCAATGGGATAACTCATAAAGTAGCCTTTGGTGTTGTGTTCCAGATCTCGGTACACGGGCACGCCCATAAAGGCTGAAGCGATCATGGTGCAGAAAATACTGAACGTGGCCACCAGGTTATGAATGGCCCGGGAGGAATTCAGATACGCTTTTTCACTGCCAAAACTGATAAACCCATTGACCATCAAAATAATGATCAGGATAAAGAAAGGCAGGAAATACAGATAAGTTGGGAGCCGCCCCAACCGGTATTTTAGCTCAAAAAAGAAAATATGACCGAATGATTTCATCGTTGAATGATAGATTGGATGGATGAATACTTGAAGTGCCGGCTTTCATTGCCCTCGGGGGTTGTTACCCCCAGCAAAATGATTGGGGATAAGGTGATGATTACTTTGCTGGCCAAAGATTTGTTTTTCTGTCAAGCGCAAACCAATTTGGGCTGAACACAAAACATTGGATGGTTACTGGGTCAATTCAATCAGCTTAAACCGTCACTACATCTACTTTGGCCGAAATGGTGCTAAAATAAACATCTTCCAGGTCCGCATCCACTGGCTCGAAACCGGCTTCGGGGAAATCTTCGCTAAAAACGTGGATCTCGGTCTTGCCCGCTTTGAGGTGGGTAGAGATGATTTTAAAATTTTTGCGCAGCTCGGCCACTTCTTGTTTGGCCACCAATTTTTTCCAGATTTTGCCCTGGATATTGTCCACGATGTCAATCGGGTTGCCCTGGGCCATCACTTCGCCCAAGCAGATAATGGCCATGTCGGAGCACAAGTTGCTCACGTCTTCCACAATGTGGGTGCTGAGGATCACGATTGTGTTTTCGCCAATTTCGGAGAGCAAGTTGTGGAACCGGTTGCGTTCGGCAGGATCCAGGCCAGCCGTGGGTTCGTCAACAATGATCAGTTTCGGACTACCGATCAAGGCTTGGGCTATGCCAAAGCGCTGTTTCATCCCGCCCGAATAAGTGCCCAGGTTTTTTTTGCGGGCATGGTACAAGTTGACCCGCTGGAGCAGGGCTTCCACCGTTTCCTTGCGTTCGCGGGAATTGGTCAGCCCTTTGAGCGTAGCAATGTGATCCAGCATGGTCTGGGCATCGATGCGCGGGTACACCCCAAATTCCTGGGGCAAATAGCCCAGCATCCGACGGACAGATTCCTTGTCCTTGAGCACATTGACCCCATCCAAGGTTACTTCACCACTATCAGCCTCTTGCAAAGTGGCAATGGTGCGCATGAGCGACGATTTGCCCGCTCCGTTGGGGCCGAGCAGGCCAAACATGCCTTGCTGGATGGTCAAATTAACATTTTTGAGAGCCTGCACCCCATTGGCATAGGTCTTGGAAAGGTGGGAGATTTTAAGTTCCATGAATAATCGAGTGAATGAGTAATAGATCGGTAAATGAATGACAATCAGGGAATTTAATGGCTAAACTGTGGTTAAGACCCATTATTTAGCCCGGTTACCAAGCAAAAGTCGGCACCAAATTCCGAAACATGATTGAAATAAATGCTAATGAACGCTTAAAGATAACTTAATATACTTGGCTTTGCCAAACGGAAACAACACATATCGTGCTGTAATAGCAAACAGCTTGACAATCAGCACTTTGCTAGATTTTTGGCCAATATTGCCCGTCCAATTGTTCAATTTTGGGGTGCAACTGCTCACTAATGAACATGAGGCACTTCATTTTTGGCGGAATGGCGCACAACGCACAGGGGGAAGTAGGTGATAAAAAAGGGGAGACAGCACAACTGGGGCGGAAACGCAGCAAAGTTGGTTGTATTTTAGGCAGTCTCGGGCTTAACTTTTTACCAGCCACTCACTATTTTTCGCTGTTTTCGGCTCAAGTGGCGCTCGGAGCCGGTCTGACGTTTCGGCAAACCCCTGTCCCAGCCTTGTTTCTTGTCTTTTGTTTGCCCAAAAAAGAAAAAACAAGACAAGCGGGCCGCTTGCGCAGGGCCGTTCGCGGTACAACCGAGAACCGCGCGACTCCGCCGGAACATCCCAACAAAAAAGCCATGGAACGGTTGGTTCGTTCCATGGCCTTGTAAGTGGCCGCGCCGTTGGGCAGGGCCTAGCTAAGTTAAAAGTACTTCAGGCGGATCACTTCTTGCTCGGTCAAATAGCGCCATTGGCCCCGGCCAATCCCTTTTTTGGTAATGCCCGCAATGGTGGAACGATCCAACCGGATAATTTTGCAGCCGAAGTGCTCAAAGATGCGCCGCACGATGCGGTTGCGCCCACTGTGCAGTTCAATACCCAATACCATCCGGTCGTCAGTCATGTAATACGCTTTGTCGGGTTTGATCGGGCCATCTTCCAAGGTGATGCCTTCGGTGGTCAACTTCTCAAAATCGGTCTCGGCAAACGGCGTTTCCAACTCCAACTGATACACTTTCTTAATGTTGTGCGAAGGGTGCGAAAGCCGCTTGGCCATTTCTCCATCATTGGTCAGAATCAGCAAGCCGGTGGTGTTGCGATCCAACCGGCCCACTGGATAGATCCGCTCATCACAAGCATCAGAAACCAGGGTCATCACCGTTTTCCGCTCTTCGGGATCCTCGGTAGTGGTGAGGTAGTCTTTGGGCTTGTTCAATAGGACATACACCTTGCGTTCCCGTTTGAGCACATCTTGGTTGTGCCGGATCTCATCGGTCGGTTTGACTTTAAAGCCCAGTTCGGTCACCGTTTGGCCATTGACCATGATGCGGCCTTTACTGATGAGCGCATCCGCTTCCCGGCGTGAGCAAACCCCAGCGTTGGCAATAAACCGGTTAAGCCGGATCAAATTGCTTTCTTTGGTGTCTTTGCCACTTTGGGAAGCCATTTCGCGCATTTTGCGGAAATCATATTCAGGGGTTTGCGGGGAGTCAGCACTGCGCGACTTCCGCTCCCGGGGACGTTCTTCGCTGGTTTCGCCGTCCCTTGAACGGCGATTTCGCTCAAATGCCTCTCTTTTTATAAATTCTTGCCCTTTTTTTTTATCGACTCCACTTTCGCGTTTGTCAAAGGGTTTATCGTATTTTGGTTTGTCGACGGGCTGGTCTGTCCCTTGGTTTTCAGGCTGCACCGTTTCTGAGCCATCACTCTCCAATTCGGTGAGCAGTCGTTGTTTTTTCAAGAAAAAGCGATTGCTTTCGTAGCCTTCCCGCTGAAAAGTATTCACCCGGGGCCTTTCGTTGGCTTCGCGCCGTTCACGATTGAAGCCGCCTTCGCCGCCTTCGCGTTTCTCCCGGTTGAACCCGCCAGTGCCACCTTCACGGTTGAAGCCGCCCTCGCGCTTTTCCCGGTTGAACCCGCTAGAACCGCCTTCGCGGTTGAAGCCGCCCTCGCGCTTCTCCCGGTTGAACCCACCAGTGCCACCTTCACGGTTGAAGCCGCCCTCGCGCTTTTCCCGGTTGAACCCGCCAGAACCACCTTCGCGGTTGAAGCCGCCCTCGCGCTTCTCCCGGTTGAACCCAGAACCACCTTCGCGGTTGAAGCCGCCTTCGCGCTTCTCCCGGTTGAACCCGCCAGAACCGCCTTCGCGGTTGAAGCCGCCCTCGCGCTTCTCCCGGTTGAACCCGCCAGAACCGCCTTCGCGGTTGAAGCCGCCCTCGCGCTTCTCCCGGTTGAAGCCAGTGCCACCTTCGCGGTTGAAGCCGCCCTCGCGCTTTTCCCGGTTGAACCC
>JBBQXF010000129.1:0-13390 GCA_038209965.1 Cytophagales bacterium | reverse complement strand
TACGTCAGGCCGAGCAGCCGGTCAGGCCCATGACGAAAAAAGCAACTGGGCACCAGAGCGGCCAGCGTTGGCGTTTTTCAGAGCGTTAAAAATGTAGGCACGATGAACTGGTTTTGGGCACGGCAAAAATGGCCAATTGCTTGTAAGTCGGCAGTTGGCCAGTCCGGTTTTGGCCGCACAAACGCCGTTAAAGGGCATTTACTTACGCCTTTCCACTTTTGCCGCCCTACAGAATGCCACGCAATTTGTAAGAGTTAGTGGATACCGAGAATCAACTCAATTGGTTTGCCCCGACCATTTCAGTTGGCGGGTTTGCGACCGGCCGACACACCACTATTTTAATGGCAGCGCTTGCGGCCTTTATTTTCGTGAATGGCCATTGGCCCAGGCCCGAAACAGGTAAAAGCAAATGAACCGATTATTGCTCCTTTGTTGGATTCTCTTTATCGCGGCCCCCGCGCATGCCCAAGCCTGGGATGACCGGCTGGACAAGCTCAATAGGGTGATTGGCGAAAATAAGCGCGATTTACGCCATGTGGACGCACTCAACGAAGTGGCCGAATTACTGCTGGCACGCGATGTGGACAAGGCCATTGACCATGCCGACAAGGCTGCACGTTTGGCCGCATTGCTTGACTATGAGGTTGCCGAAGCGCGGGCATTGGCCAATTTGGGCTATTTGTATGCCATCAATAAAGGCAAGTCTGAGCGGGCACTCACTTATTTCACCAATGCCTCGGCCCTTTACCACCAACTGGTTTCGCAAAATAAAGTAGCCAAGAATACTGTCTATGCCTTTGTCACCACCAAACTGATTCCTGCCACCAAGGTACTGGAGGATCAAGAGCGCGGCGGTAGTCTTGGCCGTCGGGATAAAAAAGTACTGAAAGACTATAAAAGCTTACAGGGAGAGTTTGCGGGCTTGATTGCAGAAATCGTTAGGAGCAAGGAAAGCGAAAGCCGGAGCAAGGACAATAAAATTGACTCGGCCTCGGCAATGCTGGTCTCTAAAAAAACCGAGCTGATGGTCAAGGAAATGGAGATTAAGCGCCGAGAATCGGAACTTCAAAACAAGAACAAACAGATTACCTTCAAAAACCGGGAAAAGCTACAACTCTCGCGCATCAACGCTGAGTTGTCCGATGGGTTGACGCGTTCTTCGGACAGTTTACAACACGTGCTGGATAGTTTGGAAGCCACTGCAAACCACCTCCAGATCACGACCGAGACCCTGCTCCTGCATGAGATGCGCCTGCAACAGGAGGCACTGGCCAATAGTAAAGCCAAAGCCCGCAACGAGCAACTGCAAGAAGAACAGAAACGGCAGTGGTGGATCATTGCGGGTGGATCAGGCATTTTTGGCCTAGTGCTGATTTTTTCGCTGGTGCTGTGGCGGCAAGCAAAAATCCAGAAAAGACTGTTTTCCAAACTAGAGGCACGAAACGTGGAACTGCGCCACAAAAACGCTGAGATCAGCCTACAAAAGGAAGAGATAGAGTCGCGCAACGAGGACATTATCTTGCAGAAAGAAGAGATTGAGTCCCAACGCGATGATATTTTGGCGAAAAGTTCCCAGATAACGGCCAGTATCCAATATGGCCAACGAATCCAAGCGGCCATTTTGCCCGATCCATCAAAGCTGGCCCTGTTGGTGCCCGAGTCGTTCATCATGTTCATGCCCCGCGATGTGGTCAGTGGTGACTTCTACTGGTTCACCGAGACCCAAGACCACCGCAAACCTGGGTTTGGGGATCGCAATATCGATGCCCCCAACTGGGAATCTCCGGTGGTGGGCTGGGGGGCAGCAGGCAACCGGCCACGCAACCTACCCATTGATGACAGCCACTTGCCCAGCCGCAGTACCAAAATCATTATTGCCGCTATTGACTGCACCGGCCACGGGGTGCCAGGCGCATTTATGAGCATGATCGGCAACAAGCTGCTGGAAGACATTGTCCATGTGCGGGGGATCAGCTCGCCCGACCAGATCTTGCTCGAACTCCACCGGGGTGTGGTGGGATCGTTGCGGCAGCGCGACACCAACAACCGCGACGGGATGGATGCCACCATCTGCGTGATTGACCGCCAAGCGGGGACAATGGAATTTGCCGGGGCCATGAACCCCCTTATCTACATCAAAGATGAGGAATTATTTGAGATCAAGGGCGATAAAAGATCAGTAGGGGGATATACCAACGCCGACGAGCATATTTTCACCAAGCATTTGATTGATATTTCCAAGCCGGGCACTTATTACCTTTTTTCGGATGGGATTGCCGACCAATTTGGTGGGCCGCAGAAACGCAAGTTCATGCTCAAAAACCTGCGCAATAAACTGGTGGCCATTTCGGACAAACCGATGGCCGAGCAACAAAAAACGATGGAACAGGCCATAGAACATTGGCGCTACAACTACGGTTATATCAAGCAGACCGATGATATTCTGTTGATCGGTTTTAGGTTGTAACACCTGCCTTCGGCGCAAATGGTTTTTACAGCACCGTTGCTGCCCCTTTCCCCAATAATTAGTCAATGGCGGCCAATATTTCGTAGAACCGCCACACGTCCCCAAAACTGTTGTAGAGCGGTACCGGGGCGATCCTGATCACATCAGGCTCGCGCCAGTCGGCTAGGACGTGTGCCTGGGCCAGCCGATCGAACAAGGCCCGGCCATTGCCTGCCACCAGTAAAGAGAGTTGGCAGCCCCGGGCCGCTGGATCCACTGGGGTGAGCACTTGGATTTGGTAAGTGTTTTGTTCTGAATTAAATTTTTGCACCAAAAATTCGGTAAATCCGGTCAATTGTAGGCTTTTTTGGCGAAGCTTGGCCATGCCCGCCTCGGCAAAAATGGCCAATGAAGCTTGGTGGACGGCCATGGGCAATATTTGGGCATTGCTCAACTGCCAGCCCTCAGCCCCGGGCATGGGGATGAACCCCTTGCGCATCTGGAAACGTTCTTCTTCGCGGTGGCCCCACCAGCCGGCAAAGCGCGGCAGATCGGGCCGCTGGGCGTAGCGCTCGTGGATGTAAGCGCCAGCCGCCCCGCCCGGCCCCGAGTTGAGGTATTTGTAGGAACACCATACCGCAAAATCAACGTCCCAATCGTGCAGTTGCAACTCGACATTGCCTGTCGCGTGGGCCAGATCAAAGCCCGCCATTGCTCCCACCACGTGGGCGGCCCGGGTAATGGCCGCAAGGTCAAATGCTTGGCCAGTATAATAATTGACCCCGCCAAACAGCACCAAAGCCAATTCACTGCCCGTTTCTTGGATGGCCTTTTCGATGTCCCCGGTGCGCAAGTAGGTTTCGCCAGCCCGGGGAAACAGCTCAACAATGGCCTCCTCGGGCCTGAAACCGTGGAATTTTACTTGGGACTCCACCGCATATTGGTCGGAGGGGAACGCGCCACCCTCCATCAAGATCTTGAACCGCCGCTGATCGGGGCGGTAAAATGAAACCATGAGCAAGTGCAGGTTAACGGTCAGGTTGTTCATCACCACCACCTCGTGGGGCAAGGCTCCCACTACCTGGGCGGAGGGCAGGGCCAAAGCTTTGTGGTAGTGCAGCCAAGGCTTGCGCCCCGCAAAATGCCCTTCCACCCCAAGTTCGGCCCAGTCGTCAAGCTCTTGCAGCACCGCCGCCCGGGCAGTTTTGGGCTGTAAACCCAACGAGTTGCCACAAAAATAGACCATTGGCTGGCCACCCGCTTGGGGGAGGTGAAACTGGGAGCGAAAATGTTGGAGTGGATCCTGCGCGTCCATGCGCTGGGCAAAATCGGGAGTAGCTTCGTAGGGCAGTTGCATTGGGTTGGCTCATTGGTGATGCCCAAAACTAAGCAAAAACCTTGGCCTTTGGGTGGGCAACGGCCAATTGGTAAATTGACGACCAAAGTTTTGGGCCAGTCAAGACGTTGGTGCGCGTTCTTTTTGCCAAACAGCCAAAGTTGAAAAACCACGATCCGATCATTATCAGAGGGTAAAGACAAGGGGTTTAGGTGTTGGCAAAAGCTCACTCTTGCGGCCAGCGCTGTGGGCAAAGCAAAAAAATGGGCAAAAAAAAAGCCCAACTACCTGTTCTTGGCGTAATTGGGTTTTAATGTGTTCACGGCAGGAGTCGAACCTGCAACCTTCAGATCCGTAGTCTGACGCTCTATCCAATTGAGCTACGCAAACGTTCTGTTCTGTTTCGGAGTGCAAAGGTAGAACCTTGCGGTAAATTTGCAAATACTTTGCCCAATTTTTTTGTAAAAAATTGCGGACACACTCCGAAAAAATGCAAATTACATGCCAATCAAGGGCTTTTTGGCCTAAATTTGCCCGTGGATATTGGGCCAAGCTGGAGTGCTCGGCCCCAATTCGCCAAACAAAAGGTATTTTGTCCAACTAGATTTGTTTCAACAAACGCATAGCACCTTGAAGATCACGGAATACTTACAAAACGCCAAACGCACTCTATTTTCCTTTGAGCTGATCCCGCCCTTGAAAGGGGAAAGCGTCCAGACCATTTACCAAGCCATCGATGCCCTGATGGAGTTTCAGCCACCTTTTATCGAGGTCACTTACCACCGCGAGGAGTATGTTTACAAGAGCAACGGTGGCGGGTTGCTCCTCAAACAGCGCACCCGCAAACGCCCCGGCACAGTGGGGATTTGCGCGGCGATCATGAACAAGTACAAAGTGGAGGCCGTGCCCCACATCATCTGTGGTGGCTTCAACAAAGAGGAAACTGAAAATGCCCTGATTGACCTCGGTTTTTTGGGGGTGGAGAATGTGCTGGTGCTCCGTGGTGACGCAGTAAAGTCGGAAGGATCGTTTGTACCCCACCCCGAGGGCCATGCCTATGCCACCGACCTGCTCAAACAGGTAGTGGACATGAACAATGGCAAATACTTGGACGACGATCTGAGCAGCCCTGCCCCCAGCGATTTTTGCATCGGCGTGGCCGGCTATCCCGAAAAGCATTTCGAGGCCCCCAACTTGGCCAGTGACCTAAAGTACCTAAAAATGAAGGTCGATATGGGGGCGGATTACATTGTCACCCAAATGTTTTTTGACAATCAAAAATATTTTGATTTTGTCAAAGCCTGCCGCAACATGGGCATTACCGTACCCATCATCCCCGGCCTGAAACCGCTGGCCACCAAAGCGCAATTGAGTGTACTGCCCCGCATTTTCCACCTCGACATCCCGGTCGATTTGGCCAATGCAGTCGAGAAGTGCAAGGACAACCAAGCGGTGAAGCAAGTGGGCATAGAATGGTGCATCCAACAATCGCGCGAGTTGATGGCCCAGGGAGCACCTTGCCTGCATTACTACACCATGAGCAAATCGGACGGGGTACGCAAAATTGCCGAGGGCGTGTTCTAGCCATTAATTGAACGATAAAAGCAATGTTTTACGACTAATCGGTCATCACGTATGTCATTATTGGTCAAGAACCTCACCAAGGTTTACGGTGAACAAAGGGCGGTGGATGATATTTCCTTCTCGGCCACCAAGGGGGAGATCGTTGGGTTTCTGGGGCCAAATGGGGCGGGCAAGACCACGACCATGAAAATCGCGACGGGCTACCTTTCCCCCACCGGCGGCACGGTGGAGGTGTGTGGCCACGATGTGCGCACTGCTCCCTTGGCGGTGCGCACATCGCTGGGTTACCTGCCCGAGCACAATCCTTTGTATCTGGATATGTACGTGATTGAGTACCTGCATTTTATCGGTTCGCTCCACGGGCTGCGGGGTGCTCTACTGACCAAAAGAACCCAAGAAATGGTGGATTTGGTGGGGTTGGAACGTGAGCAGCGCAAGAAAATCGGGGATTTGTCGAAAGGATACCGCCAACGGGTGGGTTTGGCCCAAGCATTTATCCACGATCCCGAAGTGTTGATTTTGGATGAGCCCACCACCGGGCTGGATCCAAACCAGATCGTGGAGATCCGCGAAGTGATCCGCCACATTGCCCGCGAAAAAACGGTGGTTTTTTCGACCCATATTTTGTCCGAAGTCCGGGCGCTCTGTCACCGGGTGGTGATCATCCACTTGGGCAAGATAGTGGCCGATTGCCCCGTGGCCGAGTTGAAAATTTCCCAAGGGGCGGTCAACCTCACCATTGAGTTTGCCCAGCCGCCCGATTTGGTACAATTAAGAAATTTGCCCGGGGTTGATGCGCTACAAGAAATTTCCGCCAATCGGTTTAACCTCGTTTGTCAACAAGATTTGCGGTTGGCGGTATCCAAATTGGCCAGCGAACAAGGCTGGCTGTTGCTGGGGATGCAAATGGAAGAAAGCTCGATCGAGCAGGTATTCTCGGCCCTGACCAAGCCAGAGGAAGCCACCAGCTAGCACAGATTCGGTTCCGATAAAGGCCAATCGGCCCTATCCAAGGCCCGGTTGACCGATCTTGCCCCCGTTATTGCTGATCAATAAGCCACCAATTTTTTGATTTTGTCCTTGATCCTTTCTTTGGGCAAAAAGTTTTTTTCCAAGTTGGGGCTAAAGGGAACAGCCGTGTCCAAACTGCCCTCGCGCATCACGGGGGCATCGAGGTGCTCAAAGCAGTGTTCGCCGATCCACGCCGCAATTTCCCCGCCAATGCCCCCGGTGAGGCAGTCTTCGTGGCACACGAGGACTTTGCCCGTTTTGCGGACAGTGGCCGCCACCGCTGCCTGATCCCAAGGCAGGAGGGTGCGCAAGTCTAGCACTTCAATGGAAATTTCGGGCAGTTCAGCGGAAATTTGTTGGGCCCAATGCACTCCCATGCCGTAGGTGATGATGCTCAGATCGGAGCCAGTCTGCACCACGCTGGCCTTGCCGACCTCAATGGTGTAGTAACCATCGGGCACGGGCCCGGCCACCGAGCGGTACATCATTTTGTGTTCGAAGAACAGGAAAGGGTTGGGATCCTCAAAAGCGGCCAAAAGCAGCCCTTTGGCATCGGCGGGATTGGAAGGATAGACGACTTTGAGGCCGGGCGTATGAAAAAACCACGCTTCGTTGCTTTGGGAATGGAAAGGGCCCGCCGCCACGCCGGCCCCGGTGGGCATCCGCACCACTACATCGGCGCGCTGGCCCCAGCGGTAGTGCGACTTGGCCAAATTATTCACTATCTGGTTGAAACCGCAGGTAACAAAATCAGCAAATTGCATTTCTATCATGCTCTTGAATCCCTTGACCGACAAGCCCAAGCTCGTGCCCACGATGGCGCTCTCGCACAGGGGCGTGTTGCGCACCCGGGAGCGGCCAAACTTGGCGACCAAACCATCGCTCACTTTGAACGCGCCCCCGTACTCGGCGATGTCCTGGCCCATCAGGATCAGGTTGGGGTGGTGCTCCATGGCCAGCCTAAGTCCGTCGGCGATGGCATCGATCAGCCGCCGATCGGTGCTGCCGCCCGCTGGCTCGCTCACCGTTTGGGTGTAGGGGGCATACATATCGGCCATTTCCTGAGCCGTATCGGCCTCTGGGTCGGGCTGAGGGAAGGCCACGGCAATCCCGGCCTCAATCTGCTGCTTGATCTCCGCCCGGATACTGGCTATCAGATCGTCGGTGAGCACCTTTTCTTGGCGCAAAAAGTTTTCAAAATTTTCGACCGGATCTTTTTTGCTCCATTGGGCAAACAGTCCATCGGGCACATATTTGGTGCCGGAGGCTTCCTCGTGGCCGCGCATTCGGAACGTGATGGCTTCCAGCAGCACGGGTCGCGGGCGGTCGCGGAGATCTTCGGCCAATTTTAGGACGGTGTCATATACTTCCAGCAAGTTGTTGCCATCAACTTTGACCGCTTCTATCCCGTAGCCAATGGCTTTGTCGATAAATTGGGCGCAGCGGAACTGTTCACTGCTGGGGGTGGAGAGGCCGTAGCCGTTGTTCTCAATGACAAAAATAACGGGTAAGTCCCACACGGCGGCCACGTTGACCCCTTCGTGGAAATCGCCCTCGGAGGTGGCTCCATCGCCGGAAAAAACGAGGGTCACCTTGGGTGTTTGGGTGAGGCGGTCGGCCAGTGCAATGCCATCTGCCACCGCCAGTTGCGGGCCCAAATGGCTGATCATGCCCACTATATGGTGCTCATTGGCCCCGAAATGGAACGAGCGATCGCGGCCTTTGGTGTAGCCCGATTGCTTGCCCTGAAACTGGGCAAACAGTTTGTCCAATGGAGCTTGGCGGACGGTGAACACGCCCAAGTTGCGGTGCATGGGCAAAATGTATTCATCAGAGTGGAGGGCGCAGGCCGCTCCCACTGAAATCGCTTCTTGGCCAATGCCCGAAAACCACTTGCTGATCCGGCCCTGTCGCAGCAATACCAGCATTTTTTCCTCGATCATGCGCGGTTTGAGGATCGATCGGTACAAGTGCAGCAGCAATGCATCGGAATGGTCGCGGCGCACGTATTGCAGGTGGAGCGTTTCGGGGAGAATGGCGTTCTCGGTCATGGGAAAGATGATTTTGGGGCAAAGAAAGCCATTTGGGCGAAAAAGACCAAAAGCAAAGGACGGTTGGTCGGGTAGGGGGGCCGCCGCCGTCTTGTTGATCTCAGCACGGCTCGGCCACCAACCCAGTTATGATTGGTGCATTGCGGGCTTGATCGGTAATTTTAGGGCCTTGAAATGCTGCGTTCATTGTCACGCCCGCCAATGCCAATTTGCTGAAGGGCAATGGCCAACCAACATATTGACCTGAAAAAGTGTCGCTGGCAAACCGGACTGGCACAGTGGTCCCGGCTGATTATTTGGGAATGATTTGCAGATCATCAAACGCGACTTGTTGTACCCCACAGCAGTTAAGTGCCACTTGGTTGAGTTTCAGATCGGGGTTCAGCTCAAAGGCATCGATGAGTATATCGTTGATAAAATACTGGCAGGTGCCTTTCCTGATCTCAACTTTGAGGGTAATGTTGGGCTTGCCCGGTGCGCTCAAGATGTCGGTTGGTTTTTCATTGCCCAAATAGGTGTATTTGTCAACTTGGTACATGGCGAACTGGGCTTTGCCATTGTTTTTATAACCAAAGGTGAGAAAGTTTGTTGCATCTTGCATTAGCTTGAGGCCAAAGGCACCGGTCTCGCCCTTGACGTGGTGCATTTTCAGCACAATGTCACACTCTTCCCCGGGTTTGATTTGATAGAATCTGGTTCCCGATTCGCAGTAGTTGGTGGTATTGGTTTCGAGATAGTAGCTGCCATTTTCAATTTTTGATACTTTGGCAACTTCCTTTCTTGGATTCCATTTTTTGCTGCTTGCTCCACCAAAGTCATCTTCAAAAATGGTTTGGTTATTGGCCAGGTTGATGACGCGGAGCCGCTGAAATTCCACCGTTTGGTTGTCGCATGAGCGCATCCCCACTCGAGTGGGCACGGTGCGGCTAAAGGTGTCTTCCCAAACCAATAGGCCATTGACCGAATATTTGAAGCTGCGGTTGTCCTTAACCTCCACCAGTTGGGTGTTTGCGTTCGGGCCCGGATTGGCGATTGGCGTTGACCATGCGCTGGTCTTTTCCCAGACATCGTTGCGGTAATGGCCATACATCGTTTCACCATCGGGGTAGAGACTGAAAGCCAACATGTTGTTGGATGTTTCGGCGACCAGAGCAATGCCATACTCGGCTTTTTTCTCCCCGGTTTTCCTAGCCGATATAAGCTCTACCGCATAGTGAGTGGGCAGCGCGATGGGGATTTTATCCCAGTAGCATTGTTCGTCTTCCACCTTGAAAACATAGCTGCCGTCCGTGATTTGGCGGTCGTACTTGATATCATTGAAAATGCCCCAGTTTTGCCGGTTATCGTCGAAAGGCTCACTGAACCTCCGGGCCTCGAGTGCCTGCTGATTGGTGCGCTGCACCCACAAGCCGATGCCACCCACCGCAATCATGGCGGCCCCAACCAATGCGGCGAGGACTATTTTCCCGTTGCGCTTTGATGCTTGCTGGGCAAATTCTTTGCGTACTTGGTTGGCAATCAAGGCAATGTCCTTTTTGTTGAGCGAGGACATCTCGTCGAGAGCCTGCAAGTTGGCATCGTGCAAGCTTTTTTGATCTTCCTTTTCTTGGTGGCTGCTGTCGTGCTCGATTACCCGGCGGCGGATCTCCGCCAGTATCTTCTCTTCGTCTTGGGATTTGTCCTTCATCTTTTCGCAATTCTTTAGCTTAGTGGGCCTAAAAGTACCAAAAAAAGGCTTGACCGACAATTTTTGGTAAAATTCACGTTGGGAGCCCCCATTTGCGAAGTTAAAGTGCTCATTCAATGGTATTGGCCGTTTGGCTGATTAGGCTTGGCATTTAAGGCAACGACCTCACCCGTTGAATAGTCCAAGCTCTGGGTTTATTGCAGCTTGGCCTTCCAGAACGCAATGGATTCTTCCACCTCTTTTTTGTACAAAAATTTGTCCCCTTGTTCGGCCAGGCCAAGCACCATCGATTGTTCCGCCATTTTGATGGCCTCGGCATAGTTGCCCGCCAATGCCAGCAAGTCGGCCTTGAGCCAAAACGGGAAAAAGTTCTTGGTCTCGAGCTGGAGGGCTTTGTCCACCCATTGTTGGGCCTCGCCCAGTCGGGTGCCATTGCGCAGGCAATAATCGGCGCAGTTGGCATATACGCGCCAGTTGTCGCCGGCTGTGCGGATGGCCACATCGATATTTTCGTTGGCCTTGCGGTCCACGTCCACCTTGAGGTTCAGGGGCACGGCCATCCGTTCCCAGGCAATCACCAACTCACCATAATTGCGGCCCACATTTTCAAACGAGATCTCGAATGTTTCATGAAACGGGACTTTGCGCGGTTTGCAGCGCAGGGTCAGCACGTTGTCCTCGTCCTTGAACCCGGTGGTTCCCCACGATTTGACATTTTTGTTCAAAATGACGGTCCAATCACCATTGCGGGCCGGAATGGTGAACAGGGCATAGTCCCCGGCCTTGACCCGCAGATCGTTCACCGTGATATCATCGGCAAAGGAAATAACGGTGGCCTCATTGGCCCCAGTGCGCCACACCACGCCATAAGGCACCAGATCGCCCCATATTTTGCGGCCTTTCACGCTTGGCCGGTGGTAGATCGCCTTGATCTCGGTCAGGCCAATGATTTGCTTCACCTCTGCCGCCGGGCTGCTCTGGGGCAGGTTTTGGGCCAGTGTGCTTGATAGCGGTGCTACCGTCATTGCCCACCATAGAAATAACTGAAAGCTGGGCTTCGGCTGCCCAAAAAAACCGTGGAGACTGAAAATGTTCATAATAATTCTGGATAGCGTAAATGTCTTTGGTGCGGTCGGCATTTGTGAACCTGTTTTAAATTTGGCATCGGGATGATGAACCACCGGGGCAGCAATATAGCCAAGCTGATCTGGCCCCCGTGCCAATGATTTTGAACTTGTAAGTTCTAAACTTTCAATATTTTCAATTTAGAATCATTCTAAATTAGGTCATTCCCCAACAATGTTAAAAATGGGGTTGATTTTTAACACTTTCGATATTTAACTTTGCGGGCTAACAAAAAGGTGAAGTATGCAGTTGAGATAGTGTTTTGTTGTCCTATACTTCCCCCAAATTTAGATCAGGTTATGAATATACGCATTATAAACCTTAATCGATACAGCAAAATGACAAAGTCCGCAGTTTCCACCGTTGTTTGGGTGATTATCTGGTGCTGTTTACTTGTAGCAAGCCCGGTGTTTGCCCAAGATGGAGATGGTGACGGGGCGGCCCAGCCCGACGTGACGGCCCAACCTGCCCCAGCAACTGGAGGTCTCTCAACTGATCAGGCCGTTATTGATGCAGGCAAGGCAACATTTATGGCCAATTGCAAGCAATGTCATGCGATAAATGAACAGGTGGTTGGCCCAGCATTGGCCAAAGTATACGAGCGCAAGGATCTGAAATGGTTGGTCAACTTCATCAAATATCCCCAAAAGGTGATTGACAGTGGTGATCCCTATGCCCAAGCACTTTATAAAAAGTACAACCAGTACATGCCCAACCATGATTTCTTGAAAGACGAGGAGATCTTGGCGATTTTGTCATGGGTGAAAAAAGAGACCGACTCCCCTGAAGTAGCGGTAGCCAAAACTGGGGGTGATCCTGCCAACCCAGCTGCCTCCGGTGGCGAGGGCAATTCAGGTGTAATGACCGCCGTGGTCGTGGCCTTGTCGGGTTTGCTGGTCATCGTGTTGGCTGTTCTGGCATTGTTGGGCTCGGTATTGGCCAAGTACCTGCAAAAAGACAATGATAAATTGTCCGAAGAAGATGGGGAAGTGCTCAACCAAAGGATCAATTGGGGCTCGGTGTTCCAGAGTACGGCATTTATTGGGATTGTGTCCTTTGTATTTGTGGCGCTGGTGCTCAAGGCCACACTGGAAGGCTTGTTGAGTGTTGGGGTCCAGCAGGGCTACGCTCCCACCCAGCCAATTCCCTTCTCGCACAAGTTACACGCTGGCCAATATGAAATTGACTGTAAATATTGCCATACTGGGGTGGAGAAAGGCAAATCGGCCAACATTCCATCGGCCAACATTTGCATGAATTGCCATAACGCCATCAAGACCACTTCGCCCAACATGCAGATGATCTATGCGGCCATTGAGAAAGACGAGCCAATCCAGTGGGTACGGGTTCACAATCTGCCCGACTTGGCTTACTTTAACCACCAGCAGCACGTAAAAGTGGCCGGCCTCGAGTGTGAAAATTGTCACGGGGACATCAAGGAAATGGAAGTGGTACAGCAAGCGTCTCTGCTCACTATGGGCTGGTGTATCGATTGCCACCGCAAGACCGATGTGAACGCCAAAGGCAATACCTATTACGATAACATGGTTGAATTGCACAAGAAAAGCTCAAAAGAGCCTTTGAAAGTTGAGGACATCGGTGGTTTGGAATGTTCCAAGTGCCACTATTAAATTGACTTAAAAAACTAAAACGGCAATTCAATTTTTGACATTACGAAATTTCTGACCCACAATGGAAGAAAATAAGAAGGTATATTGGAAAGGTATTGAGGAACTCACCAACGAGCCCGAGTTTGTCAAGTATGCGGACAAAGAATTTCCCGACCATTTGCCCATCAACGATAGTTATGGCGAAAATCCCGATGCCAATCAGGACGGGCCTACCCGCCGTGACTTTTTGAAAGTAATGGGCTTCAGTGTGGCCGCGGTTTCACTGGCTGCCTGCGAGGCCCCCATCAAAAAAGCAGTTCCCTGGCTCAACAAGCCCGAGGCCATCGATCCCAGTATTGCCAACTATTATGCCTCCACATATTTGGATGGCAGCGAGTATTGCTCAGTTGTGGTAAAAACCCGTGAGGGCCGCCCTGTCTTCATTGAAGGCAACAGTTTCTCCGGGGTGAGCATGGGAGGGGTCAATTCTTTGGCCACGGCCTCAGTGATGGGCCTGTATGATATTGACAAGGCCACCTA
>JBBQXF010000128.1:0-13516 GCA_038209965.1 Cytophagales bacterium | reverse complement strand
ACGAATTAAGGCGAGGCAAAAAACCACTCTATTTCCCCGCCTCGTCTGCAATACTTGCTTCCCTCACCAAGCCATTTTTCTCAAGAAGGCTTTTCACATCAGCATAAAAACGCACATAATCAAAGTTTTTTAGTCGCATTTTTTTATAGAGCAGAATAGAGTTAAGAAAAAGGGTAGCCATCATTACTTTTACTTCTTCGGGTGTTGCTGCCATGACCTCGAAGTAGTCGAGCTTGAGTTGGAAATCTAAGTAGCGTTTTTGCCTATAAAAGCGATGATGTTCGGTATAAATTTTTTTATTCGGCCCGTTGGCAAAGTCCATGACTTTCCCCGGAAAACCAGCGAAAGTCGGCAACTTTCGTCAGCCGTTCGGCAGTGCGCTGCCCCGCTTAGAATCAAATGGGCTCGTAACCGTGATTTCTCAAGATGAGCTTGGCCTTGGCCGAAAACAGGAAACGCGCGAAATCTTGGGCGGCGGTTGTTGGGGCCACCGTATTCTTTTTGAAACAGGCCACGCCGTATTCGGTCGGGCGGTAGAGCTTTTGGTTGATTTCCTGCCACTGGCTGCCCCGCTGGGCCTTGGCTTGCGGGGCCGGGCTGATGCCCACTTCTGCCGCCCGGGTGTTGAGGTAGTATTGCATCTCCGACTGGTTGGTGGCATACAGCAGCTTGCCCTTCACTTGATCATAAATGCCGGCATTGTGGAGCATCCGCATCGTTTCTTTGCCGTGGGCCGAACCTGCCGGGGCCATTACCACGATTTTCTTGACTTCGCTCCGGGTCAAATTTTGCAGGTCGTTGCTCTGCGTTGGGCCGGGGCCCTTGCCAGCCACTTGCACCATGTTACTTTTGGCAAAAACCCGTGGTTTCTCGGGCACTTGGCCAGTCAGGTAGAGGTTGTTCAATTGGCCCAGTTCTTTGGTGAGCCATACATCACACGCGGCTTCCGATTTCAGTTGCTTCACAATATCATCCAGGTTGGCCGGGACAAGGACAAACTTGCCCCCCGTCTGGTTCGCGTATTCCCGGGCGAGGGCTTCCACCACCTCCCGCATCTCTGTACCAAATGCCACTCGGATTTCTTGGGCGGTTGCCAGCGAGCAAGCCAGAAGTAAACTCGAAAAAAATAGCAGCCTTTTCATTTGCGGGGAAGTTAGGGGCAAATCAATAAAAGTGCAGTGGCGACTAAGTTACAAATAATCAGGCAATTTCCATTGACGATTTCAAGAAAAAGCAAAAATGAGGGTCAGGCAAACATTTTTTTTCTTTATTTCGGGCAATCTGCGCCCGGTCACGTTTTTTTTCTGGCGGGTACTTGCGCCACATTGGTTTTTTGCTAACTTTGCACCCTCAAATTTTTAAACGTAACGGTGTAAAGTAGTATATCGTTGCAAGAATGGTGGGCGGGTCCTTTAAATGTGGGCAGGTGCATTGTTCTGCTAAATACTAAAAACCATGGCAGTCAAAAAATTAAGACCTGTAACGCCTGGTACACGTTTCCGAATCGCGCCAAGTTTCAGCGAGATCACCAAGTCAACGCCCGAAAAATCGTTGACCGTGCCCCTCAAGAAGTCCGGCGGTCGGAACAACCAGGGAAAAATGACCATGCGCTATATTGGCGGTGGCCACAAGCGTCGGTACCGGATCATCGATTTTAAACGCAACAAGTACAATGTACCTGCGACGGTTGAATCGGTAGAGTACGATCCAAACCGTACCGCCCGCATCGCGTTGGTGCTCTATGCCGACGGCGAAAAGCGCTACATCATTGCCCCTGAGGGCATTAAAGTAGGGCAAACCATTCTCTCCGGTGAAAACATTGCTCCCGAATTGGGCAATGCCCTTCCCCTGTCGGCCATCCCGGTCGGTACCATTATTCACAACATTGAGCTCAAGCCCGGCAAGGGTGGTGCAATGGCCCGCAGCGCGGGATCCTATGCCCAGTTGCTCGGCCGTGACACCAAGCATGCCTCTTTACGGATGCCCTCGGGCGAAACCCGTTTGGTGATCGTGACTTGCTATGCCACTGTGGGCGTTGTGTCCAATGCCGATCACATGAACGAAAGCATGGGCAAAGCAGGGCGGAACCGCTGGAAAGGCATCCGTCCCCGCACCCGTGGGGTGGCGATGAACCCAGTCGATCACCCGATGGGTGGTGGCGAGGGCCGCGCTTCAGGTGGGCATCCACGCTCACGCAAAGGCTTGTATGCCAAAGGCATGAAGACCCGTTCGCCCAAAAAGTATTCTGACAAACTCATTATTAACCGGAGGAAGAAATAGCCATGTCGCGTTCGCTTAAAAAAGGACCATACATTGATTTTCGTCTTGATATCAAAGTTGCCAAAATGAACGAGAGCACCAAGAAGCAAGTTATCAAAACTTGGTCGCGCCGCTCGATGATCTCCCCAGATTTTATCGGAAACACTTTTGTCGTGCACAACGGCAACAAGTTTATCCCAGTTTATGTGACCGAGAATATGGTAGGCCACAAACTCGGGGAATTTGCACCTACCCGTACATTCAAGGGCCACACCGCTAAAAAAGACAAAGGCAAGAAGTAAGATGGAAGCCATAGCTAAATTAATGAATTGCCCAAGCTCCCCGCGCAAGATGCGCTTGGTGGCCGATTTGATTCGGGGCCTCAAAGTAAAGAAGGCATTGGGAATCCTCAAGTTTGAGCCGCGCAATGGTGCCGCCAAACTGGAAAAATTGCTGTTGTCGGCCATTGCCAACTGGGTAGCCAAAAACCCGGACAAAAATATTGATGACGTGGAACTCTACGTTAAAACGATATTTGTTGACGGTGGCCGGATGCTCAAAAGATTGCGCCCTGCCCCACAAGGCCGCGCGCACCGGGTGCGCAAGCGCTCCAACCACGTGACTATCATCGTGGATCAAATTGCTCCGGCAATTACGCCAATGGCTAGTATTGACGCAAATAAGGAAGAAATTAACGCTTAAACAGAAGCAGGGAACCATGGGACAAAAAGTCAATCCGGTAGGTTTTAGGTTAGGGGTCATCAAAGGTTGGGACTCTAACTGGTATGGCGGTAAAGATTTCTCCGAGAAACTCGTCGAAGATGAAAATATTCGCAAATACCTGAATGCCCGTATCCAAAAGGGCGGCATTTCGCGTATTGTCATTGAGCGTACCCTCAAGCGGATCACCATCACCATCAACACTGCCCGTCCGGGCGTGGTGATTGGCAAGGGTGGGGCCGAAGTGGACAAGTTGAAAGAAGAGTTGAAGAAAATCACGAACAAAGACGTGCAAATCAACATCTTCGAGATCAAACGCCCTGAATTGGATGCCCGCTTGGTCGGTCAGTCCATTGCCCAACAATTGGAAGGCCGGATTTCTTACCGCCGCGCCATGAAAAAAGCAATCCAAGACTCGATGCGCGTGGGTGCCCAAGGCATCAAGGTCAAATTGGCCGGCCGATTGGCTGGTGCCGAAATGGCCCGCGTGGAAGAATACAAGCAAGGGCGCGTGCCCTTGCACACCCTGCGTGCCGATATCGATTACGCCATTTGCGAAGCATTGACTGTTTATGGCAAAATCGGGATCAAGGTATGGATCTTCAAGGGTGAAATTTATGGCAAAGTGGATCTTTCTCCCCTCACTGGCAACGTGGCCAAGAACGAAGGCGGTCAAGGTGCTGACAACCGCGACAATCGCGGTGGCGGCGGTGATCGGCGCGACAATCGTGGCGGCGGTGGTGATCGGCGTGACAACCGCAGTGGCGGTGGCGGCGGCGGCGGCGGCGGTGGAAACCGTGGCGGTGGCAGTGGCGGCGGCGGCGGAAACCGTGGTGGCGGCGGCGGCGGTGGAAACCGTGGTGGCGGCGGCGGCGGCGGAAACCGTGGCGGCGGCGGTGGCGGCGGTGGAAACCGTGGCGGCGGCGGCGGCGGCAGAAAATAGCCCAACCTTATTTTGCAAAACGGTACTGGCTCAATGGGCCGGTACCGTTTTTTGCTTCGAGAAACTTTTGTCAATAGTTGATTGCTTCCCAACCTTTCCTTAGGTTTGTATTCTTGGTTGGATAACATTGGTCAATATTTTTACTTTTATCAAAGTTGATATGAAAGCTACCCATTTTCTCGGGTTGGGTTTGTTGCTGTTGGGTTGTGGGGGTGCACCGCAGGAACAAGCAAAGGAAGATGGCAACCGCTCCCTGCCCGACAGTGTCAAAGCACTCGCGCAGGGCTGTGACCTGAACCAACAATTATTTGACCAAGCCCAAGTGTTTGAGCCATTGGCCCCGGCCTTGGCCGAAAACAAGGTGCCGGGCCGGGTAAGTTTGGCGCAGTTTGCCCCCCGGCGGCTCAGCCAGGGCCGCCAGGGTTCTTGCACCGCTTGGGCCACGGCCTATGCGGCCTCCACCATTCTCCGGGCAGCTTCTACCAAAGAAAACCCCGATGCCATTGCTTTTAGTCCCTCTTTTGTCTATAACCAAATCACCCGGGGCAATTGCACTGGCACCCACATTGGCAAAACACTGGAAAAAATTGAGCGCGAGGGGTTGGTGGGCTTGCAAGAGTTTCCCTATACTGACCGATCGTGCGGGCGGTTGCCCGATGGGGCCGAGCGCCAAAGAGCGGCCCAGAACCGGATCCGGGGCTTCAACCGACTGACCATGAAAGAGGACGACTACAAAGTGGACTTGGCCGCCATCAAACAAAATATTTCCCAAGGTGCGCCCGTGGTCATCGGGATGGCCGTCGGTGGCAGTTTTTATGACATGGTTGGCAAAAAGTTTTGGAAACCCACCAAACGGGATTACGCCGCCCTGCAAAATGGTTTGAGTGGCAATATTGTTGACGATGGGGGCGGGGGTTCGTTTGGGGGCCATGCCATGTGTGTCATCGGTTATGACGACAACCTGGAGGGCGGGGCCTTCCAGATCATGAACAGTTGGGGCGAAGATTGGGGCGACCGGGGCAATTTTTGGATGCGGTACCAAGATTTTTCCTATTTCGCCAACGGCTTTTCTGGGGAAGCGTATGGGCTGTACCCCGTTCCCGAGAAAAACCGGGAGTATGATTTTGAGGCCGCCATTGCCTTGTACGAAAACCAAACCAAAGCGTATATCCCTTTTGCGGGTAAAACTGGGAATGTGTTTGTGACGCGGGGCACGATCAAGGCGGGCACCAAGTTCAAAGTGGCCGTCAAGAACGCAGTGGCCTGCTACACCTACGTGATCGGGCAGGAGACCGACGGCACCAGTTATGTGCTGTTTCCCTACACCGACAAGCATTCGCCCTACTGTGGCATCGTGGGTGCGCGATTGTTTCCCAAAGATTACTCGCTCCAACTGGATGACAAAGGGGCCAAAGATGTAATGGCGGTGATTTTCACCAAAGAGCCTTTGGATTATAAAGCCGTGAACGACAAGATCAGCAAGAGCCGCAAACCAGATTATACGGGCAAAATAGCCGAGGCTTTGGGCAACTCGCAGGTTGCCGCCCCGGCCTTCGCGCTGGACGGTGGAAAAATCAGTTTCAAGGCCAAAAGCCAGGGCAAGAACGCAGTGGCGGTGGTTTTTGAGATCAATAAAGCCAAGTAGGCCACAAAAAAACCCGAAGCAACTAATTGTTCCGGGCTTTGGGGAATTTTTCGGTGAGATCAGTACTCATCCTCGTTGAAAAAAAAGTCTTCTTTGGTCGGGTAGTCGGGCCAGATTTCTTCAATGCTCTCATACGGTTGCCCATCGTCTTCCAACTCTTGGAGGTTTTCTACTACCTCCATCGGTGCGCCAGAACGCACAGAATAATCGATCAGTTCTTCCTTAGTGGCAGGCCATGGCGCATCTTCTAGGTAGGAAGCCAATTCCAGTGTCCAGTACATATTTACTTTGGTTTGGGTTAAAATTAAAACCAAGCTTTTATCGTTAACTAAAAGCCTTAAAAATTGTTTGTTGCGATTCGGAGTTTTAGTAATTGGTCAACAATTGATCTTGCAATTTTCTGAGAATCCGCTGTTTGGTCTTGAGTTTATTGATCTGGTTAAGTTTTTCCATGTTGATGGGTTGGCGATCTTGGCCATAGCCACCGCTGGTATTGCTTTGGTTATAGCCCCCAGAGTTGCCTTGGTTGTAGCCACCGCCATCGCTCGATCCGCCTTGGTTATAGCCACCGCTGCTCCCGCTACCGTAGCGGTTTCCCCCACTGGGCTGGTTGAAGCGTGAGCCATCACTCTCATTGAGTTGGCTCAACACGGTTTCGTCCACTTTGATCGATTCTTTGAGCAGGCGAATCTTGATTTTGAGTTGTTCAAACTTCGTCTTCTCATCAAAGTGCTCGTACTTGGAGCGGGCGGTTTTGGTGAGAAAGTGGCTCTCAAAGATTTCGTTGCAGGCGATTTTGAAACGGGTGTTGTAGTCTTTGTCTGAAGGGTGCTTGAGCTTGCCCAACCGTTTCCATTCGTTTTGGATGGATTTCACTTCGTCAAGTGGGGCTTCGGGCAGATCCAGCATCTTTTCTACTTTTTCCACCAGTTCATTTTTACGATCAGCGGGATTTTTGTAGGTAACCGGGGCCTGCGGTCGGCTGCGTTTGAGCGTATTGTAATATCGGTTCAGCTCGTCCTTGAATTTTTTCTGCAAGTCCTTGAAGTTCTTGATGGGTACTTTGCCGACCAGTTTCCAATTTTTCTCAATGCGTTTTACTTGCTGGAATGCATCGTCGGGCATTTCGCGCAGGATCTTCGTCAACTGCTCAAGGGTTTGCTCATATCTCTGGACCCGGCTATCGACCATCTTGCGGCGATCCTCAAAGAACTTTGCTTTCTTCTCAAAGAAAAAGGCAAAGGCGGCGTCAAATTTTTCGTTCAGTTCGGCCTCATATTGGGAATGGGCGCTGCCAGTCTTGATCCAGCGCAGTTTTACATCCTTGAACCGCTTGCCCACTATGTTCCAGTTGGTGCTTTCCTTGAGGCTGACGGCTTCTTCGAGCAGGGCAGTCTTGATCTCGTAGTTCTTGCCCCGGTTTTCCTGCACATAGACCCGGATGTCCGCTTCCAGTTCGTCCAATATTTGGAACAGCCCGGGGAAATCGCCCAGTCCGTCAAATTCGGAAAGGTAGGTCCTCATGTGAATGAGCTTCATGAGGTAGGAACCTTTGTTGGGGGTGGAGACTACGGCGGTTTGGAGTTCAGCTACTTTGTTTTTGGCCAAGTCAAAACGCTTAACAAAATATTGGATGCTTTGCTCTTCGCTTTCTTTGACAACCCCAATTTCCCGTTCGGGGAAATCCATGTAGGCATTGAGATAAATTTTCCCGTCTTGGGCATAACCGTGTTCTGATAGGGTGCTCATTGTGGTCTGTGAGTTTGTTTTTACAACTGATGTTGCTTAATAAAATGCTGCCTTTAAAAATTAAAGGTAGCAAGTGGTATTGCCAACGGATTTAAAACGGACTTAAATGATACAATGCACTTTAGATTCTTTATAAAGGAATAAAACATTTACCATAAATGCAATACTAGGCTGGATTTTTATTTTACTTTCTCACGTTTTTTGTTTTTTCTTCTTGGCGGCCGGGAACAAAATGTTGTTCAGGATCAAACGGTAGCCGGGCGAAGTGGGATAGAGGTTGAGGTCGGTTGGTTCCTCGCCGACGTAGTGTTGGTAGTCTTCGGGGTCGTGGCCACCGTAAAACGTCCAAGTGCCCTTCCCAAAAGTCCCGTGCATGTAGCGGGCTTCATTGCAGCTTTTGGTTTCGCCCATGATGACTACTTCCGGTTTGATTAGGTTTTTTTTGAAACCGGTGGTCTGGCCCATGAACCCCTTGATGTTGAACACATGGTTTTGGGTGAGCATGGTGGGAATTGGGTCCCACTTGGCCGAATATTGGAACAGCTTAAAGAAGTCGTTCCGTTCGTTGAGGCCGCGTTCCTTTTGGTTGTTGTCAATGTTGGAGTACTCGTATTCAAACGGATCCAAGTCGAGCTTGAAATCGCGGAAAGCAAAGGTTTTGCTGTAGTCCAATTTACTGTTGGCGGCAGGATCGTAGGGGTCGCCATCATAGACCACATCGCAGATGTCCACGCCTTCGGCGGCCAGGGCGATGTCATACGTATCAGTGGCCGAGCACATGGCAAACAGGAAGCCCCCGCCCGCGCAGTAGTCACGGATGCGCTTGACCACGGCCAATTTGAGGTGCGATACTTTCTTGAACCCGTATTTGCGGGCCAAATCTTCCGACTCCTGTTGCTGGGCCTGATACCAAGGGTTGCCGCTGTAATTGCGGTAAAACTTGCCATATTGGCCCGTAAAATCTTCGTGGTGCAGGTGCAGCCAGTCATACTTGGGGAGGTTATTTTCCATCACCTCTTCATCAAAAATGATATCGTAGGGAATCTCGGCATAAGAAAGCACCAAAGTGACGGCATCGTCCCAAGGCTGCTTGGTCTTGGGTGAATAGACTGCGATTTTGGGGGCCACCTCGAGTTTCATCACGTCCATGTTGGCCTCCGGGCTGGCAATTTGCTCCTTGATCTGCACGGCTTGGGCATCGGAGATCACTTCGTAGCTCACGCCCCGGATCACGAGCTCATTCTCAAACTTCTGGACGTATTTGAACAAGAAACTGCCGCCCCGGTAGTTGAGCAGCCACTCGGCCTCTACCTCTTGTTTGAGTATCCAAAAGGTAATCCCGTACGCTTTGAGGTGGTTTTTTTGGGCAACATCCATCGGGAGCAGCAAGTAGGAGGCCCGTGCGCCCAAGCTCGTTAGAAGGAATAGAAGGCAAAAGATGGTTTTTTGCATAGTCAATCGGCTTTTCGGCTGGATGGTACAAGGGTTTGGCCAAAAGATGTACGTAATTTAGGAAGAAATTGGGTAAATCGTCATGCAGTTTGCCACTTTCACAAAATTTAAGCTCTCCAAGGGGTAGGCCCGTCCATTTCTATTTGTGCCGTGCTTGCAATACCCCGATTACCTCATCGAAGTCCACTTCTTTGGCTTCCAACAGCACCAAGTAGTGGAACAGCAGGTCGGCGGCCTCGTTTTTGAACAGTTCGCGGTTATTGTCCTTGGCCTCGATCACCAATTCCACCGCCTCTTCCCCCACTTTTTGGGCCACTTTGTTGATGCCCCGGGCCAGCAGTTTGGCGGTGTACGATGCTTCGGTGGGGGCCAGTTTGCGTGCCCGGATGATGTGCTTGAGCTGGTTGAGGAAAGGCTCCAAGCCCTCATTGGTTTCACCAAAGCAAGTGTCAGCTCCCGTGTGGCAGGTGGGCCCGTGGGGTTCAACCTTGATCAGGAGCGTGTCTTGATCACAGTCGGCGGTAATGCTCACCACCCGCAGGAAGTGGCCCGAAGTTTCGCCCTTGGTCCAGAGCCGCTGTTTGCTGCGGCTGAAAAAAGTGATCATCCCTTCGGCTTGGGTCTTGGCCAGTGCCTCTTCGTTCAGGTAACCGAGCATTAGCACTTTGTTAGTGCGGGCGTCTTGAACCACGGCTGGGATCAGTCCCCCGGCTTTGGCAAAATCGAGTTTGAGTGTCATAAAGTAAATCTAGCTGACAAAAGTACAGCAATTAGCCCGAAATAGTTAAAAAGCCGGGTTCAGGGGTGGGCAACGACGGCCTCAATGGCCTGCAGTGACTGCTGCCAGCGGTTTGGGTAGCTGCCACTGATGTGGGCATAGGCTTGTCCACTCAGCACGAGAGCTTGATGGAATTCGGCAAACATCCCTGTGCGGTCGGTCGGGCGATCCCGCAGCGCATCAAGCTCCCAGGGGATGTCGGGGTGAAGGAGGAGGTAGAGTGCGTAGGGCCGGAGGGGGGCTTCCCGGGCCAGCCAGTCGGGAGCTTGGCCAAAATAATGGCGTGAATAGACCAAATTGGTCAGCGGCGAAGTGTCGCAAAAGAGCAATTGATCCGGGGCCAGGGTTTCGGCCATACTGTCTTCCAGGGCCACTTGCCCAATGGCCATTGGTTCAATGTCGGCATAGGTGGACACAATGCCCGCGGCCAGTCGCCCAGTGTTCCGGTCTTGTTGGGCCAAATAACACCGGGCGAATTCGGGGACCCATTGGGTTTGAAAATAAAGGGCCAGCGCCTTGGCCAACGTAGTTTTGCCCGAAGACTCTGGCCCGTAAAGGACGATTTTGCGGGGCACTAGCTGTTGAGTGCTTTCAGCATGGTCTCGCCGATCATGGCGGGGGAGTCCACCACGTGGATGCCGCACGCACGCATGATGGCCTTTTTGGCTGCGGCGGTGTCATCGGCCCCTCCGATGATGGCCCCGGCGTGGCCCATCCGGCGGCCCGGAGGAGCGGTTTGCCCGGCAATGAACCCCACCACGGGCTTGCGCGATCCGGCAGGTAGGCTTGCAATCCAGTGGGCGGCTTCGGCTTCCATGCCCCCACCGATCTCGCCGATCATCACGATCCCATCGGTTTCGGGATCGTTCATCAACAACTCGACGGCTTCTTTGGTAGTGGTGCCAATGATCGGGTCACCGCCAATGCCGATACAGGTCGACTGACCCAGCCCAACCTTGGAGAGTTGATCCACGGCTTCGTAGGTCAGGGTGCCCGATTTGGACACGACCCCGATCCGGCCCGGCTTGAAAATGAACCCTGGCATAATGCCAATTTTGGCCTCCCCAACGGTGATCACCCCTGGGCAATTGGGCCCGATCAAGCGGCTTTTTTTGCCCTTGAGGTAGTGTTTGACCTGCATCATGTCCTTGACCGGAATGCCTTCCGTAATGGCAATGATCACCTCAATGCCCGCTTCCACTGCTTCCATAATGGCATCGGCGGCAAAAGCGGGTGGCACGAAGATGATGGAAACATTGGCCCCGGCGACTTCCACGGCCTCGCGCACGGTGTTGAACACTGGCTTGTTCAAGTGGAGTTGTCCCCCCTTGCCCGGGGTCACCCCCCCTACCACGTTGGTGCCATATTCAATCATCTGGCCAGCATGGAAAGTACCTTCGGCGCCGGTAAAACCTTGCACTATAACCCTGGAGTCTTTGTTGACTAATACGCTCATGATGCTAATTTGATTAGTGGTGCAAAAATAGGGGTTTGCGTGGCATTTCAAACCGCCACGCCCCAAAATGTCCCTTTTTGCCAAAGCGAGCGCTCGAATGAGGCAAAAACTACTTAGTCTAGCAACTTTATAGAAAATATTTTTCCAAACGCTTGGTTAGTTCAAAAAGAGACTTTAATATTGTGTCACAGTTTATCAATTACGCCTCAAAATGTAATTGATTTATAAAGAACGGGGGGAGGGATCAGGCCCAAACAACCCCTGGCAACCTACCAATAGCAAGGTGCCAATTCCTGCCTAAATTTTTAGGAACTATAAATCAAACAAAACCATGAAAACTGCTTTCCAAGCTTTCTTCTGCCCATTTGCCCGGATTACCGCGCCCGGTATTCGCCCGGAGGTTTCGCCACCCTTTTTGCTGACTGCATGGTCGGTTCGATGTCCGAGTTGTTGATCTTACTGATCAGGGATATTTTCTCTATTGGCGATTTATAATCTATCAAAAACAGGAGGCAAATATTTTTTTCCGCTTTAGTCCCATGCTCGGTTAGTTGGCCCAAGTGCCGATTCCACAGGCTGGTTCAGCTTAGCTGGTCGTCCAGCTCATTCATCTATAGGCTTTTGATTCACCAAGTTACTAAAAATTCATTCCCATGTCTATTGCAGTCAAAGAAATTACCGTCCAAGAGTTTGTGCAGCTTCGGAAAGCCGGGGCCGATTTTCAATTGATCGATGTGCGCGAGCCAAACGAACATAGTTTTGCCAATTTGGCCGGGGAGCTAATCCCCTTAGCGTCGTTGCTGGATCAGGCCGATCGCATTTCGCCCTATCGGCAAGTGATCATTTATTGCCGGAGCGGTAAACGGAGTGCCCAAGCCATTTTGCAGTTGCAGAGTTTCTTTAGCTTTGACAACTTGTACAACCTCAAGGGCGGCATTTTGGCCTATGCCGATGAAATTGACCAATCAATCCCGAAATACTAGGAATGGTCATTGTTTGTTGCAAGTCGATCAATTGATCATCCTATTTTATTCCCATTTTCTAAACGTTACCACACAAATTTTTATGGCACTTAGACTAGGCGATCTCGCCCCCAATTTCAAAGCCCAGACCACCGAGGGAGAAATCGATTTTTACGAGTGGGCAGGCAGCAGTTGGGTCGTGTTTTTCTCACATCCAGCCGACTTTACGCCCGTATGCACCACCGAACTGGGGACCGTGGCCAAATACCGCGACAAGTTTGCCCAGCGCAATGTCAAAACCATTGCCCTCAGTGTGGATCCAATCGGCTCCCATCACGAATGGATCAAGGACATCAACGAGACCCAGCACACCGAGTTGGACTACCCGCTGATTGCCGATCCCGATCGGAGCATCGCCCATTTGTATGACATGATCCATCCCAATGCCATTGAGAACTTGACGGTGCGCTCGGTGTTCGTGATTGGGCCAGATCACAAAATCAAGTTGACCCTGGCCTACCCAGCTTCCACGGGCCGCAATTTCGACGAGATCTTGCGGGTGATCGATTCATTGCAATTGACCGCCAAGTACAGCGTGGCCACTCCGGCCAACTGGCAGCAGGGCGATGATGTGATTGTGACTTTGGCGGTCAAAACCGAGGACATTCCGGCCAAGTTTCCCAAGGGGCACCAGATCATCAAGCCCTATTTGCGCACCACGCCCCAGCCCGATTAGGCAGCGCGGGTCAACCCAAAGATAACGCGGTTGGTGAGCCTTCAGGGCCTACAATGATTTGCCTGCACCAGATCGTGCAGGGGGTTACTGCCTTGTGCCGACCGATAAAGACTATGACTTTTCAGGTTACCAAGCTGTCGGGCAGTTTTACCGTCCGTTAGCTTTCTTTTCCGGTTGTTTGGCCGAGTGGCTAAAGGCAGAGGCCAGCAAAGCCTCCCACGACGGTTCGATTCCGTCAGCAACCGCTGTGTTGTTTTCATTTTCGGTTTCTCGGGCTATTGGGCAGTTTTATTGCCCAATAGCTTTTTTTATGCCCGCCAGCTTCCCTCCTGCCCAGTGAAGGTTTGGCCGATAAAGCCGGGCCAATCTCCCCAAGCCACCGATAGGTTGCGCCCGGGCGGCTTGGGGCGGTTCTGGTCAGTTAAAATTTATTGAGAAAGTTAGCTGGTTTAAAAAAAACGCGTAATTTAGCCTACAATCCCGGCAGTGCACATGGGCGGGTGACAAGTCCAGGTGCTTGGGTAATTTGACGCATGGGTTGCGTTTATAAGGATGTTGGGGGTAATTCTGCGCCATCATAAAGAATAAACAGATGAGTAAAAATAGACATTTCTTTCGTTACATTTTACCAGAAAATTCTTAAAAATGAAATTACCACACCCAATTCCATATCAGGGCAGCAAACGCAACTTGGCAGACCAAATTATGCGGTTCTATCCTGACGAGTTTAATAGACTTATTGAACCATTTGCAGGTTCAGCCGCTATGACAATTGCCTCAGCTTTCTATTTCAAAGCAAACCATTTTATCATTAAC